>CAZOHN010000044.1:0-20427 GCA_964579325.1 uncultured Rhodobacterales bacterium
GACCGGCAAGGAATACCAGATGCTGGAGCTTCTGTCGCTCCGCAAGGGCACGACCCTGACCAAGGAGATGTTCCTCAACCATCTCTACGGCGGCATGGACGAGCCGGAACTCAAGATCATCGACGTCTTCATCTGCAAGCTGCGCAAGAAACTCGCGCAGGCGACCGGTGGCGAGAACTACATCGAGACGGTCTGGGGCCGCGGCTATGTGCTGCGCGATCCCGAGCCGGCCGAAGCCCACCGCCGCCTGGCTCTCGGGGCCTGAGGCAGGGCAGGGGTTCGCCAGGACGCCCGGTGGCGCCGGCGAACCCCAAGATGCCTGCCTCCACAGGCTGGACCCCCGGCCGCCCCGGCACTATCACTTTCGCCACGGACCACAGCAAGGCGGAGGGGGCACGCAATGGCGGAGCCGAGGGAGGTATCGGCGCTGACCGAAGCCGAGGCACGCGCCGAGCTTGACAAACTTGCGCGCGAGATCGACCGGGCGAACCGAGCCTACCACGCCGAAGATGCCCCCGAGATCAGCGATGCCGTCTACGATGCGCTGAAGGCACGTAACGCTGCCATCGAGGCGCGCTTTCCCGAACTCAAGCGCGCCGACAGCCCGTCCGAACAGATTGGTGCCGCCGTGGCCGAGGGCTTCGGCAAGATCGCCCACACGGTGCGCATGCTGTCGCTTGAGAATGCGTTTTCTGAAGCGGACATTGCCGACTTCGTTGATCGCATCCGCCGCTACCTGAACCTCGGCGACGCCGCCCTTGCCTTTACCGCCGAGCCCAAGATCGACGGCTTGTCGCTCTCGCTTCGGTATGAGGGGGGGCGGCTGGTGCAGGCTGCAACACGGGGCGACGGCACAGTGGGCGAGAACGTCACCGCCAATGCGCTCACCATCGCCGACATTCCTGCCCGGCTGGATGATGCCCCAGAGCTCCTCGAAGTGCGGGGCGAAGTCTACATGTCGCACGCCGATTTCCGCGCGCTGAACGACCGCGCTACGGCAGAGGGTGGAAAGACCTTCGCCAACCCGCGCAATGCCGCTGCAGGATCGCTTCGCCAGCTCGATCCTGCCGTCACCGCGTCACGGCCGCTGCACTTCTTCGCCTACGGCTGGGGTGCGCTGTCGAACCCTATCGGCGCAACGCAGATTGCCGCGCTCGGGCGCTTGGCTTCGCTTGGCTTCGTGACCAATCCGATGACCCGGCTCTGCAGCGACACCGCCGCCCTCATGGCCACCTACCGAGAGATCGAGCAGGGCCGCGCGACGCTCGGTTACGATATTGATGGCGTCGTCTACAAGGTGAACGACCTTGCGCTGCAGGCGCGGCTCGGTTTTCGCTCCACCACGCCACGCTGGGCGATCGCGCACAAGTTTCCGGCCGAACTGGCCTGGACGCGACTGGAGAAGATCCAGATCCAGGTCGGCCGTACCGGGGCACTGTCGCCTGTAGCACGGCTCTTGCCTGTCACCGTCGGGGGCGTCGTCGTGTCAAACGCGACGCTTCACAACGAGGATTACATCGCCGGGCGCGATGCGCGCGGCAACGAGATCCGCGGCGGCAAGGACATCCGCGAAGGTGATTGGGTGCAGGTCTACCGCGCCGGCGACGTGATCCCGAAGGTGGCCGATATCGACCTGTCGCAACGCCCGGAAGGCGCGGTGCCGTACCTGTTCCCGGCCAACTGCCCCGAATGCGGGTCGCCGGCCCTTCGCGAAGAGGGCGATGCCGTGCGGCGTTGCACCGGAGGCCTGATCTGCCCCGCTCAGGCGGTCGAGCGGCTCAAGCACTTTGTCTCCCGCGCGGCCTTCGACATCGAAGGGCTCGGCGCACGGCAGGTCGAGATGTTCTACAACGACGATCTCCTTCCCATCCGCGAACCCGCCGACATCTTCACACTTTCCTCAAGAGACACCGCCAACCCATTGCAAAAGCTTAAGAACAGAGAGGGATATGGCGAGAAGTCTGCTGCCAACCTCCTTGCCGCGATCGAAGATAGACGGCGTGTCCCGCTGCAACGGCTCATCTTTGCCCTTGGTGTCCGCCATGTCGGCGAGGCCGCTGCCGGGCTTCTGGCGCGTCACTTCGGCACTTGGGAAGCGTTCGAGTCCGCTGTCACGGCTGCCGAGGTCGGTCAGGGCGACGCCTGGAACGACCTACTTTCAATCGACGGGGTGGGTGAGGTGATGGCTGCATCGCTGGTGAGGACCTTCCACCACGAGGCCGAACGGGCTTCGATCGACCGTCTGGTCGCGCATCTAGAGGTGTTGCCGGCCGAGCGACCGCTAGGCAACGGCAGTGCCATTGCCGGCAAGACGCTCGTCTTCACCGGTACTTTGGAGAGAATGACCCGCGCCGAAGCAAAGGCGCGCGCCGAGGCGCTCGGGGCGAAGGTGGCGGGATCGGTCTCGGCGAAGACTGATTTCCTGATCTCCGGCCCGGGGGCGGGGTCGAAGGCGAGGGACGCCGAGAAATATGGCGTCGCGATCATCGACGAGGACGCCTGGCTCACCCTGATCGGTGCAGACTGAGCACATGGGCACCCGGCCCGACATCCTGTTTCCACTCTTCGGGGAGATCGAGGGGCTGGAGGGGGTTGGCCCCAAGTCCGCGCGACTGCTCGCACGGCTGGGGATCGAGCGGCCGCGCGACCTGCTGTTCACCTTGCCTCATTCAGGCATCGACCGAAGCTTCCGCGCCTCGATCCGGGACATCGTGCCCCCCGCGACTGTGACGGTCGAGGTGACGGTGGGCCGCCACATACCACCGCGCAGCAAGTCGGGCCCGCTGAGGGTGCAGGTTGAGGACGCAGCCACGAGCTTCGACCTCGTCTTCTTCCATGCCCGTGGCGACCAGGTGACGCGGAAATTGCCAACCGGCCAGCGCCGGATCGTCTCGGGGCGGCTGGAACTGTTCGACGGAGTGGCGCAGATGGTGCATCCAGATCATATCCTGCGCCCCGACGTATCCGCCGAACTTCCGGTGTTCGAGCCGGTCTATCCGCTCACCGAGGGCCTGACACAGCGGGTCATTGGTCGGGCGGCGCGCGCGTCGCTGCAACGTGCGCCCGAGTTGCCGGAATGGATCGACGCGGCGCTCCTTGCGCGCGAGGGGTGGCCGGGTTGGCGCGCGGCGCTGGTGGCGGCTCACGCGCCGCTAGTAGAGGCCGATCTGTCACCCGATGCGCCGGCGCGGCTGCGGCTGGCCTATGACGAGCTTTTCGCTCACCAACTCACGCTTTCGCTCGCCCGTGCCGTCGAGCGTCGCGGAAAGGGTCGAGCCTCCCTCGCGACGGGCCGGCTGCAATCAAAGGTACTTGCGGCGCTGCCCTATCGTCCGACGGACGCACAGACACGCGCGATGGCTGAGATTGCCGCCGACATGGCCGAAGCAAGCCGTATGAACAGACTTCTGCAAGGCGATGTAGGTGCAGGGAAAACCCTTGTCGCCTTCATGTCGCTTCTGGTCGCGGTGGAGGCTGGGGGCCAGGGTGTGATGATGGCGCCGACCGAGATTCTGGCGCGCCAGCACCTGCAGGGGCTGCAGCCGCTTGCTGAAAGTGCAGGCGTGGTTCTGGAGATCCTGACCGGCCGCGACAAGGGCGCGGAGCGTTCCGCCAAGCTTGCCGCCTTGGCGAAGGGCGATATCAACATGGTCGTGGGCACACATGCTGTATTCCAGAAGGATGTGGTTTTCCGCGACCTGCGTCTTGCGGTGATCGACGAGCAGCATCGCTTCGGCGTGGCGCAGAGGATGGAGCTGGGCGCAAAGGGTCAGGGCGCGGACGTGCTAGTGATGACGGCCACGCCGATTCCGAGGTCGCTGGCGCTGGCGAACTACGGCGACATGGACGTCTCGCTGCTCGACGAGAAGCCGCCCGGGCGAACGCCAGTTGTCACGGCGCTTGTCTCATCGGGGCGGATCGGGGAGGTCGTCGGGCATCTTCGGGAAGCGGTCTCCGAGGGGCGGCAAGCCTATTGGGTCTGTCCGCTCGTGGACGAAAGCGAGGTCGTGGACCTGACCGCGGCAACCGAGCGGTTCGAACGGCTGCGCGCCACCTTCGGCGAAGGGGTCGTCGGGCTCGTGCATGGCCAGATGCCCCCCGCCGAAAAGGATGCGGCCATGGCCCGGTTCGTTGCCGGCGAGACGAAGGTACTCGTGGCGACGACCGTCATTGAGGTCGGCGTGAACGTTCCCAACGCATCGATCATGGTGGTCGAGCGCGCCGAGTTCTTTGGGCTCGCGCAGCTTCACCAGTTGCGCGGACGAGTAGGGCGCGGCGCGGCGAAGTCGACGTGCCTGCTGCTCTATACGCCGCCGCTGTCCGACGCGGCCGCACGGCGCCTCGCCATTCTGCGCCAGACGGAGGACGGCTTCCGGATCGCCGAAGAGGACCTTGCGATGCGCGGGGCAGGCGATCTTCTGGGCACGGCGCAATCGGGTCTCCCGCGCTTTCGCATTGCCGATCTCGAGCGACAGACGGGCCTCATGGCGACCGCGCAGCGGGACGCACGGAAACTTCTGGCCGACGATCCCGGGCTTGCCTCAGCGCGGGGTGCGGCGGCGCGGACGCTGCTGTGGCTCATGGAGCAGGATCGCGCCTTTCAGTTGATGAGTGTGGGCTGACCTTGGATGTTCTCCTAAAGTTCTTGCCAGATCGTTAAGGGTGTGCGAACATAAGAGGAACAAAACTCTTATGGGGCGCGCATGATGCTGATCGGTCTCAAATCCTTGGTACTTCGCACCGCGCCAACTCTCGGAGAGGATGCGCTCGGTGCGCTTGCCCTGCTGGTGATGCTGCTTGTCGGTCTTTCGCTGCCTGGTTTCGTCTGAGGTCTGCCTGCGGTCCTGTGTTCTCCGCAGCTGCCTTGTCCCCGGCGCGCTGCGACCCATCCGTCCCGGTCTGTCTCCCGGGGCCTTCGACACGGTGACCTGCTTGACTGCGCCGCCACCTCCCCGAGGTGGCGGCGTTTTTTCGGTGTCTAGTGCGCGTAGGCCAGCCGCAGGCCGCCCCAGTGTCGCCCGCGCACTCGGATCGGAGCCGATACATCCGTGATAAGTTGTGTCTCTCCGCCCATGTCGCGCTGGTAGAACTGCAACAGGAACGCCTCCGTGTTGCGGCCTGCCTTAAGTCCAACGCGGTCGTCGAAAATCCGACGGTTGCGAGAGTTTGCGGCGTTCCATACCGGATCCCGGCCCTGCGGATGCGAGAACTTCCGGTTGTGCGTTGGCAGGTACCCGTTGGAATCGACCGCTGCGCAGAACACGATACGCGGGTCTATGCTGAGCGCGGCTTCCTGGAACGGGGGCAGCAGTCGGTCGGTCAATGCGGTGAAGGGAGCGATCACCTGGGCCGGATTCGAACCCGAAACGGGTTGGTAACTTCGGCTAAACAGGGCTTCGACGCTGATCTCACCGCGCTCGACTGCATTCTCGAAGGCTTGTCCAATCTCCTCGGCTGTACGGCGGACGTGGTCGATGAAGCGTGCGTCGGCGCCACTGCCCCCGAGGAAAACGTTTCGGCGATAGAGCTCCTCGCTTTTGTCGACGAGACCCTCCACCCGTTTGCGTGCTTGCCGGACGTTGCTTGCCACCGTCTTGTACGACTGCTCCATGGCGCCGAATGCCGGCCCGAACGCCTCTCCCGCGGCCTCGACGGCGTGGCAATGGCTCGCGATGTCGTCCGTCTGTTCGCCCAGCCCCGTCAATCCGGACACCAGACCCGTCAAGGCGCGGTCGTTTGCGGACACCGCATCGCGCACGAGCGCCGATTTACGCGCGGTCTCTCCCGCTTCGCGGCGCAGAAGACCGAACTCGGTCGAAAGCGCCTCTGTGCTTGCGGTGATGTTCTGCGCTGCGGCGGCCGTTCGACGGGAGAGATCGTTGATCGCCTCGGCAACCACGGAGAAGCCGCGACCGGCCTGCCCTGCGCGGGCAGCTTCGATCTTGGCATTGATGGCGAGGATGTTGACCTGGGCCGCGATGGAGAGAATCGCCTGTGTATTCTCCATCATGCCGCGCAGGCGGGTATTCAGTGCTTCTGTGCGCGGGTCGAGCTGTTCGACCCAGGCGGCAACTTCGGTCACGCGATTCGCGCCATCGCGGGCTTCGGCGATGGTCTCCTTGACGTCTCCCAGCATCTCCCGCGACAGGCTTGCCATCGCCTGGGCCGTGCCGTGAACGCGTTGGTTGGCGACAAGCACTTCGTGAGAGCGCGCGCGGACAGTGCCGAGGAGGTCCATCTGCGCATCCGCCTCGCGGTCGACCCCGCTGAGGTAGCCGGCGATGTCGACGATCTCGGCACAAAGCTCGAGGGCGAGTTCCGGGATCCGCGACGTGCGCCGGTCTTCCGTGGGGAGGTTCTCTGCCGGATTGTGCTGGTCGAACATTGCTACTCCGCGGGTCGCGACGGAGCCTGAATATTCTAGTCACCTTTCCGGGGGGTTAAGGGCGAGCGACCTGCAAGGCTTCGGCGGCGGCGAAGGCCTCGGCAGCCGCCTCGAGCGCGAGGAGAACAGACGCGTGGCGGTTGCGGTAGTCGCGGGCAGGCAGGAGTACTGCGAGGTCGCCAAATGGTGCCGACGGGGCGGGACCGGCGCTCTTGAGCATGGCCGTCAACTCGTCGCGCGCACGTTCAATCTCGGCCCGGGTCCGCCCTATGGCATGGGCCCCAACGATTGACGCTGCCGCCTGGCCGAGTGCGCAGGCTTTCACATCCTGCCCGAACTCGGCGATCCGGCCGTCGTCGACCACGAGGTCCACAGTCACGGTGGAACCGCAGAGCGGCGACCGTCGGCGGGCGCTGGCGGTGGGCTGGTCAAGCCGCGCGTGGTGCGGGATGTCGGCAGCAAGCGCCAGGATGCGCGTGGAGTAGAGCTTTATGAGGTCGGTCTCGGCGCTCATGGCTTTCCCTCGGGGTCTGAGCCTTCTATTTAGGCCCGACCCCATGCAGAGGCCAGTCCCCTGCAGAGGCTAGTCCCGAGGAATGCCATGACCGAGTTCGACCCCCAGTCTCTCGCTTACGATACCAGAGGGCTGATACCTGTGGTTGCGCAGGACCATGTCTCGGGCGAAGTCCTGATGGTTGCATGGATGAACGCCGAAGCCGTGGTGAAGACTTTGGCAACCGGGCGCGTTACCTACTGGAGCCGCTCGCGCGCGGTGTTCTGGGTGAAGGGTGAAACCTCGGGGCACGTCCAGCGGCTGGTCGAAATGCGTGTGGACTGCGACCGCGACTGTCTGCTGGTGCTGGTCGAGCAAGAAGGCCCGGCCTGCCACACCAATCGAAGAACCTGCTTTTATACAGCTGTAAGAGAGGGTTCCGAGGTCGAGTTGATGCGGCCTGAGCCCTAGTGGAGGCCGACCATCGTGCGGATATCCGCGGGTGACGCCCCGTCGGCGCGGTACTTCGACAAGGCGCGGGCATCGTCGCGCTTGGCCAGACGCTTCCCCTGATCGTCGCGGATCAGGCGGTGGTGGTGATAGACTGGCGTGGGCAAGCCAAGCAACTTCTGCAGCACGACGTGGATTTTCGTTGCTCCACCCAGATCCGCGCCGCGCACCACATGCGTCACACCCTGCGCGGCGTCGTCCACCACCACCGAAAGGTGGTAGGACGTGCCCATGTCACGCCGGGCCACGACCACATCGCCCACCGCCTCGATCATCTCGTCGGGCGTGAACTCGACGCGGCCAGGGTTGAGTCCGGTCTCGTCATAGCCCGCATAGCAGTGCCATCCCCCGCAGGGGCTGTCGATCCGGTGAACGAACAAGCCCGCAATTCCCGCCGACAGGCCCATGTCGAGCCGCAGCGCCTCGCCTTTCGGGCGTCGATGCGCCTCGGGAAAGCGTCGCTCCATGGCCAGGTGGCTGCGGCAGGTGCCGGGGTAGACGGGCCCGTCCGGCCTCTGCACGGGTTCGGCGCCCTCTTGCGGGGCAGAGAGTGCCGCTTGAATGTCTGCGCGCGTGCAGTCGCAGGGGTATATCACGCCCATCTGCCAGAGTTGGTCGAGAGCGGCGGCATAGGCCGGCAACCTGTTCGATTGCCGCATCGGTTCCTCGGCCCACGTCACGCCGAGCCAGTGCAGGTCGTCGACCAGCTGAGCTTCCCATTCGGGCCGGCTGCGCGTTCGGTCGATGTCCTCGATCCGAAGAAGGAACGTGCCGCCCTGGGCACGCGCCATGTCGTGGGCGAGCATGGCCGAATAGGCGTGGCCGAGGTGCAGCGGCCCGGTCGGCGACGGTGCAAAGCGGGTGACGAACGCCATTCAGGCCGGCATCAGGGCATCCGCATCGGCCAGCCACCGGTCGAAGGCGGCCTTTGCGCGGTCGGTGTAGGCCTTGTAGCGGTCCTTGCGGCCCCGGCGGCCGCCCTTTGAGTCGATTGGGGGAAACAGCCCGAAATTGACGTTCATAGGCTGGAACGTCTTCGCATCAGCACCGCCCGTGATGTGCGTGACGAGAGCACCCATGGCTGTTTCGGGCGGCGGAGGGGGCAGGAACCGGCCCAGGGCTTCGGACGCGGCCATCCGTCCGGCAAGAAGCCCCATTGCAGCGCTTTCGACGTAGCCTTCTACCCCCGTGACCTGCCCCGCAAAACGCAGGTGTGGGTGGGACTTGAGGCGCATCTGCGCATCAAGGAACGTCGGCGAGTTCAGGAAAGTGTTGCGGTGTATCCCGCCCAGGCGCGCAAAGGCCGCGTTTCCAAGGCCAGGAATCATCCTGAAAACAGATGTTTGCGCACCGTATTTCATCTTGGTCTGGAAGCCGACAATATTGTAGAGCGTGCCGAGCTTGTTGTCGCGCCGCAGCTGGACCACCGCGTAGGGCTTTTCGGGGCGGTGAGGGTTCGTCAAACCCACGGGCTTCATGGGTCCGAAGCGCAGCGTCTCGCGGCCGCGCTCGGCCATGACCTCGATCGGCAGGCAGCCGTCGAAGTATCCGGCGGTCTCGCCTTCGTGAAACTCCGTCTTGTCGGCGGCCACGAGCGCGTCGATGAAGGCCTCGTACTGTGCGCGATCCATCGGGCAGTTGATGTAGGCCGTGCGTTCTTCCTCGGTCTCGCCCTTGTCGTAACGGCTCTGCCGCCAGGCGACCGACATGTCGATCGTCTCGGAGTGGACGATGGGGGCGATGGCATCGAAGAAGGCGAGTGCCTCGGCGCCGGTTGCAGCCTTTAGGGCTTCTCCAAGAGCCGGCGAGGTCAGAGGACCGGTCGCAAAGATCCACAGCCCGCTTGAGGGAAGGGCCGTAACTTCTTCTTCGGTCGTTGAAATCAGCGGATGACCCTTCAGTCGGGCGGTCACGGCTCGGGCAAAGGGATCACGGTCGACCGCCAGCGCTCCACCGGCAGGAAGGGCATGGGCATCCGCGGTCGCCATGATGAGCCCGCCGGCGCGGCGCATTTCCCAATGCAGCAGGCCCACGGCGTTGCGTTCGTCATCGTCCGACCTGAAGGAATTCGAACACACCATCTCGCCGAAGTCACCGGTCCGGTGTGCAAACGTGCCAACCTTCGGGCGCATCTCGTGGATCATCACGGGCACGCCGGCCTGTGCAATCTGCCAGGCGGCTTCGGATCCGGCCATCCCGCCGCCCACGATATGAATGGGATCGCGCATGAGGGGCAGTTAGCCCCTGTTGCGGTTCAGATCAAGGCGATGCGCTCGCGTTGTTCGGGGTCGGGATAAAGCCGGTAGAGGCCGACCTCGGCACTCGCGATCATGTTGTGCATCTGGTCGTAGCGGCGGGCGTTTTCGTCGCCCGCATGGGAGAGCGCGCGGAACGTGTCCTCCAGTTGGACAAGGTCCTGCACCTCGATCTCGAGGATGAAGTCGGTATGCGTCCCGGAGGCGAGGCCGAACTTGCGGCGAAAGAGCCGCCATTCCTCGATCATGCCATCGGCTTTCAACTGGTCCAGCCAGGCCTTTGCTGCCGTGGCGAAGGCGAGGGCGCGTTCGGAACTGCGCAACTCGATCATGCAGTGATAGAGGTTCACGGGGGTCTCCTGCGTTGCCCCGCTACGTCCTAGCGCTCCGCCCTTGCCAAAGGCTTAAGCCTCGTCTTCCTGTTCTGCCACCCGTGCGACCGACACGACCTCCTCGCCCGCGCCGGTGTCGAACACCTTGACGCCTCCGGCCGAACGCGAGCGGAAAGAGATGCCTTCAACCGGCACGCGGATAGACTGACCGGTCGAGGTGGCGAGCATGATCTGGTCGGAACGCTCGACAGGGAAGCAGGCCACGAGCCTGCCGCCACGCGAGCCTTGCGAGATCGCCTTGACTCCTTGGCCGCCCCGCCCGCGCACCGGGTAATCGTGGCTCGACGAGAGCTTGCC
Organism: uncultured Rhodobacterales bacterium; assembly: GCA_964579325.1. Lineage (GTDB taxonomy): Bacteria > Pseudomonadota > Alphaproteobacteria > Rhodobacterales > Rhodobacteraceae > CAZOHN01. The sequence continues at coordinate 10,333 of CAZOHN010000044.1, forward strand.
CAGGCCCGATGCGGTGATCGTCAGGATCAGGTCCTCGGCCGCCGACATCTCTGCGAAACGGTCGAGGGCCAGTTGGCCGGCTTCCACGGCCTCTTCCTCTTCATCGGCCTCGGCGCCGTCGTCGAGAGCGCCTTCCTGCGCCCGGCGCATCTTCAGGTAGGCCGCGCGCTCCTCGGGCGTTGCCTCGAAGTGCCGGATCACGGCCATGCTCACCACCCGGTCGCCCTCGGCAAGCCGCACGCCGCGCACGCCGGTAGAGTCGCGGCCCTTGAAGACGCGGACATCGGTCGTCGGAAACCTGATCGCGCGGCCCGTCGCCGTGACGAGCATCACGTCGTCCTCTTCGTCACAGATACGCGCATTCACAAGATCAACGTTTTCAGGGAGTTTCATGGCGATCTTGCCATTCGACTTCACGTTGGTGAAGTCCGATAGCGCGTTGCGCCGAACATCGCCCTCCGACGTCGCAAACACGATCTGGAGGCTGTCCCATTCGTCCTCGGGCACGTCCACAGGCATGATCGCAGCGATGGAAGCGCCCTGTGGGATCGGCAGGATGTTGACGATCGCCTTGCCCTTCGCGGCCCGCCCCGAGAGCGGCAGGCGCCAGCACTTGAGACTGTAGACCATTCCGTCGGTCGAGAAGAAGAGCAGCTGCGTGTGCGTGTTGGCGACAAAGAGCGTGGTGACGACGTCGTCCTCCTTGGTCGTCATCCCCGCGAGGCCCTTGCCGCCACGGCGCTGCGCGCGGAACTCGGCAAGCGGTGTGCGCTTGATGTAGCCGCCCGAGGTCACGGTCACCACCATGTCCTCGCGCTCGATCAGGTCCTCGTCGTCGAGGTCGCCTTCCCACTCGGTCACCACGGTGCGGCGTGGCACGGCGAAGAGCGTCTTCACCTCGCGCAGCTCATCCGAAATGATTGCCATGATGCGCTCTCGCGAGCGAAGAATGTCGAGGTAATCCGTGATCTTGCCGGCTAGCTCTTCAAGCTCGTCGGTCACCTCCTTGACACCCAGCTGGGTGAGGCGCTGGAGCCGCAAGTCGAGGATCGCGCGGGCCTGGGCTTCCGACAGGTTGTAGGTGCCGTCGTCGTTCATGGTGTGCGTCGGATCGTCGATAAGGCGGATATAGCCCTCGATCTCATGCGCCGGCCAGCGTCGCTCCATCAAGCGCTCGCGCGCTTGAGCGGCATCCGCCGATGACCGGATGGTGGCAACGACCTCGTCCACGTTCGAGACAGCGACGGCGAGGCCGCACAGGATGTGACTGCGCTCCCGCGCCCTGCGAAGTTCGAAAGCAGTCCGTCTTGCAACGACTTCCTCGCGGAAGCTCAGGAAATGGGTGAGGAAGTCGCGCAGCGTCAACTGTTCGGGCCGACCGCCGTTCAGCGCCAGCATGTTGCAGCCGAAACTCACCTGCATCGGGGTGAAGCGGAACAGTTGATTCAGGACCACTTCCGGTGTCGCGTCGCGCTTGAGCTCGATCACCACGCGGACGCCGATCCGGTCGCTCTCGTCCTGGACATGCGCGATCCCCTCGATCCGCTTCTCGCTCGCGGCCTCGGCGATCCGCTCGATCATCGTCGACTTGTTCACCTGGTAGGGGATCTCGTCGAGTACGATGGCGAAGCGGTCCTTTCGGATCTCCTCGATCCGGGTCTTTGCCCGGATTATGACGCTGCCGCGACCCTCTAGATAGGCCTTGCGCGCGCCGGACCGGCCGAGGATCAGGGCGCCGGTGGGGAAGTCGGGTGCCGGGACCCACTCCATCAGTTGCTCGGATGTGAGGTCGGGATCGTCGATCAGCGCAAGCGTGGCGTCGATCACCTCGCCCAGGTTGTGCGGCGGAATGTTCGTCGCCATGCCCACGGCGATGCCGCCCGCGCCGTTCACGAGCATGTTTGGGAAGCGTGCCGGCAACACAGTCGGCTCGAGGTCCTTGCCGTCGTAGTTCGGCTGGAAGTCCACCGTCTCCTTCTCGATGTCGGCGAGAAGGTAGGCCGCAGGCTTGTCCATGCGGACTTCGGTGTAGCGCATCGCGGCCGGATTGTCGCCATCCATCGACCCGAAGTTTCCTTGTCCATCAAGGAGTTTCAGGCTCATGCTGAATGGTTGCGCCATGCGCACCAAGGCATCATAGATCGCGCTGTCGCCGTGCGGGTGGTACTTGCCCATCACGTCGCCCACAGGGCGGGCCGACTTGCGGTAGGACTTGTCGTGCGTGTTGCCGGTTTCGTGCATGGCGTAGAGGATGCGACGGTGCACTGGCTTGAGCCCGTCGCGAAGGTCGGGGATCGCGCGCGAAACGATGACGCTCATCGCATAGTCGAGGTAGGATGACTTCATCTCGTCCGCGATCGAGACAGTCGGACCCGTCCAGTCGCTTTTCGAAGGTGGATTTTCGTCTGTGTTGTCAGGGGTTTCCGGCGTGTCGCTCACGTTTTCGTCCGTCCTGCCCGCGTGGCTCAAGATGTTGTGTTGGGGAGTATAGCCCGCGCGGCATATGGGGTGCAATGGTCGATACCCAGGGGGCTGAGCAGCCTCCAAGGAGGAGTGCTAACACACTGTTTTCATTGAAAGCTAAGGGAGACGTGGCAAGCTTGGGGATAGAATCGCTGGAAGGGAGTGTGCGATGGCTGGAACCGAAACCGAACTCATGCTCAAGGGATATGGCCTCACCACGGCCGAGTTCTTCTACCGGATGCCCGATTTCCGAAGTGTAATCAATACCTTCGTCTGGCAGGACTATGATCTCGCCCCTGATTATCCCCGGCTCTTCAAGTTCATCGAGTTCTGGCAGACGGAAATCGATGGGCCGTTGCACTCGGTACGGTTCACCCATCGCAAGCTGATCTCGCCGGGAGAATGGCGTAACATGACGGGCGAGTTCACGCTGCACTGACCTTCAGCCGAGGAGTCGCACCCAGGCAAGGACCAGTGCCAGGAAGGTGAAGATGCCGCCCATGATCAGTCCGCCTTTGGCGCCCAGTTCCTGCTCGGCGCTCACGGCATCAGGGTGTTCTGTCGAAATGAGGAAGGGCTGGCCATTCGCCGCTCCGATCGCCCAGGTCGCGCGCGCCATGTCTTCGGCAATCACATGGTCGGGGGTCTCGAGAGTCCCAAGGCGACTGGGCTCCGGGCGCCAGCCGTCGTCTCCGACTGGGTTCTCGTCGACCGAGCTTTCATCGATCTCCGGATCCTCACTCGCAGTCCCTTGGTCCCCAGTTGCCATGTCGTCCTCGGGTGCAAAGAGAGCCGCATCGACCCGTACGACCTTACCGAGCGCGAACAGCGGCGTATCACGCTCGATGATCTGTTCGATGTAGCGAAACCGCGGCCCGAAGGTGCCCTGAACGTCATTCCGGATACCCTGCCCCGGTGTGCCGCCGGTACGGATGTCTGGGTTCCGCTCCTCGGGGGGCATCGCTTGCCCCCGCCAGTCCGACCAACCCGAGGGGACCACTGCCGTCGCTCCCGATGTCCAGATCGCCGCCACGGCCTTGCCATCGCCGAACAGCAACGGCCGATCGGACTCCTCGCTCGCGATTTCGCGCCAGACGTGACGGTACTTGCCAGTCGAATCCCTGTCACGAACCGATTCCCAGACCTGGGCCTTCCACCAAGCGCAGGCGCGCCCGGTGAGGGGCGCAGCCAGGTCCGGGCCAACCGTTCGGCCCCAGGCCAGCCGGTAGCCTTCAGCGACGTCCGAGACGTCTACTGGCGTCTGCGCGGTGATTGCCTTGATGTTCCGTCTTGCCCACCAGACGGCATAGAGCGATCCACCCGCCAGCAGAGCCACCATGCCCCAACCGAACCAGAACACCTGCCAGGGCAACTCCTGCAGCCACTCCATCGTTCCCCCTCCGTCTGTCCCCCGCACGACGCTACGTCAGGCGGTGAAAGCGCGGAAGAGGGATGCGGCGCCGGAGAGGCTCAGCCCGCTGCGCGCGACTGCCGCTTGCGCTCGTGCGGGTCGAGATGGCGCTTGCGCAGCCGGATCGCCTTTGGTGTGACCTCGACAAGCTCGTCGTCGTCGATATAGGCGATCGCCTCCTCGAGGCTCATCCGGATGGGCGGCGTCAAACGGACGGCTTCGTCGGTCCCGGATGCCCGAACGTTGGTGAGTTTCTTGCCCTTGAGCGGGTTCACCTCGAGGTCGTTGTCACGGCTGTGCTCGCCGATGATCATGCCCTCGTAGACCTGCTCCTGCGCGCCGATGAACATCCGGCCCCGCTCCTCAAGGTTCCACAGTGCGTAGGCTACCGACACACCTGCATCCATCGAGATCAGGACGCCCTGGCGGCGTCCCTGGATCGGGCCCTTGTAGGGTGCCCAGCTGTGGAACAGGCGGTTCAAGACGCCTGTGCCACGCGTGTCGGTCAGAAACTGGCCGTGGTAACCGATAAGCCCGCGTGAGGGCACGTGAGCGATGATCCGGGTCTTTCCCGCGCCTGCGGGCTTCATCTCGACGAGGTCGCCCTTCCGCTCGCCCGTTATCTTGTCGATCACCGCGCCGGTGAATTCATCGTCCACGTCGATGATGGCTTCCTCAATGGGTTCCAACCGCTCGCCGTTCTCCTCGCGCATGATCACGCGCGGGCGCGAAATGCTGAGTTCGAACCCTTCTCGGCGCATGTTCTCGATCAGGACGCCCATCTGAAGTTCGCCCCGGCCCGATACCACGAAGGCTTCGCCACCGGGGGTGTCGGCGACCTTGATCGCCACATTCATCTCGGCTTCCTTCATCAGGCGCTCGCGGATCACGCGGGATTGCACCTTCGATCCGTCGCGGCCCGCCAGCGGACTGTCATTGATCCCGAAGGTCACCGAGATGGTCGGCGGGTCGATCGGCTGCGCGGGAAGCGCGGTATCGACTTCGAGAGCGCAGAGCGTATCGGCCACGGTCGCCTTCGACATCCCCGCGAGCGTGACGATGTCGCCCGCTTCGGCGGCGTCGATCGGTTGCTGTCCGAGCCCTCGGAAGGCGAGGATCTTGGTGACGCGGAAACGTTCGATCAACTCGCCGGTCCTTGTCATCGACTTGATGGTCTCCCCGGTGGTCAGCCGGCCGGACTCAACCCGCCCGGTGAGGATACGGCCGATGAACGGGTCGGCCGAGAGCGTGGTGGCAAGCATGCTGAACGGTTCGGCCGCGCGCCGGAGCTGCGCCGGTGCCGGTACGTGAGCGAGAATCAGGTCGAACAGCGCCGCCAGGTCCTTGCGCGGTCCGTCGAGGTCGGTGTCGGCCCAACCGGCACGGCCCGAGGCGTAGAGGTGCGGGAAATCGAGTTGTTCATCTGTCGCACCGAGGTTGGCAAAGAGGTCGAACACCTCGTTCAGCGCGCGATCCGGCTCCGCATCCGGCTTGTCGACCTTGTTCAGCACCACGATGGGCCGCAGGTTCAGCGCCAGCGCCTTTGCCAGAACGAACTTGGTCTGCGGCATCGGGCCCTCCGCGGCGTCGACCAGCAGGCAGACCCCGTCGACCATGCTCAGGATGCGCTCCACCTCGCCGCCGAAGTCGGCGTGGCCGGGCGTGTCGACGATGTTGATCCGCGCGCCTTTCCACTCGACCGATGTCGCCTTGGCGAGGATCGTTATCCCGCGCTCGCGTTCGATGTCGTTGCTGTCCATCGCGCGTTCGGCCACGGCCTGGCCCTCGCGGAAGGCGCCGGACTGCTTGAGAAGCTCGTCGACGAGGGTGGTCTTGCCATGGTCGACATGCGCGATGATGGCGATGTTGCGGAGCTCCATCGGAAGGGTCGCTTTCGGTTCGTTTCGGATTTGCGCGGGGAGCTATCGCAGCACGCGGAGAAAGGCCAGCGGAAAGCGCGGATGTTGCTGCATTGCGCCTTGGCTTGAGCCGCGCCCATCCGGTGCTAGACTGCACCGGCCCGCTGCGCTAAGGCAGGCGTCGTTAGCGCTAACTTCGCAGTCGCAGCAAAGGAGCCGCCATGGTCAGCCGCGTCATCCCGGTCGAGCCCTTCGACCTCGTCGTGTTTGGCGGCACCGGAGACCTTGCACGCCGCAAGATCCTGCCTGGCCTCTACCGCCGTTTCCTCGCAGGTCAGATGCCCGAAGACGCCCGCGTCATCGGTGCGGCGCGCACGTCGATGGACACCGAAGCTTTCCGCGTGCAGACCCGTGCCGCGATCGAGGAGTTCGTGCCCTCCGCCAAGCGCAAGCCCGACGCGGTCGCACGTTTTCTAGAACACGTTCACTACGTTGCCATCGACGCGACCGGCGATGCCGGGTGGGACGACCTCAAGGCGCTTTGCCGGCTGGACGTGGTGCAGGCATTCTATTTCTCGGTGGCGCCGACGCTGTTCGGCGCGCTGGCGGAACGGCTGCACGAGAAGGGGATCGCCTGCGAAACCTGCAGGATCGTCGTGGAAAAGCCCTTTGGCCGTGATCTTGCCTCGGCCCGGGCGTTGAACCGCACGCTCGCCGCGCATTTCAACGAGCACCAGATCTACCGGATCGACCATTACCTCGGCAAGGAAACCGTCCAGAACTTGATGGCGGTGCGCTTCGGCAACATCCTGTTCGAGCCTCTGTGGAACGCGCAATACGTCGATCACATCCAGATCACGGTCGCCGAGACCGTGGGCGTGGGCGGGCGCGGGTCCTACTACGACAAGTCCGGTGCCATGCGGGACATGATCCAGAACCACCTGATGCAGCTTCTGTGCCTGATTGCCATGGAACCGCCCAGCCATTTCGACCCCGACGCCGTGCGCGACGAAAAGCTCAAGGTGATCCGCGCGCTCGATCCGGTGGATCCGGCCGAGACTGTGCGCGGCCAGTATGCGCGCAACGGCAAGGAACCAGGCTATCGCGACGACGCCGAGAACCCCGAAAGCCTGACCGAGAGCTTCATTGCGATGCGGATGCACATCTCGAATTGGCGCTGGAAGGGCACACCGTTCTACCTGCGCACCGGCAAGCGGCTGAAGGCGCGCGCCTCCGAGATCGCGGTCGTTTTCAAGGACCCGCCGCATTCGATCTTCGACGCCCAGGAGGGTCGGCGGGGCAACATCCTGGCGATCAAGCTACAGCCCAACGAGGGCATGACGCTGCGGGTCACGATCAAGGAGCCGGGGCCTGGGGGAATGCGCCTGATCGAGGTGCCGCTCGACATGTCTTTCGCCGATGCTCTGGGTGAAAGTGGCAGCGACATTCCCGATGCCTATGAGCGGCTCATCATGGATGTGATCCGGGGCAACCAGACGCTCTTCATGCGGGGCGACGAGGTCGAGGCCGCCTGGGCCTGGGCCGATCCGGTGATCGAGGGCTGGGAGGCGCGCGGCGATCGGCCTTGCAGCTACGACCAAGGGTCGACCGGGCCGGAGGAAGCGCAGATCCTCATGCACCGAGACGGCCGCCGCTGGCGCGAAATCCGGGAGTAGTGGCCATGGAGCTTGTCGAGTACCCAGACCGCGAGTTGCTGGCGATGCATCTGGCCGATCAGCTGGTATCCGAGTTGAAATCCGCACTCCTGACCCACGATAGCGTGTCGTTCTCGGTTCCCGGTGGCACGACGCCGGCACCGGTATTCGACCTGCTGTCGGCCGTGGACCTGGACTGGAAGCGGGTCTCGGTCATCCTCAACGACGAGCGCTGGGTGGGCAGGGATCACCCGCGATCGAACACGCGGTTGCTGCACCGCCACCTCCTGCGCGACCGCGCGGCCGCCGCCCGGCTGATCCCGCTGTGCGCCGATAGCGCAACGCCCGAGGACTCGCTCGATGCGCTGGCCGAGGGCATCATGCCGCACCTGCCTCTGTCAGTCCTGCTGCTCGGCATGGGTGCCGACATGCACACCGCGTCGCTCTTTCCAGGTGCCGATCGGCTGGCCGAGGCGCTGGCCGCCGATGCACCGCCGCTCATGGCGCTGCGCGCCGATGCGGCAGGCGAGCCGCGCATCACCCTGACGGCGCCGGTTCTGTCGGGTGCCCTGTCGATCCACCTCCTGATCACCGGGCCGGAAAAGCGCACGGCACTCGAGCGCGCGCAGCACCTCTCACCGGAGGAGGCCCCGGTGCGGGTCGTCCTTGGCAATGCGACCGTGCACTGGGCAGAATAGGACAGGCAGATGGATCTCTGGCAGAAGCTATCCGATCATCGCGCGGCCACGAAGGACCGGCCAATTCTGGCACTTTTCGGCGAGGGCAGGGCGGCAGCCTGTTCGGTGCATGCCGACGGGCTTCTGTTTGACTATGCCAAGACGACGATCGACGACGAGGCCCGCGCGCTCCTCCTGGCGCTGGCCGAAGCCGCCCATGTCCGCGAAAAGCGCGATGCGATGTTTGCGGGAAAAAAGATCAATGAAACTGAGGGGAGGGCAGTCCTTCACACGGCACTGCGGAATCTGGACGGAATGGTTCAGGTAAATGGAGCTGACATCATGCCTGCGGTGCGCGAGACGCACGCGCGGATGGAGACCTTCGCGAGCGCTGTCAGGGCAGGCGGCTTCAAGGGGCAGGGCGGGCGCATCACCGATGTCGTCAACATCGGCATCGGCGGCTCAGACCTCGGCCCCGCGATGGCTGCCATCGCGCTCTCGCCATACCACGACGGCCCCCGCACCCATTTCGTCTCCAACGTCGATGGCGCCCACATCGCCGATGTGCTGAAGCCGCTGAACCCCGCCACGACCCTCGTCATCATCGCGTCCAAAACATTCACCACCATCGAGACGATGACAAATGCCGAGACCGCGCGACGCTGGATGACCGAGCGCGTGGGCGACCCGGCCGCGCAGATGGTGGCGCTCTCTTCCGCCACCGACCGCACCGCCTCCTGGGGTATCCCGCCCGAGCGCGTGTTCGGGTTCGAGGACTGGGTGGGCGGGCGCTATTCGATGTGGGGTCCGATCGGGCTATCGCTGATGCTCGCCATCGGGCCGGAGAGCTTCCGCGCCTTTCTCGCCGGCGCCGCTGCGATGGACCGGCATTTCCGCGAGGCGCCCTTCGGGCAGAACATGCCCGTGATGCTCGCCCTCGTCGGCATCTGGCACCGGCAGGTCTGCGGCTATCCCACCCGCGCCGTTCTGCCCTACGAGCAGCGGCTGGCACGGCTACCGGCGTACCTCCAGCAGCTCGAGATGGAGAGCAATGGAAAGCGCGTGGCGATGGACGGGACCGACCTCGCCGTGCCGTCGGGTCCGGTCGTCTGGGGTGAGCCCGGCACCAACGGACAACACGCCTTCTACCAGCTCATCCATCAGGGTACCGAGCCCGTGCCGTGCGAATTCATCGGCGCGCGCGAGGGGCATGAGCCCGACCTCGCACATCAGCACCGGCTCCTGCTGGCCAATTGCCTCGCGCAGTCGGAGGCGCTCTTGAGGGGCCGCTCGCTCGACGAGGCCCGCGCGCTCATGGCGGCGAAGGGCCTGAAAGGGGCCGAGCTCGACCGCCAGGCCCGCCACCGCGTCTTTCCCGGCAACCGCCCCTCGACGACGCTTCTGATTCCGAAACTCACGCCCGCCACGCTGGGGCAGATCGTGGCGCTCTACGAGCATCGGGTCTTCGTAGAAGGCGTGATCCTCGGGATCAACAGCTTCGACCAGTGGGGCGTCGAGCTTGGCAAGGAACTCGCCACCGCGATCCTTCCTGTGCTGGAAACGGGCGAAGGACTGGCGGCGAAGGACGGCTCAACACGGATGCTGGTGGAGTACCTGAGAGGCTGATCCCGGGGCCGGTTTTGGTCCCGACGGATGATCACATCGCTCGAGTGGTTTACGGGCAACCCGGACCAAACGCAGCACTCTGCAACGGGCTTGCCGACCCAGACCTCACGCGACCTCGGCGCGCCCGGAGGCGCGCGGTGGTATCAGGCGAGCGCCGCAGTCACGATGATCTCCACCTTGTAGTCCGGCGTCGCCAGGTCGGCCGAACCGGTGGCGCGGGCAGGGGTATGGCCGGCCGGGACCCAGGTATCCCAGACCGCGTTCATCTCGCCGAACGTGCCCATGTCGGCGAGCCAGATCTGCGCAGTCAGGATGCGCGTCTTGTCCGTTCCCGCCGCCGTGAGCAACCGGTCGATCTCGGTAAGGATCGCCCTGGTCTGCTCGGTCACCGTGCCACCGGGCGC
>CAZOHN010000045.1:0-10338 GCA_964579325.1 uncultured Rhodobacterales bacterium
TTGCAGCCGTACTTGTTGTCGAACTTCGACTTGGTGACGCTGTCGTTCACGTTGAAGGCCGGGAATGGGAGGTGGCCCTTCTCCATCATCTTGTAGAGCCTGTGGACGCCCGTGGTCGTCTCCTCGCTCACGCCGCGGATCGCGTGGCGCTGCTTGACGAACCAGCCGGGGGTGGCCGCCATCCGCGCCTTGATTTGCGCGAAGAGGCACTCCTCCTCCTCGTTCGAGGGGCTCGCGATCAGGTCTGTCTCGCCTTCCTCGACCCGCGCCCCCATCAGAACATAGAGAGTTGCGTCGCCGCCATCGTCGAGAATCATGTTCGCGGTGCCTTCGGCGAACTGGAAGATCCGGTCGGTATAGGCCCAGTAGTCCTTGAGCGTTTCGCCCTTGATCGCAAATACCGGGGTCCCGCTGGCGGCGATCGCGGCTGCGGCGTGGTCCTGCGTCGAGAAGATGTTGCACGAGGCCCAGCGCACATCGGCGCCCAGCGCCTTGAGCGTCTCGATCAGCACCGCGGTCTGGATCGTCATGTGCAACGAACCGGCAATCCGCGCGCCCTTCAGGGGCTGGCTTGCGCCATACTCGTCGCGCAGTGCCATGAGGCCGGGCATCTCGGTTTCTGCGATGGCGATTTCCTTGCGGCCGAAGTCAGCCAGCGCGATGTCCTTGACGACGTAGTCGGTCACGTCCGCATCTCCTGTGGGTCGGGTCGGTCGGGCACATAGCACCCGGTCCCACTTCCGGCAATGCGACCCGCTGCTTTACGCCCGCCTGCCGAGCCAATACGACGGTATCAGGAGGAGTTCCCCATGGCACCGCAGCCGCGCGCATGGCAGAGAATGCTCTCGGGGCGTCGCCTCGACCTGCTCGATCCGACGCCCGTCGATATCGAGGTTGAGGACATTGCCCACGGCCTTGCCTTCGTGGCGCGGTGGAACGGCCAGACCGTGGGCGACTGGCCGTATTCCGTGGCCGAGCATTCGCTGCTTGTCGAGGACCTCTTCGGCCGCATGAACCCCGGCGTCGAGACGCGGTGGCGGTTGGCGGCCCTCCTGCACGACGCGCCCGAGTATGTCATCGGCGACATGATTTCGCCGGTAAAGGCGGCGGTCGGGCCGGGCTACGGGGCCCTGGACGAGCGGTTGACGGCGGCGATCCATATCCGGTTCGGACTTCCGGCGACTACGCCTGCCCCGATCAAGAAGGCGATCAAGGCTGCCGACAAGGTATCGGCCTGGCTCGAGGCGACGCAGATCGCGGGGTTCAGCCGCAGCGAGGCCGACCGCTTCTTCGGCAAACCGCCGGGCCCCCTCGTCGCCGGGCTCGCGATCGCGCCACGACCGCCGGCCGAGGTGCGCGCGACCTACGTCGAGCGACATTCAAGACTGCTGGCAGCGCTCTGAACGCAAACGGCCGCGCGGTTCCCCGTGCGGCCGTCCTGTCGTGCGGTGCCTCGCCTTCCGGCGGAAGGTGCCTGCAAGCCGATCGTCACTGCCAGAAGCGCGGCAGCCTGTGAATCTCGTTCCGCGTGCGCTGCGTTTCACTTGCCTCAGGGAGGTTGGGCGCGTCGCGGTTCGGCTCGAAGGCCCGGTCCATCCGGGTGGCGATCAGCAGCGTCTCTCCGATGATTTTCAACATTTCGTGGTTCTCCTGAACGTCGAGTGAGGTTGCAATACCTCAGAAACAGGCCGATATGCTACTCAGAAAAGTTTCAAGTCTGAAAGCTCACCTTACATATGCGCCTGCCTTCCCTCACTGCGCTCAAGGCCTTCGAGGCTGCCGCGCGCACACACAGCTTCTCCGCGGCAGGGCGGGAGCTGAATGTCACCCATGCCGCAGTGGCCCAGCAGGTGCGCGCGCTCGAGGCCGAACTGGGGGTCCCGCTGGCGTTCCGTGAAGGGCGCGGCATTGCGCTGACGAGCGAGGGGGCGCGGCTTGGGCAGGCGCTGACAGAGGGCTTTCGCAGCCTTCAGGTCGTTCTGTCCGAGATTACCGCGGACGACGAGGACCGGCCGTTGCGCCTGACCATCACGCCGTCCTTCGCTTCGAAATGGCTGATGCCCCGGCTCGGCCGGTTCTGGCGCGAGCACCCCGAGATCGCCTTGACGCTCGACCCGGACGAAAGGCTGCGCGACCTGAACCGGGACGGTTTCGACCTTGCGATCCGCTACGGTGCCGGCCGGTGGCCCGGCGTCGAGGCGGAGCTTCTCACCCAGACCGAAGACGTCGTCGTCGGCACGCCCGCACTGCTGGGCAACCGCGAGAACCTCAGCCTCGCCGAGATGCAGGAGATGCCCTGGATCACCGAAGCCGGCTGGATCGAGCAGTTGCGCTGGCTTGAACAGCTTGGTCTCGACCCAAAGCGCCTCGACATCACCGAGATGCCGACTGAGGACCTGGCGTCGCTTGCCGCGCGGGAGGGGTTGGGTCTTGCGGTCGAGCTCGGTCCACTCGCAGCGCCCGATATTGCGGCGGGAAAGTTGCGGGCAGTCTACCGTGCACCGGACGAGGCAGGTTTCGGCTACTGGATCGTCACGCGGCCCGGCCCTAAGAAGCCGGCCCTCAAGACGTTCATCCGATGGCTCAAGTCGGTCGTCTGATGCCAGACAGACTCTGACTCACCGCAAGGCGCAGACCCGACCCGCCCTGAGTCGGTCGATCCGTCCCTCGCTGACCAGGCCGGAGACACCATCGCGGCTGAACTCCTGCCCCAGCGAGGTGGGTCGCAACGCCGACCCCGGCGGCACAGGATCACCAGGACGCAGCCCCGTCACCGTCGCGGGTGCACGTGCGGAAGGCTCCTGCTCCCAACCGACAAAGCCCGCTCGGCTGAAGGTGAGCGTCAGCCCGTTTGACCAAGCCACCGCGCGCAGCGCACCGACACTGCAATCGACGACCGAGGTCGGTCGCGAGCCCACAAGGCGGCTGACCGCGGTAATTGTACCCACTTCGGCCCGGCCGAAATCGACCCTGAGAGGCGTTCCCGCGGGCTGGATCCCGCTTCCATCCAGAACCAGCCCCGCCGGCACCGGGTCTGGACCGGGTTGCGGAGCGCAAGCCGCCAACACCAGAACGACCGCAAGGCGCTTCACTTCGGGCTGCGTTTGGCCAGGATGCGCTGAAGTGTGCGGCGGTGCATGTTCAACCTGCGCGCCGTCTCGCTCACGTTCCGGTCGCAGAGTTCGTAGACCCGCTGGATATGTTCCCAGCGCACGCGGTCCGCGCTCATCGGATTCTCGGGCGGGGGCGGCAGAGCATCGCCCTTTGACAACAGGGCGTTGGTGATGTCGTTCGCATCTGCGGGCTTGGAGAGGTAATCGGTCGCACCAATCTTGACCGCCGCCACCGCGGTCGCGATCGCGCCGTATCCCGTGAGCACGACAATCCGGCTTTCGGGCCGCCTTTCGCGCAGGGCTTCTACCACATCGAGGCCGTTGCCGTCCTCCAGCCGCAGGTCGATGACCGCATAGGCCGGGGGCCGGGACGCCGCGATGGCCTTTCCGGCTGCCACGGACTCGGCCAGCAAGGGCTCGAACCCGCGCCGCTCCATGGCCTTGGCGAGACGCTTCAGGAAAGGTTCGTCATCATCGACAAGCAGGAGCGACCTGTCCGGCCCAAGATCGTCGCCGAGGCTCTCAGCCATGGGGGTTCCCTCCCGTCCCGTGCGCGTTGTTTTGCAGCAACCTAGGGCGATCAGGGGCACCGGTCAATTTTCTTGCTTTCGCAAGACTTTGGGCTGCCGTCCGCTCAGCCCGCAGCTTCGACGAAGCAGGCGACCTTCTCTGCCATCTGGTCGGGGGTGTCCTCCCGCCGGAAGAACTCGACAAAGCCGTGGCCCGGCAGGACGAGGTAGGTGAAGGTGGAGTGATCGACGAGGTAGAACTCGCCGCCCTCCTCCTGCTTCTTGTAATAGGTGCGGTAGGCTTGGCTCGCTGCCCGCACCTGCTCCGGCGATCCGGTCAGGCCGATCATCTTGGGGTGCACCAGTTCGGCAAACTCGCCGACCACTTCGGGCGTATCACGCTCGGGATCGATCGAGACGAAGACCGGCGTCGCCGAAATCCCCATTTCCTCGAGGATATCCACGGCGGCCGCGTTCCGCGCGGTATCGAGGGGGCAGACGTCAGGGCAGAAGGTATATCCGAAGTAGAGAAGCGTCGGTTCGGCAACAACATCTGCATCGGTCACCGTCTGGCCGACGCCGTTCACAAGCGTGAACGGGCCACCGATCGCACCGGCCCCGCCCGCTACCTGAGCGCTGCGGCACTGTGCGAACGAATCGTCGCCCGAGCCGCGGAAGAACGCGACATAGGCTGTCGCACCGAGCAGTGCGGCTACGAGTGCCATGGCGCTGCCCGCATAGAGACGAGTCATCCGTTACCCTCCGAATTCACAACGTTCGATTGATCGGGTGTGCTCCGGAGCCTAACTGTTGGCCGGGAATGTCATCCGCAAGAGGCGCATACCGCAATCCGATGGCCGATCCAAGTCCGAGCCTCCTCAACAGCCAGGCCCGCTCAGACTGGGTGCGTCTGCGCACACTGATTGTCCTGCGCTGGATCGCCATCACCGGGCAGATCGTCGCGATCACATTCGCCGACCGCGTCTTCGGAGTGCAGCTCGATCTCGGGCTCTGCTATCTTGCTGTCGGCGCAGCCATCGTCGCTAATCTGGTGGCTGTCTTCATCTACCCGGAAAACAAGCGCCTCTCCGAGCCAGAGGCCATGCTGACCCAGTTCTTCGACATCGCCCAGATCGGGTTCCTGCTCTATGTCACGGGTGGGCTGAACAATCCCTTCGCGCTGCTCATCATGGCGCCGGTGACGGTCTCGGCGACGTCGCTCGAATTGCGGTCGACCCTGATCCTGGGTGCCTTTGCCGCGATCATCCTGACCGGTCTTGCGTTCTTCCACCTTCCGCTGGTCCTTGATAACGGCCTCACGCTGCAACTTCCGGCGATCTACCTTTTCGGGTTCTGGTCCTCGATCCTGATCGGCATCTGCTTTCTCGGCGCCTATGCCCACCGGATCACCGCGGAGACCCACATCATGGCCGACGCTCTGGCCGCGACGCAGATGGCGCTCGCGCGCGAGCAGAAACTCACCGACCTCGGTGGCGTGGTGGCCGCGGCGGCGCACGAATTGGGCACGCCGCTCGCCACCATCAAGCTCGTGTCGTCCGAGATGATGGATCAACTCGACGACAAGCCGGAGCTGATGGACGACGCGCGCCTGATCCGCGAGCAGGCCGACCGGTGCCGCGACATCCTCAGGTCGATGGGGCGCGCGGGCAAGGATGATCTCCACATGCGCTCGGCCCCACTGGCAACCGTGATCCGTGAGGCCGCGGAGCCGCATGTCGCCCGCGGCAAGGAGCTTCACTTCGAGGTCGCCCCCGCCGAAGGCGGCGACACACGGCAACCGTCCATCTACAGGCGGCCCGAGGTGATCCACGGGCTGCGGAACCTCGTGCAGAACGCCGTCGACTTCTCGGCGCGGAACGTCTGGATCACCGCGAACTGGACAGCGGCATCGGTCAGCGTGCGGATCATGGACGACGGCCAGGGGTTCCCGCCGCAACTCATCGGGCGGATCGGCGATCCGTTCGTCCATCGACGGAATTCGGCGCAGGAGCGCGCCCAGAGACCGGAGTACGAGGGGATGGGACTGGGTCTCTTCATCGCCAAGACCCTTCTCGAGCGGGCCGGAGCAGAGCTGTCGTTCGCCAACGGGTCGGACCCGTTCCTGACCCAGGACGAACGTCCCGAGCGGTGCGGTGCGATCGTCGAAGTCGTTTTTCCGCGACGCCTGATCGTCTCCGATGAAGGGCCGGAACGAACGGCGTTGGGCCCGAACCGCCGAATCGAGGTCTGACGGCGCTCGCCATCGTTTACGGCGAATTAACCAATTGCGCCGCTTGCTCTTCCGGGGGTCATCCGCTCAAGAGTTTCAGATGTCCGAAATCCTATCCGGTGAGTTGCTTCTCGCCCTTCTTGCCGCCTTCGCGACGGCGGGGGTTGTTCTCGCGTTCGGCTCCCGCATCGTTTCGCGCAAGGTGCTGTCCGAGATGAAGGAGCGGTCGGCTACGGCCGAGGACGGAGCCGTCGCATTCCTCTTCGAGGGAGACGACCTCGTAGACGCGACGCCCGAGGCCGAGCGGCTGCTTTCCGCGGCAGACGCGGCCGTGGGAAGCGATTGGGAGAAGCTTTCGGGTCTGCTCCGGCACCGGTTTCCTGGTCTCGACGCGGCTGCGCGCGACCTTCCCGACACCGGAAGCGCCGAGATCCCGGCCTCAAGCGGACCTGCCGATGTTCTGCACGCCGAGTGGCTCGACGGCGTCGTGAGGGTCGCGATCTCTCCGGCCGCGGACGTCTTGCCCATGCCCGATGCAGACCGACAATGCATCGCCGCGCTCGATGCCGAGTTGACGCTGCTGCGCGATGTGCTGCGGTCGATCCCGGTGCCGACCTGGAGGCAGTCGCGCAACGGAATGGTCACATGGGCAAACGACGCCTACTTCGCCCTGGTCGAGGACTATGCTCCGCCAGAGAACTCGGGGACCTGGCCTCCCTCCACGATCTTCCCGCTGACGCCGTCCGAATTGATCGGAGGGACACCGGTGCGCACGGCCCTTCGTGCGGCGGACGGAACGCCGGAGCGCTGGTTCGAATGCCAGGGGCAACCGTCGCAGGGCGATGCCCTCGTCTTCGCGTTTCCGGCCGACGATCTTGTCCGCGCCGAGGAAGCACTGCGCGAGTTCGTGCAGACCCTGTCCAAGACTTTTGCGCAACTGCCGATCGGGCTGGCGATCTTCGACCGGGCCCGCAAGCTTGCGTTGTTCAACCCGGCGCTGACCGACCTCACGACGCTCGATGTGGCGTTCCTATCGGCACGGCCTACGCTTTACGCTTTTCTCGACCGCCTGCGCGACAAGCGCAGAATGCCGGAACAACGCGACTACCGCGCGTGGCGTGCCAAGATGGCCGCCCTCGAGACCGCCGCGGCAGGCGGTTTCGTGCAGGAGAACTGGACGCTGCCCACCGGCCAGACTTACCGCGTGACCGGCAGGCCCCATCCGGACGGCGCAGTGGCGTTCCTGTTCGAGGACATCTCGGCCGAGATCTCCCTGACCCGCCGGTTCCGCCAGGAGATCGACCTCAGCCAGACTGTGCTCGACAGCTTCGACGAGGCGATAGCCGTGTTCTCCTCGCACGGCGTGCTGACGATTTCGAATGCGGCCTATGCCCGCCTTTGGGGCACCGATCCAGCGGTCACGCTCGCGGAAATCGGCATCGTCGAGGCGACCCGGCAATGGCAGGCGGCGACCCAACCGACCCCGATCTGGGGCGACGCGCGGGACTTCCTTGCCGACCGCGGCGAGCGGGTCGAGTGGCATGCACCGGCCGACTTGAAGGACGGGCGGACGGTCCTCTGCCGCTTCCGCCCCTTGCCGGGCGGAACCACGATGGTCGGGTTCCTTCCCGATCCGCCTCCCGAACGGTCGACCTCGCCAGGCGAGCCCGGAGCGAAACTCCCGGCCACCCGCCCAGCGCACGCGGTGCCCTGAACGACCGCGTTTGTCGAAACGGCCGTCGTACCCGTCGGGCAGTGCGACCCAAGCCGCGCCGCGATCGGCACTTGCCGCCACCGGTGGCGACCGTCAGATTGGAGCGATGACCCTCCCGCTCACGGCACCGGCAAACCACATCGCCCTCGCGATCCCGCTCGACTCTCCCGAGGCGACGGATCGACTTGCGACTGTGCTTGCTCCGCGCCTTTCGGCAGGTGACGTCCTGCTGCTCGAAGGTGACATCGGGGCTGGAAAGACACGATTTGCGCGCGCGCTGATCAGCGCCCGGCTCACCTTAGCCGGGGCAACGGCGGAGGAGATTCCCTCCCCAACCTTCACCCTCGTGCAGTCCTACGAAGCCGGGACCCTCGGCATCTGGCACGCCGACCTGTACCGCCTGTCCTCGGCCGACGAAGCGATCGAGCTCGGCCTCGACCAGGCGTTCGAGACCGCCCTCTGCCTCGTCGAATGGCCTGACCGGCTCGGGGTGCTGCGGCCTTCCGATGCCGCAACGTTCCGGTTCGCGCCCGGACCCACGCCCGATTCGCGGCTCTTGCTGATCGATGCGCCGGCATCTTGGTCTGTACGGCTCGCCGGGCTCATCGGGCCAGAGCGTGGGCGCGAGGACTTGGCGACTGCCTTCGTACAGGCATCCGGCTGGGGCGATGCGCACCGCGCACCTCTTGCCGGGGACGCCTCGAACCGCCGCTACGATCGCCTGCGCCGCAACAGTGGAAGCGCGGTCCTGATGGACGCTCCGCCAGAGAGCGGGGAGGACATCCGTCCGTTCGTGGCAATCGCCGACCACCTTGGCAGTCTGGGCCTTTCGCCGCCGGCGATCTTCGCGCGCGATGAAACACGGGGATTTCTCCTTCTCGAAGACCTGGGCGACGACCTCTTTGCCCGGGTTCTCGAGCGCAGGCCCGAGTGTGAGGGCGAGCTCTACCTTGCCGCGGCCGAGGTGCTCTGTGTTCTTCGGGCTGCGCCGAACCTCCCCGACGTGGATGCATACGACCCCCCGACCATGGCGCAACTCGCGGCGCTGGCCCTCGACTGGTACGCCCGGGGAGCGGGCCTGCCTTGCGAACCGGGCGCGCGGACCGCCTTTGCTGCCGAAGTCGCATCGTCGCTCGAACGTTGTGCCCCGGTCCGACGCCCTGTGCTGGTCTTGCGGGACTACCATGCCGAGAACCTGATCTGGCTACCCGACCGAACCGGGCCGGCGCGCGTCGGTCTCCTCGACTTCCAGGTCGCGCGCACCGGGCATCCTGCCTACGATCTCGTCTCGCTTCTCGAAGACGCGCGCAGGGATGTCGGTGGGGCGACGAGGGTGGCCACAATCAGACACTATTGCGGCCTGACCGGAGACAGTTGCGGCGACATCGCAAGGGCCATGGCGGCACTGGGCGCGCAGCGGAACCTCCGAATCCTCGGGGTCTTCGCAAGGCTTTCGCTGCACTTCGGAAAGCCACACTACATCAGCCTGATTCCGCGGGTCTGGGGTCACCTCCATCGCGACCTGGCCCATCCCGCACTCGCCCCGCTCGCCGATCAGGTGAGGCGCCTGCTGCCACCCCCGACACCCGATTTCCTCCAGAGCCTCAAGGACCAATGCGGCACGATCCCGACGCTCTGATGCTCTTCGCCGCCGGCTTCGGCACGCGGATGGGGCGGCTCACCGCAAACCGGCCCAAGCCGCTGATCGAGGTAGGCGGTCAGACGCTCCTCGATCGCGCTCTGACTCTGGTCGAGGGACAGGGAATCACACGAACTGTCGTCAACGCCCACTACCTCGCACCGCTGATCGAGTCCCACCTGGCGGGCCGCCCGGGGATCTCCGTCGTGACCGAGGCCCCGGACATCCTTGAAACCGGCGGCGGCTTGCGCAATGCCCTGCCGCATCTCGGAACGGGGCCCGTATTCACCCTGAACCCCGATGCAATCTGGACAGGGCCCAACCCGCTAGCCACTCTCCGCGCCGCGTGGGACCCAACCCGGATGGGGGCGCTCCTTCTCGTGGTCGACCAGAAGGCCGCTTCGGCATACTCGGGGTCCGGGGACTTCTCGATGGACGGATCCGGCGGCCTCACGCGGCGCGGCCCGATGGTCTACTCCGGCGCCCAGATCATTGACCCGGAATCGCTCGCCACCATAGCCGAAAGGGCGTTCTCGCTGAATCGGGTCTGGGACCGGTACGCCGTCGAAGGTCGACTGTACGGAGTGCGGCATAGCGGGGGTTGGGTGGATGTGGGAACGCCGGAGGGCATTCTTGCGGCCGAGGCCGTTCTCTGCGGAACTGGCAATGTTCGGGTCTGATCCGACCCCGCACCTCTTCGGTCTGCCCCCCGGAGCAGACTTCCCGGCCCGCGTCGCCTCGGGTCTGCGCGCGAGGCTGTCGGGCCATCCGCCAGAGGCGCTTGCGCGGGTGACCGTCTTCGTGAACACGCGGCGTATGCAGCGGCGCCTTCGAGAGCTGCTCGCGGCTGAAGGGGCGCTCCTGCTCCCCCGGATCCGGCTGGTGACCGACCTTGCGGACGATCCTGCCCTGCCGATCGCTCCGGCAGTGCCACGGCTCCGCAGGAGGCTGGAACTTGCCCGACTTGTCCTCGCCCTGATCGAGAGCGACCCGGAGCTTGCGCCGCGCACTTCGGCTTTCGGCCTGGCGGAAAGTCTCGCTGACCTCCTAGACGAAATGCAGGGCGAGGGCGTTGAGGCGGAGGCGCTTCACCGACTCGATCTTTCGAGGATGTCGGAACACTGGGAACGCGC
>CAZOHN010000045.1:10438-19273 GCA_964579325.1 uncultured Rhodobacterales bacterium
GCCTCCCGGATCTCGCCACGGCAACGGCATCGATGACTCTGATTGAGGCGCCCTCGCCAAGACTTGAGGCCACCGCCATCGCGCTGCGTCTCCGGCTTGCGGCAGAGACCGGGCAGTTGGCCGCGCTTGTTACTCCGGACCGGATGCTCACCCGCCGCGTCGCAGCGCAATTGGACCGCTGGGGAATCGAGCCGGACGACAGCGCGGGCCGGCCGCTCGCACTGTCGCCGCCTGGGCGATTGCTCCTTCAGGTCGCGGCGCTGGCGGCGCGCCCGGTGACATCCGAGGCGCTGCTAGCCCTGCTCAAGCACCCGTTATGCCACAGCGGGACGGGCCGGGGCGACCACCTGCGCCATGCACGCGATCTGGAGCTCGACATCCGGTCCCACGGCCCGCCCTACCCCGACCGGAAGGCTCTCCAGCGCTGGGGAGATCGACGGGACGACAGGGCCGTCTGGGCGGGCTGGGTTGCCGGACTTGTCGACCGCGCCGCCGGACTTCCGGGCGAGAGACCACTGACCGATCTCGTGTCCTGGCACCTCGGTCTGTCCGAAGCTTTCGCGGCCGGCCCCGCGCCCGGAGGTGCCGCCGAACTGTGGGCCGCAAAGGCCGGGGAGCAGGCACGCGAGGCGATGGACGAGCTCTCCCGGGAGGCAGGGCACGGCTGCGAGATGACCGCCGGCGACTACCTCGCGCTGGTCCGGCAGCTGTTTCAGGAACGCGACGTGCGCGACCCGGTGCGCCCCCATCCGTGTGTCATGATCTGGGGCACACTTGAAGCTCGCGTGCAGGGCGCCGATCTCGTGATCCTTGGGGGCCTAAACGATGGCGTCTGGCCCACGCTGCCGCCGCCCGACCCCTGGATGAACCGCCGCATGCGCCTTGACGCGGGTCTGTTGCTGCCCGAACGGCGCGTTGGGCTTGCCGCGCACGACTTCCAGCAAGCCATCGCCGCGCGCGAAGTGGTGCTGTCCCGGGCAAGCCGAAGCGCCGAAGCCGAGACGGTCCCGTCCCGCTGGCTGAACCGGATCACCACATTGCTCTCCGGCCTGGCCGAAACCGGAGGGCCCGAAGCGTTGGTGGCGATGCGCGGCCGCGGGGCGGCGCTCGTCACGCAAGCTCAGGCCCTCGATGATGCGACCGGTCTCCCTGCCACTCCGGCACATCGTCCGGCCCCCCGGCCGCCGGTAGAGGCCCGCCCGAAACGGCTGAGCGTGACCGAGATAGAAACGCTGATCCGAGACCCCTACGCCATCTACGCACGTCATGTCCTGGGACTGCGCCCGCTGGATCCCCTGCGCCGCACGCCGGATGCACGCCTGCGCGGATCGGCGTTGCACAAGGTGCTGGAAGTCTTCGTGCGCGATATCTGGACGGATGCCTCCGACCGCAGCGCTGCGTTCCGCGAGACCGTCGCCCGCATTCTCGCCGAGGAAGCGCCTTGGCCCGCCACGCGCGCTGCCTGGGCCGCAAGGCTGCACCGAGTTGCGCCTTGGTTCCTTGAGGGTGAGGCCGAGCGGCGAAGGACCGCGCGACCGATGTGGTTCGAGATCAGGGGCGAGCTCCAGGTCGGAACGACGGGCCTGACGCTCGTTGGCAAGGCGGACCGGATCGACCTGAGGGAAGACGGGACGGCTGCGATCTACGACTACAAGACGGGCGCGCTGCCGAAAGAGAAGGAGCAGGCGCACTTCAACAAGCAGTTGCCGCTGCTCGCCGCCCTCGCATCGGGCGGAGCCTTCGCCGAAGCCGGCGCCCTGAAGGTGGCGAACGTCGGGTTCATCGGCATGGGGTCCAAGCCCGAGACCGACATCCGGGCCGGGACTCCCGAGGAGATACAGGCCGCGTGGCAGGGGCTGGAGCGTCTGATCAGACACTATTCAAGCCGAAGTCGCGGATATCTTTCGCGGCGCGCGCCGCTCCGTGAGCAGGGGGGCGAGGCGCAGGGCGACTATGACCACCTCGCCCGCTACGGCGAATGGGAGGGCTCGGCTCGGGCGGAACCGGAGGACGTCGGATGACCGCGCGCGCCGATGATGCAACCCTGCGCCAGTTGCGCGCCGCCGATCCTACCGGATCGACCTGGGTTTCGGCCAATGCCGGGTCCGGCAAGACCCGGGTCCTGACCGACCGCGTGGTGCGGCTTCTGTTGCGAGGGGTCCTGCCCGAGCGCATCCTCTGCCTCACCTACACCAAGGCCGCCGCGGCCGAGATGCAGAACCGCCTGTTCCGCCGGTTGGGCGGCTGGGCTATGCTGCCCGATGACAGGCTGGCGGACTCGCTCCGCGCGATCGAGGTCGAACGGGCGATCGACCCGGAGGTCCTCCGCGAGTCGCGACGGCTGTTCGCCCGCGCTATCGAGGCTCCCGGCGGGCTCAAGATCCAGACCATCCACGCTTTCGCCTCGTCGCTGTTGCGCCGTTTCCCGCTGGAGGCCGGCGTGTCCCCGGATTTCTCCGAGCTCGATGACCGCGCCCGCCGCCTGCTGCTGGAGGAGGTCGCCGATACCATCGCGGAAGGTCCCGATGCCCGGCTTCTGGAGGGGGTTGCGGCACATGACACCGGAGGCCGCTGGCCCGATTTTCTGGCCGAGATTGCGTCCCGTCGGGACCGTTTCGCAACTACGACCGGAGTCGAGACCTGGAAAGAACGGTTCGGGCTTCCTGCAGACTACTCGGCGGCGACGCTGCTGACAGAGGTGTTCCTCGGCGACGAGGCCGAACTGCTCACGGCGCTGGTCGTCTCCCTCAAGAGTGGCACGGTGACCGATGCCAAGAACGCAGAGAAGCTGGAGCCGATCGTTCACGGGCATTGGTCGCTATCGTCGCTGCGTGTCCTTGAAGACGTGATGCTGACCGGAGTGGACGCAAAATCTCCTTTCTGTGCCAAGACAGGCTCGTTTCCGACGAAGGGTACGCAGGCTCGTGTCGCCAACCTCATGCCACGGGTCGAAGGCCTGATGCGTCGCATCGAGGCCGCACGCCCACGCCGGGTCGCCCTTGCCGCGGCTGAACGGAACGCGGCCCTGCATGGCTTTGCAGGCCCGTTCCTGTCCACCTTTGCCCGCCGCAAGCAGTCACAGGGCGTGGTGGATTTTGACGACCTGATCGGTTTCGCGCGCAACCTCCTGCGCAGGCCGGGCGTGGCGGAGTGGGTTCTTTACCGTCTCGACGGCGGGATCGACCACATCCTCGTCGACGAGGCGCAGGACACCAGCCCCGACCAGTGGGACATCGTCCGGATGATCGCAGAGGAGTTCAGTGCAGGCGCCTCGGCCCGGACTGATCTCACCCGCACCCTTTTTGTCGTGGGCGATGTCAAGCAGTCGATCTACTCTTTCCAGGGCGCCGATCCCGCGAACTTCGGACGCATGGCCGAGCACTTTCGCGGGCGGCTCGAGACGCTTGGGGAACGCCTGTTCGAGACGGAGCTGACCCATTCCTTCCGTTCGGCTCCCGCCATCCTGACGACTGTCGACCACACGTTCTCCCGGCCCGAACTCACGCCGGGACTTGGGTCGCCGCCGCAACACATCGCCTTCTTCGAAGACCTGCCCGGCCGGGTCGATCTGTGGCCTGCGTTGCCAAAGACCGAGGAGACGGAAGATGGCGACTGGACGGATCCGGTAGACCGGGTGACCGACACGCACCACGACCGGCGCCTCGCCCGCATCGTCGCGGGAGAGATCCGGCACATGTGCGATCCGGCGAGCGGCACGACCCTTCCGCTTCCGGGACGCGACGGCCGGGGCGTCTCGCGACGGCCCGTGGCCCCGGGCGATTTCCTCGTGCTCGTGCAGCGCCGATCGACCCTGTTTTCCGAGATCATCCGGGCCTGCAAGGCCGAAGGTCTGCCGATCGCGGGCGCCGACGTACTCCGGCTCGGAGCCGAGGTTGCCGTGAAGGACCTCGTCGCGCTTCTTTCCTTCCTCGCCCTTCCCGAGGACGACCTCTCGCTCGCCGCCGCCCTTCGTTCCCCGCTGTTCGGATGGTCGGAGGACCGCCTGTTCCGCCTCGCGCACGGACGGGGAAAGCGCTTTCTGTGGGATGTCCTTCGAGGGAGCGATGCGGCTGCAGCAGACACTGTTTCGATACTGGATGAGCTGCGCAGCGCGGCTGACTTCCTGCGGCCCTACGATCTGATCGAACGCATTCTGGTTCGTCATGACGGTCGCCGGCGACTGCTGGCGCGGTTGGGGCCAAAGGCGGAGGATGGGATCGATGCGCTCCTGTCGCAAGCCCTGTCCTACGAGGCCACCGAGATTCCGTCGCTGACGGGCTTTCTGACCTATTTCGAGGGTGACGAGGTCGAGGTGAAGCGACAGCTCGGCGAGGGAGCGGGCTTGATCCGGGTCATGACGATCCACGGCGCCAAGGGCCTCGAAAGCCCCATCGTCATCCTGCCGGACACGAGGGCAAGCCGGGGACAGGACCGCGCGCAACTTCTGCTGTCCGACCGCGGCGACGTCCTCTGGAGGACGTCGCGGGACGAAGCCCCGCCGGAAATCGCAACCGCGCTCGCGGACCGGAGCCGCAAGCTCGAAGAGGAACGTATGCGTTTGCTCTACGTCGCGATGACGCGGGCGGAATCGTGGTTGATCGTCGCCGGCGCCGGCGACATGGGAAGGCCCGAGGGTGGTGGCTGGCACGCACTTCTTGCCGAGACGCTGGAGACAAGGGCAGGAGCGCGACCGGTCGGGACGCCGACCGGAGCGGGTTGGCGGTTCGATCTCGGTCCGGAATGGGACGCGCCGCGACTAGTGCCCGCACCCGAGCTCCGGACTGCACGGGTCGAGCTGCCCCTCTGGAGCAGGGCCGCGGCCGCCGAATTCCGGCACCAGCCCGACCCCAGGTCGCCGTCCGACCTTGGCGGCGCGAAGGTGCTTCCGGGCGACCCTCTCGCGGAGGGCAAGGATTCTTCCCTGGCGCGGGGACGGCGCCTTCACCGGCTGTTCGAACTTCTTCCTACGATCGATCCCCTGGAGCGCGACGCTGCAGCGGTCCGGATTCTCGCTGTGGGCGAAGATGCAGTCGATCCCGCCGAGGCACGGGGCCTCGCGGCGGAAGTGGCGCACGTGATCGATGACCCGATGCTTGCCGCTGTCTTTTCACCCGATGCGCTGACCGAGGTCGACATCGCCGCCGACGTTGCCGGCGTCGGCCCTCTCCTGGGTGCGATCGACCGTCTTGTCTTGATGCCCGGTCGAATCCTTGCCGTAGACTACAAGACGAATGTTCTTGTGCCGGCCACGCCGGAAGACGTTCCCGAGGGCCTCTTGCGGCAGATGGGGGCCTATGAGGCAATGCTGAAAGGTGTCTATCCCGGCAGAATCATCGAAACCGCGATCCTCTGGACAGCAGGGCCTCGGCTCATGCCACTCCCCGCCCCGCTGATCCGGGCCGCTCTCACCCGCGTGACCGCGGGTTGACGCCCCCTCTGGCGCTTCATACGTTCCGGATCGACCCATGCCTCAAGGAGTTCACCCATGGCCACCGTTGCAGTAAGCGACGCCACCTTCGACGCGGAGGTGCGGCAATCGCCGATCCCGGTCGTTGTCGATTTCTGGGCCGAATGGTGCGGCCCCTGCAAGATGATCGGACCGGCTCTCGAGGAGATCTCCGAGGAGCTTGCGGGCAAGGTGAAGATCGTCAAGGTCAACGTCGACGAGAATCCGGATTCCCCCGCCCGGATGGGTGTGCGCGGCATCCCGGCACTTTTCCTGTTCAAGGACGGCGAAGTGGTCTCGAACAAGGTTGGCGCAGCGCCGAAGGCGGCCCTGCAGACCTGGATTGCCAGCGCAATCTGACGCTTTGGCGTACTCACACGAAGGGGGCGTCGCATGGCGCCCCTTTTCATTGCGGAGCGCTTCACGGAAAACCCATATAGGTCCGGGTGAAGGAGACCGAAGATGTCCGATCCGCAGTTTCCCGGCTGGCACGGGACCACGATACTGGGCGTTCGCAAGGGGAGCGAGGTGGTGGTGGCTGGTGATGGCCAGGTCAGTCTCGGCCAGACAGTCATCAAGGGGACCGCTCGGAAGGTGCGTCGCCTCAGTCCCGGCGGACATGAGGTCGTGGCAGGCTTTGCGGGATCAACCGCGGATGCCTTCACTCTTCTGGAGCGCCTCGAGAAGAAGCTTGAAGCCTCACCGGGACAGCTTGCCCGAGCGGCGGTCGATCTGGCCAAGGACTGGCGCACCGACAAGTATCTCCAGAAGCTGGAAGCGATGCTGATCGTAACCGATGGCGCGGAGTTGCTGGTCATCACTGGAGCGGGGGATGTGCTTGAGCCCGAGCACGGCATCGCCGCGATCGGGTCGGGTGGCATGTACGCGCTTGCCGCCGCACGAGCGCTGGTAGACGGGCCCGAGCCAGCCGAAGCGATCGCTCGCAAGGCAATGGCGATCGCCGCCGACATCTGTGTCTATACAAACGGGAACCTCGTGGTGGAGACGATCCGTCGATGATCGGGCCCGAGGACCTACGTGCAGCGGTTTCCGCTGGAATAGTGTCTGAGTCTCAAGCTGTTGGTCTGACCGCTCTGGCCCACAGCCGCC
Organism: uncultured Rhodobacterales bacterium; assembly: GCA_964579325.1. Classification (GTDB taxonomy): domain Bacteria; phylum Pseudomonadota; class Alphaproteobacteria; order Rhodobacterales; family Rhodobacteraceae; genus CAZOHN01. The sequence goes on from CAZOHN010000045.1 coordinate 16,995, forward strand.
GCGGAGCGCGGGAAGACCTTGCCCCGGGCGACGAGCCGTTCGAGCTCTTCAAGGGCTTCAACGAGATCTTCATCGTCGTCGGCCTCGTCATCCTCGCCGTGGGCTGGTGGGGGGTCGTCGGCGTCTGGATCGCCGCAAGCCTTGGCGGCACCATGGAGCGCCTCGTCACCGCATCGCTGATCGGAGCAGCGACGATCTGGGCCCTGTCAGAGTACTTCATCCGCCGCCGCCGCATGGTCGCGCCTGCAATTGCGCTGTCGGTGATGTTCGCCGGAAATGCTGCGGCCGGGTTTTCGGCGCAGTTGGCCCAACCTTTCATGGTAGCACAGCTGGACTTCGGGAGCCTCCCCTTGCCGCTGTTCTTCGCCACGATGGCGCTCCTCTTCTACTGGATCCGGTTTCGAGTTCCCTTCGCGTTGGCCATGATCGCGCTTGGCCTGTTCGCCTCGGCCCTTGTCGTCGCGGCGGCGCGAGCCGGGACACCCGAGAGTATCTCCGACCTCTTCCTGCTTTCGGCAGGCGGGCCCTTCGCCTGGATCACGCTGGCGCTCGGCCTCGTGGTGTTCATAGCCGCGATGGCCTTCGACATGTCTGATCCGCATCGGGTCACGCGCCGTGCGGCTAACGGTTTTTGGCTCCATGTCATCGCCGCACCGGCACTGGTCAACACGGTCGCACTCACGCTGCTCACCCGGGAGACCGCCGGTGCGAACACGACGCTGTTCATCTTTCTCGCGCTGATCGCTGTCGTCGCCGTCGTCATCGACCGCAGGTCATTCCTCATTGCCGGCGTCGGCTACTGCGTCACGCTTGCAGCTACCGTCTTCGAAGCCGAAGGCGGCGTGTTCACCGTGCTCCTGCTCGGTGTCGCGCTCCTCGGCCTCGGCGCGTTCTGGGAGCGCATCCGGGCGGGCTTGCTTCGTGCGCTGCCATTCCTTCCGCGCCAGCGATTGCCGCCATCCGTCTGAGGGCCCCATGACAGACTTGACCCCCCGCGAGATCGTCTCGGAGCTTGATCGCTTCATCATCGGCCAGCAGGAGGCGAAGCGCGCGGTCGCCGTGGCGCTGCGCAACCGCTGGCGGCGCAAGCAGCTTGCCGACGATATCCGCGACGAGGTTTATCCGAAGAACATCCTGATGATCGGCCCGACAGGGGTCGGCAAGACCGAGATCAGCCGCCGGCTGGCCAAGCTGGCGAAGGCGCCGTTCCTCAAGGTCGAGGCGACCAAGTTCACCGAAGTTGGCTATGTCGGCCGCGACGTCGACTCGATCATCCGCGATCTGATGGACGCCGCCATCGTCGAGACCCGCGAGAGGATGCGTGAAGAGGTGAAGGCCCGGGCCCAGAGCGCTGCGGAGGACCGTGTGCTTGACGTCATCGCAGGGGAAGGCGCGCGGCCGCAGACCCGCGACATGTTCCGCGACAAGCTCCGGCGGGGCGACCTCGACGACACCATGATCGAGATCGAGATCGCCGAAGCGGCCCCCGCAATGCCGATGTTCGATCTGCCGGGCGGACAGGGTGCGCCCGGGATGATGAACCTCGGAGACCTGTTCAAGGCCTTCGGCGGGCGGCGGATGCGCAAGCGGCTGCGGGTGGCCGATGCCTACGAGCCGCTACTTTCCGAAGAGGCCGACAAGCTCCTCGACGACGAGGCGGTCAAGACGGCGGCGCTGGAAGCGGTGCAGGAAAACGGAATCGTGTTCATCGACGAGATCGACAAGGTCGCAGCGCGCTCCGAGGCGCGGGGCGCTGATGTGAGCCGCGAGGGCGTGCAGCGCGACCTCCTGCCGCTGATCGAGGGAACGACCGTCTCGACCAAGTACGGCCCGGTCAAGACCGACCACATCCTCTTCATCGCCTCTGGTGCCTTCCACATCGCAAAGCCCTCGGATCTTCTGCCGGAACTGCAGGGGCGACTGCCGATCCGGGTGGAGTTGCGCGCGCTGACCGAAGCCGACTTCGTGCGCATCCTGACCGAAACCGACAACGCGCTGACGCTTCAATACACCGCTCTGATGGGCACCGAACAGGTCACCGTCAGCTTCACAAAGGACGGCATCGCCGCGCTGGCCCGCATCGCCGCCGAGGTGAACCGCGCGGTCGAGAACATCGGGGCGCGCAGGCTCTATACCGTCATGGAACGTGTGTTCGAGGAGCTGTCCTTCACTGCCCCTGATCGCTCGGGCGAGGCGGTAACGGTCGATGCCGCCTTTGTAGAGGTGCACCTCGGGGAACTGTCGCGAAGCACCGACCTCAGCCGCTATGTCCTCTAGAG
>CAZOHN010000046.1:0-19226 GCA_964579325.1 uncultured Rhodobacterales bacterium
CCGTAGCCGTGGGTCAGGCTGTCGCCCAGGGCCGCCACGGTGACGGGTTCGGCCAGCGCCGGTAACGCCGTGGCAAGGAGCGCAAGGCAAAGGTTGCGCCCGCAGCGAAATGCGCCATATCCCCAAGTGACCCCACGCCAGACCCCAAACCAGACCCCACCACGGACAGGACCCTTCATGACCGACCCGATCCTTATCCTGCGCGATGTGCGGCTGACGCTGGCGGGCAATGCCGGGCCGGTGGAGATCCTGCGCGGCATCACGCTGGAGGTGGCAAAGGGCGAGAGCCTTGCGCTGGTGGGGCCTTCGGGGTCGGGCAAGTCGTCGCTCCTCATGCTCATGGGCGGGCTCGAACGCGCCACCGGGGGCGAAGTCCGGGCGATGGGCCAGGACCTGACCGCGATGAACGAGGACGCGCTGGCCCGGTTCCGCCGGCATAACATGGGCGTGGTGTTCCAGTCTTTCCACCTGATCCCGACGATGACCGCGCTGGAGAACGTGGCGACGCCACTGGAACTGGCGGGGCATTCGGATGCCTTCGACCGGGCGGAAGAGGAATTGCGGGCGGTGGGCCTGGGATCGCGGATCGACCACTACCCCTCGCAGATGTCGGGGGGCGAGCAGCAGCGGGTCGCGCTGGCCCGCGCTGCGGCGCCGCGCCCGGCGATCCTGCTGGCGGATGAGCCCACGGGCAATCTCGATGGGGCCACAGGCGAGGCGATCATGGAGCTTCTGTTCGGATTGCAGTCGCGCCATGGCGCAACGCTGGTGCTGGTGACCCATGCACCCGAGCTTGCCGCCCGCTGTGGCCGGGTTGCACGGCTCAACGATGGCCGCCTTGCCGACGCGCCGCTTGCGCGGGCGGCCGAATGAGCGCGCCATGAGCCTGGCCAGGAGCCCCGCCCTTCTCATTGCCCGGCGCGAGCTGCGCGGCGGCCTGCGCGGGTTCCGCGTGTTCCTCGCCTGCCTGGCGCTCGGCGTTGCCGCAATCGCGGCGGTGGGATCGGTGCGGGTGTCGATCTCGCAGGGGCTCGCGCGCGAGGGTGCGACGCTTCTGGGCGGCGACGGCGAGATGACCTTCACATACCGCTACGCCGAGCCGGAGGAGCGCGCCTGGATGGAGGCGACCGCCACCGCGGTGAGCGAGGTGACGGACTTCCGCAGCATGGCGACCGTGCAGCGCGGCGAAGCGACCGAGCGCGGGCTGACGCAGGTGAAGGGCGTCGATGCGGCCTACCCGCTCAAGGGCGAGGTGCGGCTGGAGCCCGGGATCGGGCTGGCGGAGGCCCTGGACGGGGCGGGTGGCCTGCCCGGCGGCGTGATGGAGCGGGCGCTCGCCGACCGGCTGGGCCTTGAGCCCGGCGACAGCTTCCGACTTGGCGTCCAGGATTTCGTGCTGACGGCGATCCTGACGACCGAGCCGGACAGCGCGGGCGACGGCTTCGCCTTCGGGCCGCGCACCATCGTGCGCACCGCGGACCTCGCCAACTCGCAACTGCTGCAGGCCGGCACGCTCTACGAGACGCGCTACAGGCTGTCGCTTCCGCCGGGAGCCGACCTTGCGGCGCTGGAGGCCGAGGCCGGGGGCCTGTTCCGCGACACCGGGATGCGCTGGCGCGACGCGCGCAACGGCGCGCCTGGGGTGCAGCGGTTCGTGGAGCGGCTGGCCTCGTTCCTGGTGCTGGTGGGGCTGGCGGGGCTGGCGGTGGGAGGCGTCGGGGTTTCGGCAGCGGTCAGGGCCTATCTCGACGGCAAGGTCGAGACGATTGCCACGCTGAAGACGCTGGGAGCGGAGTCGCGCACGATCTTCGCGGCCTATTTCCTGCAGGTCGGCGCGCTGGCGGGAGTCGGCATTGCGCTGGGGCTGGTCCTCGGGGCGATCCTGCCGATGCTGTTCGCGCCACTTCTGGCGGCCCGGCTGCCGGTTCCGGCCGAGTTCGGGTTGCACCCGACGCCGCTTCTGGAAGCCGCGCTCTACGGGGCGCTTACCGCGCTGATCTTCACGCTCTGGCCGCTTGCCCGCACCGAGGAGGTCCGCGCGGCGACGCTGTTCCGCGAGGCGGGCGGGCGCGGGCGGGTGCTGCCGCGGCCGCTGTGGCTGATGGTGACGGCGGCCCTTCTCGCTGCGCTCGTCGGGGCGGCGGCGCTGCTGTCGGGGGTGCCGACACTGGCGATCTGGTCGGCCGCGGGGGTAGCGGGGGCGCTGGTGCTGCTGGTGCTCGCCGCCTCCGGGGCACGGCGGCTTGCGCGTCGGATCGCCCGGGCGCGGATCGTGCGCGGGCGGACCACGCTGCGACTGGCGCTCGGATCCGTCGGCGGGCCGGGCAACGAGGCAGCCTCGGTCGTGCTGTCGCTGGGCCTCGGCCTTGCGGTGCTGGCCGCGGTGGGGCAGATCGACTGGAACCTGCGAAACTCGATCCGCACCGAGTTGCCGGCCATCGCGCCATCCTACTTCGTGGTGGACATCCAGCCCGACCAGATCGAGGGCTACCTTGCGCGGGTCGAGGGCGACCCCGGTGTGACGAAGGCCGAAACCGCGCCGATGCTGCGCGGTGTCATCACGCGGATCAATGGCCGCCCGGCGACAGAGGTGGCAGGCGACCACTGGGTGATCCGCGGCGACCGCGGCGTGACCTATTCCGAGCGTCCGCCGCCGAACAGCCGGGTCACGGAAGGCGCCTGGTGGCCCGAGGGCCATGACGGCCCGCCGCAGATGAGCTTTGCTGCCGAGGAAGGTGCCGAGATCGGACTGAAGCTGGGCGACGACGTGACGGTGAACATCCTTGGCCGCGACATCACCGCCGAGGTCACGAGCTTCCGCGAGGTGGACTTCTCGACCGCCGGGATCGGCTTTGTCCTGTCGATGAACCCCGCCGCGCTGCGGGGCGCACCGCATACCTTCATCTCGACGATCTACGCCGAGGAGGCGGCGGAGGCCGCCATCCTGCGCGACCTTGCGACGGCCTATCCCAACATCACGGCGGTGCGGGTCCGCGACCAGATCGACCGGGTGAGCGAGATCCTCGGCGCGATCGCCTCGGCAATAACCTGGGCCGCCGCAGCGACGCTGGTGACGGGCGTGGTCGTGCTGATCGGCGCGGCAGCGGCGGGCGAACGGGTGCGCGTGTTCGAAAGCGCCATCCTCAAGACGCTGGGCGCTGCGCGGGGGCAGGTGCTGGCCTATTTCGCGCTGCGCTCGGCCATGCTCGGAGCGGTCGCTGGGCTCGTGGCCATCGCGGCGGGCGGCATCGCCGGTTGGGCGGTGATGCGGTTCGTGATGGAGGCCGATTTCATCTTCGAGCCGGTTTCGGCGGTGTCCATCGTTGTGGGCGGCGCGCTGGCCACGCTGCTGGCCGGGCTGGCCTTCGCGCTGCGGCCGCTGGCCGCGCGGCCGGCGCGGGTGCTGCGCGCGCGAGAATAGCAGGCGGCGGTCGACAGGAAATCAACGGCTTGCACGGAAAGTGTTTCGCGCGCGAGACAACGTTTTCAGAGGGTTAACAGAACTTTCGGACCCTCAGGCCCAGGAGAAGAAGCCCTCGGGTGCACGGGCGCGCAGCCGCCGGGCGACTTCGGTGCCCATGGCGGCCCCGTCCTCGATGGCTGCGGCCTCGGCTTCGGCCAGCACTTCCGAGCCATCGGGGCGCAGGATCTCGCCCCGGAGCCGCAGCGTGCCGCCATCAAGCTCGGCAAGCCCCGCGATGGGCGTCTCGCAGGAGCCGTCGAGGGCGGCAAGGAAGGCCCGCTCGCAGGCGAGACGCTGGCCCGTGGGGCCGTGGTGAATCGCCTCCAGCAACCCGGCGGCGCGGCTGTCGTCCGACCGCCGCTCGATCCCGATGCAGCCCTGCGCCACGGCAGGAAGCATCTCGTCGGGGTCGATGGCCCCCCGCGCGACATGGGTAAGGCCGAGCCGGTTCAGACCCGCCATCGCAAGGAAGGTCGCCACGGCCACCCCCTCCTCGAGTTTGCGCATCCGCGTTTGCACGTTGCCGCGGAACTCCACCAGCTTCAGGTCGGGCCGCCGGTGGGCGAGTTGCGCCCGGCGGCGGAGCGAAGACGACCCCACGACCGCCCCCTCGGGCAGATCGGCCAGCCGCGCCACGCCGGGCGAAACGAAGGCATCGCGCACATCCTCGCGCGGCAGGTAACAGTCGAGCACCAGACCTTCGGGCTGCACCGTGGGCATGTCCTTCATCGAATGCACCGCGATGTCGATGGAGCCATCCAGCAGCGCCTCCTCGATCTCGCGGGTGAAGAGGCCCTTGCCGCCGATGTCCTTCAGCGCCTTGTCGAGGATCTGGTCGCCGGTCACCTTGATGACCGCGATCTCGAACGCCTCGTCTGGCAGGTCGAAGGCGGCCATCAGCCGCGCGCGGGTCTCATGCGCCTGCGCGAGCGCGAGCGGCGAACCGCGGGTTCCGATCCGGAGGGGCGAGGCGGGGCTTGGAAGGGCGAGTGTCATGCGTCCAGCCATATCCCGTGACAATTGCGCCTGACAAGCGCGGCCCGGTTGACAAGGTGACGCTGCCTTGAAACGACTGGCCCGCGATGCGACGGGGGACCGGTATGACCGACAAGAAGCTCATGAAATCGCTGCGGGGCGAGGTGCAGGACGTGCCACCGGTCTGGCTGATGCGGCAGGCCGGCCGCTACCTGCCCGAGTACCGGGCCACCCGCGCGCAGGCCGGCGATTTCCTGTCGCTCTGCTACACGCCCGACCTGGCCGCCGAAGTGACGCTGCAACCGATCCGCCGCTTTGGCTTCGACGCGGCGATCCTGTTCGCCGATATCCTGCTGATCGCGCAGGCACTGGGGCCGAAGCTTTGGTTCGCGGAAGGTGAAGGCCCGCGGATGGAGACGACGACGACGGCCGAGGGCGTGGCCGCGCTGAAGCCGGTGGAGGCGATCCACGAGACGCTGGCGCCGGTCTACGAAACGGTGCGGATCCTGGCGCGGGAGTTGCCGCGCGAGACGGCCTTCATCGGGTTCGCGGGTATGCCCTGGACGGTCGCGACCTACATGGTCGCCGGGCGCGGCTCGCCCGACCAGGCGGCGGCGCACCGCCTGAAGGATACCGACCGGCCGACCTTCGAGGCGCTGATGACGCGGATCGAGGCGGCGACGGTGGAATACCTGTCGGAACAGGTGAAGGCCGGGGCCGAGGTGGTGAAGCTGTTCGACAGCTGGGCCGGAAGCCTGAAGGGGCCGGATTTCGAGGATTTCGCGGTGAAGCCCGCCGCCCGCATCATCGCCGCGCTGAAGGCCCGGCACCCGGACCTGCCGATCATCGCCTTCCCGCGCGAGGCGGGCGAGGGCTACATCGGCTTTGCCAAGGCCACCGGGGCCGATTGCGTGGCGATCGACAATTCGGTGTCGGCCGACTGGGCGGCAGAACATGTTCAGGTCGATGGCTGCGTTCAGGGCAACCTTGCACCGGGGCTGATGGTGGAAGGCGGTCAGCGGCTGGTCGACGAGACGAAACGGATCAAGACCGCCTTCGCGAAGGGTCCGCACATCTTCAACCTCGGCCACGGCATCACGCCCGATGCCGACCCCGAGAACGTGCACGTGATGCTGGCGGCGCTGAGGGGCTGACGCTCACGGCCACTTGGCGATGGGCGGCAGGCTCATCAGGACGGCGTTGGCGTCGTGGCCGGTCTCCAGCCCGAACTTGGTGCCGCGGTCGTAGACCAGGTTGTATTCGGCATAGAGCCCGCGATGGACAAGCTGCACCTCGCGGTCGGCTTCCGTCCAGGGCATGTCGCGCCGGGCCTCGACCCGGGGCACGAAGGCAGGCAGGAAGGCCGCGCCCACGGCTTGCGTGAAGGCGAAGTCCGCCTCCCAGTCACCGGTGTTGTGGTCGTCGTAGAAGATGCCGCCCACGCCGCGCGCGCGACCCCGGTGGGGGACGAAGAAGTACTCGTCGGCCCAGGCCTTGTAGCGGGGGTAGTAGTCCGGCGAATGGGCGTCGCAGGCGGCCTTGAGCACGGCATGGAACGCGGCGGTATCCTCCGCATACTCGATGCAGGGGTTGAGGTCGGAGCCACCGCCGAACCACCAGGCACCGGGGGTCCAGAACATGCGGGTGTTCATGTGGACGGCCGGGGTGTGGGGGTTCTGCATGTGGGCGACGAGACTGATTCCGCTGGCCCAGAAGCGCGGGTCGTCGGCCATGCCGGGCACGCCGCGTGCCGCCATGGCCTTCTGCGCGCGCTCGCCAAGGCGGCCATAGACGGTGGAGACGTTGACTCCCACCTTCTCGAAGACCCGGCCGCCACGCATGACGCTCATCAGCCCACCACCGGCGTCGGACCCGTCATCCGAATGCCGCTGCGTCTCGGACACCTCGAAGCGGCCCGGCGCAAGCCCGGCGAAGGGCCCGGTCGCCTGCGCGTCCTCGAGCGCCTCGAAGGAGGCCACGATGCGGTCGCGCAACTCCCGGAACCAGGCCGCGGCCCGTGTCTTGTGGTTGTCGAACTGTTCGGTCATCGGGTCGTCCTCGGCAGCAATTGGCATCCCGAATAGAGCGTGTTTGGCACCGGGGGTGCAAGCGCCTATCCTTCCGCTGAAACGCCACCGGACCGGAGACCGGCATGCACCGCGCCGCCCTGATCGCCCTATTCGCCCTCGTCGCCTGCGCAGACCCGCGTGCGGTGTGCCTGTCCGCCGCCACCGAGGAAATCCGGACCGTCGACTCGCTCATCGCCGAGACCGAAGGCAACCTGCGCCGCGGCTATGCGCTCCAGCGCCAGCCCTCGCTCTCGACGAATCTGCGCCTGTGCACCCGCACCGGACCGACGACGCTCTGCGCCGAACGCGACGCCGCCGCCGAGGAACGCCCGGTGGCCATCGACACTGCCGCCGAGCGCGCCAAGCTCGCCTCCTTACGAGAACGCCGCCGCCTGCTTGCCGTCGAGACCGACGCCGCGATCGCCGCCTGCGAGGGCCGTCTCCCGATGCGTTGACGCGCCGCGCCCTGCGCGGCCGCACCGAGCCGGAGCGCCTCCGGCGCGCAGGCGAGAGGAAAGGCGTCGCGCCGCCTGCGGCGCGTCCGTATTGCCCCGGCGCTCAATGCGCCGGGGCAGCGACCGGGTCGATCAGGGTGCGGCCGCCATCCACCGTCAGGATCTGCCCGGTAACGAAGCCCGCCCCGTCCGAGGCAAGGAACTGTACCGCGTCGGCCAGTTCCCCCGGTGCGGCGATCCGCGCCATCGGCGTATGGTCGGTGATGTCCTCGCGGATATCGGCGTGGTCCTTCAGCGCCGTACGCAGGCTTGCGCTCATCACCGATCCGAACGCGACGGCGTTGACGCGGATTCGGTTCGGCGCAAGCGCGACTGCCATCGAGCGGGTCATCTGGTCGAGCGCGGCCGCCGCGATCGAGTAGCCCAGCAGCGCCGGGTGCGTGCGCCGTGCCGCGATCGAGGAGATGTTGACGATCGAGCCGACGCAGCCCTCCGCCTGGCCGCTGTCCTCGGCCTGGCGGATCATGCGTCTGGCCACCGACTGGCTGAGCCGCAGCGCCGACATCAGGTTGAGCCGCAGCATCTCCTCGACCGCGTCGGAATCGGGGTTCAGCGGGTCCGAGGTCGCCACGCTGCGCGAGGCGTTGACCAGGATGTCGACGCGTTCGAACGCGTCGAGAGTGGCGGAGATCAGGTTCTGCTGGCTCAGACGCTCGCGCAGGTCGCAGGTGAAGTATCGGATCGGCCCTTCCGAGCGGGCAGCGTCGCCGACTTCGGCGGTCAGGCGCGCCTCGTCGAGGTCGGCGAACATGACGTTCGCGCCCTCGTCGACGAACCGGCGTGCGATGGCGAGGCCGATGCCATTGGCGGCTCCGGTGACGATGGCCGTCTTGCCGGCGATCGAGAAGGACATGGCGTGGGCTACTCCCTGGCTGCGACCGCGCCGCCTTTAGGCGACTTCAGCGGCGGGCGCGAGTGATGACCTTGGGTCGGCTTCCCGGGGATCGGCCCCCGGAGGGTCGGGTCCCGGGCTGGGTCGCGCGGATCGGTGCTGCGGCCCGGATCAGCTTGAAGGCCCCGGCGCTTGCCCCGGGTCCGGGGTCGAGGTCCTCGACTTCGCGGAAGTGCTCGGCGAGCGCGCGTTCGTAGGGCAGGTGCCGGTTGGCGACCATGTAGAGCGTGCCCGACGGCGTCAGCGCGCGGGCGGCGGCGGCGATGAAGGCGCGGCCGAGGCCCGGGTCGGCGGCGCGGCCATGGTGGAACGGCGGGTTCATCACGATGGCACCGAAGGGGGCACCCGGCACGTCGCGGGTGACGTCGGCCCAGTGGAAGCGCGCCCGCGGATCGGTAACGTTGGCACGGGCGGCCTCGAGCGCAGCGTGTTCGGCCTCGACAAGGTGCACCTCCTCGACCCCCTCGCGGGTCAGCACCTCGGCCGCGAGGTAGCCCCATCCGGCGCCGAGATCGGCGACGCGCCTGGGCAGTTTGGCCGGAAGGGCGGCGGCGAGGGCGGCGGAGCCAGGGTCGATCCCGTCGGCCGAGAAGGCGGCGGGATGAGTGACCCGTCCGTCGGCAAGCCGGCCCGGCACCAGTTCCCAGCCGGACAGCGCGGTGGGACCTGGGTTGGCGAAGACCGCGAGTTTGCCATGCGCCTTTGCGAGCGCCTCGCCCAGCGGCACCCGGGCGCGCAGATCCTTGAGCATGGCGTCGGCGCCGTCGGTCTTCTGCCCGTCCACCACGATGGGTCCGCCGGGCACGACGGCGGCGCTGGCGGCAGCGATCAAGGCGCGGGCCTCCGTCTTGCTGCGGGGGAGGACGATCACGGCCGCGCCGGCCGGCGCCACCACCCCGTCCCCGGCGGGAACCGCGGCCGAAACGACATAGCCGCGTGCGGCGAGGGCATCGTGATCGGGGCGAAAGCCCTGCACCACGATCACACGATCCGCCGGCAGGGCGGAGAGATCGGTATCGGCACGCGGGCGCAGCACGAGGATCGAACCTTCGTGCGGAACGACAAGGGCACCGGTTTCGAGCGCGAGCGTCAGTCGGGAAGCGGTCATGGGCGGCGCGCGGGAGGCGCCTATTCCTTTTCCATGGTGCATTGCAGCGGGTGCTGGTGCCGCCGCGCGAAATCCATCACCTGGGCGACCTTCGTCTCGGCCACCTCGAAGGAAAACACACCGACCACGGCCACGCCCTTCTTGTGGACCGTGAGCATCACCTCGAACGCCTGCGCATGGCTCAGCCCGAAGAATCGCTCGAGCACATGCACGACGAATTCCATCGGCGTATAGTCGTCGTTCAGCAGCATCACCTTGTAGAGCGGTGGTCGCTGGGTCTTGGGCTTGGTCTTGGTGACAACGCCGGTCTCGCCCTCGGGGCCACCCTTGCGCTCGGACATGATCGTGGGAAAGGTCGTCACGGCGCTGCGCGCTCCGGCGTCTGTCTGTGGCTGGATCGTCAGCGGCAGTATATATGTCGTCGTCGCCGTCTGAAAAGGGGAGAGGTGGGATGCGGCGGCTGACCGCCATAGGTTTCGATGCCGATGACACGCTCTGGCACAACGAGACGTTCTTTCGGCTCACAGAAGAGCGGTTCAAGGACCTGCTCGGTGACTATGCCGCACCCGACCACCTGGCCGAGCGGTTGCTCGAGGCCGAACGGCGCAACCTCGGCCACTACGGATTCGGCATCAAGGGATTCGTCCTGTCGATGATCGAGACCGCGATCGAGGTGACCGAGGAGCGGGTCCCGGCGCGCGTGATCGGCGAGATCGTCGCGGCGGGGCGCGAGATGCTGCGGCATCCGATCGACCTGTTGCCCAGGGCGCGGGAGGCCGTGGAGGCGGCGGCGGCCGACCACCGGGTGGTGCTGGTCACGAAGGGCGATCTGCTGGATCAGGAGCGCAAGCTTGCGCAATCGGGGCTGGGAGACCTGTTCCACGGCGTCGAGATCGTGAGCGAAAAGACCCCGGCCGTCTATGCGACCGTCTTCGCGCGACACGGGACCGGCGTCGGGAGTGCGATGATGGTCGGCAACTCGATGAAGTCGGATGTCCTGCCCGCGATCGAGGCCGGGGGCTGGGGCACCTATGTGCCGCATGGCCTGACATGGGCTCTGGAACGCGCGGATGCGCCGGAGGGCCATGCCCGGTACCGCGAAGTGGCCGATCTGGGCGCACTGCCAGAGATCATCGCGGCCATCGAGGAGGGATGAAAAGATATAGTGGGTGCGGAGGGGGCGACTACCAGATGTGGTATATTCGTTAACGAAGTTCCGAAAACTTGTTGAAACTCAGGTGTTTTCCGACGCGGAGGGCTGTGCTAGGCTTTCGACAAATAAGCTGCACCCGTCATGAAACGGGGTGGCACGAGGCAGAGCAAAGGCAACGTCGTGGGACAGCGGCAGTATGGGAGCGCCCTGCGCGCTCTGGCGATTTTGTGTATCATTCTATGCAGTTCGACGTTCGCGCCGTCCGTGGCGCGCGCGGCACCTTATGCGGCGCTGGTGATGGATGCCCGTTCGGGCGAGGTCTACCACGAGCACAACGCCGATACCCGGCTGCATCCGGCCTCGCTCACCAAGATGATGACGCTCTATATCGCCTTCGAGGCGGTGCGGCTGGGTGAAATCAGCCTCGATTCGATGGTGCGGATCTCGGCGAACGCCGCGCGCGAGCCGCCGTCGAAGCTCGGCCTGCGCGAGGGACAGCGGGTGCAGTTGCGCTACCTGATCCGCGCGGCGGCTGTGAAATCGGCCAACGACGCCGCGACGGCGATCGGCGAGGCGATCGAGGGCAGCGAAGCGGCCTTTGCCCGCAGGATGACGCGGACAGCCCGCGCGATGGGCATGACCCGGACCACGTTCAAGAACGCCCACGGGCTGACCGAGGCGGGGCATCTGTCCACGGCGCGCGACATGGCGATTCTGGGGCGGCAGCTTTTCTACGATTTTCCGGAGTATTATCATATCTTCTCGCGCCGGTCGGCCGATGCGGGCGTGGCCGAGGTGGCGAACACCAACCGGCGCTTCCTCGACGGCTATCCGGGCGCCGACGGCATCAAGACCGGCTATACCAATGCTGCGGGTTTCAACCTCGTGGCCTCGGCCGAGCGCGGGCAGGAGCGGATCATCGCGTCGGTCTTCGGCGGCACGAGCACGGTGCAGCGCAATGCGAAGATGACCGAACTGATGAACCTCGGGTTCCAGCGCGCCCCGGCACGGGTCGCGGTGAACCGCCCGTCGCGGCCCCGCTACGACCGGGTGCCGGAGGAAGGACCCGTCGAAGTTCTGGTGGCGGAGGCCGGCGCGCCTGCCCCGCGCGGTGCCGCCGGAAAGACGATCCGCGTTTCGGGCCTGGTGACGCGGTCCCCGCGCCCCCTGCCGCGCGGCAGCAGCGAGGAGGCACCGCCGCCCGAACTGGTCGCGGCGATCGAGAGCGATGTCGCAGGCGCCATGGCCGCGCTGAACGAGGCCGACGCGATTGCCGAGGCGCTGGTGGCGGCGCTGGCGGAGGCGCCGGCAGATGAGGCCGTTGCCGCGACCACAACCGAGGATGCAACCGAGATCGCCCCGACAGAGGTCGCGACGCTAGCCGCGTCGATCCGGCCGCGGGCGCGTGTCATGCCGGCGGAACCGGCGGCCGAAACGCCTGCCGCCGAGGATGCGGGTGAGGAGGCGCCGCAACTGGCCGAGGCGGCGATCGAGGCCATTGAGGTCGTCGAGGTTGCCGAGGCGACCGCGGAGGACGCCGAGGCCGTGCCGGAAGAGACCCTTCAGGTGGCGACAGCCGAGCCGATGGAGCGCGAGGCCCCGGCCGAGGCGGGTGCGGCCCTGGCGGCCGAGCTTGCCGACACGCTCCAGTTCGCCGAGGCCGATGCGCTGGCAGCGGCGACCAACGCCGCGATGGCCGAGGCCCTGGGCATTCTGCCGGAGGACGACGCGGTAGCGGTGCCGCCGGCGGTCGCCTCGGTCGCGCTCGCGGCGGTCGCCCCGCCGCCACGGCCCGGACGGATCGTCGAGAGCTTCGGGGCGGAGGTGACGGTTGCGGCGGCTGGCGGGGAACCGGATGCCCTGCCCGCGACCGCCCCTGCGGAAGCGGGTGGCGTGGACGTGGCAAGCGTCGTGGACGATGCGGAGGCACTTGCAGTCTACGAGGTCGCCGTCCTTGCACCCGAGCCGGTCACCGACCCGGTGATCCGCCCGGAACCGGAAGTGTCGGAGATCGTCGAGCGGCTTTCAACGTCGAACAGCAGCCAGTTCGGAATCTCGCTCGGCAGCTTCCGGTCGCGCGATGCGGCGGAACGGGCGATGATCTCGGCGGCGATCGCGGAACCTTCGGGGCTGGTCGGATCGGTGCGGCGGGTCGCTCAGCGGGCCGGTGGCTTCGAGGCGACCTTCCTGGGGATGACCGAGGACCAGGCGTCCTACGTCTGCCGGAGGATCGGTGCGCGCGGCTCGACCTGCGAGACGGTGCATCGCTGAGGGCATCCCTGCCCTGATCCGCTGCCACCCGCGACACGCTCCTGGTCAGGGCCTCGGTCTGTCGTCCCAATCCTTGTTCAGGATCCGGTGGCTGTCGCCTTCCGGGTCCTCGAACTGGCGCGACTTCATCGCCCAGACGAAGGCCAGAAGCCCGAGGCCGCCAAGGCCGAGAGAGACCGGAATGAGGTAGGCCAGCACGTCCATCAAGTCACCGCCTGAGCCTGAGTGCGTTGAGCGTCACAGTAATCGACGAGACCGACATCGCCAAGGCCGCGGCGAGCGGCGTGGCGAAGCCGGCGATGGCGATGGGAACGGCAGCAACGTTGTAGAGGCTCGAGATGACGATGTTGCCGCGCATCAGGCCGACCGACCGACGCGCGGTCGCGATGGCTTCGGCCACCGGCGCGAGGCTCTGGCCCATCAGCACCACGTCGGAGGCGGTGCGCGCGGCGTCGAGCGCAGACGCGGGCGAGATCGAGACATGGGCGGCGGCGAGGGCGGCGGTGTCGTTCAGGCCATCGCCGACCATCAGCACCTTGCGACCCTCGGCCTTGAGGCGTTCGACCAAGGCGACCTTGCCTTCCGGAAGCGCATTCGCCTCCCAGTTGGCGATCCCGAGGCGCAGCGCCAGTGCGGAGACAGGGCCGGTGGAATCGCCCGAGATCAGGCGAACCAGAAGGCCCTTTGCGCGCAGGGCGGAGAGCATTTCCTCGACGTCCGGGCGCAGGCGATCGGCGAAGGTGAATTCCACGGGCGCGGCGTCGCCCGCCTTGAGCCAGGCCGCTGTCGACTGGCCGGCGGTGGCGCCAACCCATTCGGCGCGGCCAAAGCGCAGGGTCTGACCGCCGATCCGCCCCTCGACGCCATAGCCAGGCACCTCGCGGAGGTCATCGACCCGCGCGGGCGCGATTCCGGCGGCCTTCGCCGCTTCGGTCAGAGCCTGCGCAAGCGGGTGGGCGGAGCCCTGGGCGAGTGCGGCGGCGAGCGCGATCTCGCGGGCGCTGCGACGGTCGAGGTTGGTGGCCTCGGGGCGACCGAGAGTCAGGGTGCCGGTCTTGTCAAAGACGACGGTATCGACCTCGGCCAGACGTTCGAGCGCAGTACCGTCCTTGATCAGGAGCCCCCGCCGGAAGAGGCGCCCCGAGGCAGCCGTCATCACGGCGGGCACGGCAAGGCCGAGCGCACAGGGGCAGGTGATGATGAGGACGGCGGCGGCGATGTTGAGCGACAGGCGCAGATCCTGCGTGGACCAGAACCAGCCTACGAAGGAGAGGAACGCCACGGAATGAACGAAGGGCGTATAAAAGCGCACCGCGCGGTCCGAGATGGAACGGAACCGTCCGCGCCCGGCCTCGGCCACGGCCACGAGGTCGGCCATGCGGTGGAGGGCGGAATCGCGGCCCGCGGCGGTGACGCGGACGAGGAGCGGGCCGGTGAGGTTGACCTCGCCCGCGGCGATGCGCGCGCCGGGGCCGGCGAAGGCGGGCATCGATTCGCCGGTGAGGAGCGAGCGGTCGATCTCGCTGGTCCCGTCCTCGACGGTGCCGTCGGCGGGCACGCGGGCGCCGGGAAGGACCCGGATCAGGTCGCCCACGGCAAGCTCGGCCACCGGGACGATACGCTCTTCGGTCCCCTCGACGCGCAGGGCGCGCGGGACCTCGAGCGCGGCAAGCTCCTGCGCGGCCGACCGCGCGGCGGCGCGGGTGCGGTGGTCGAGATAGCGGCCGACCAGCAGGAAGAAGGTCAGCATCACGGTGGCGTCGAAGTAGGCGTGGTGGCCCGAGTTCATCGTCTCGTAGACCGAGACGGTCGAGGCGAGGACGAGCGCGATGGAAATCGGCACGTCCATGTTCGCGCGGAAGTGGCGCAGCACGCCCCAGGCCGAGCGGAAAAAGGGCTGGCCGGAGAACACCACGGTCGGCAGCGCGATCGCGGCGGAAATCCAGTGGAAGAGGTCGCGCGTGGCATCTTCCGCGCCCGACCAGACGGCGACCGACAGGAGCATGACGTTCATCATGGCGAAGAACGCAACGGCGAGGCGCATGAGCAGATCGCGGCCGACGCGGTCGGTGTCGATCGCCGAAATCATGCCGGCGTCGAGCTCGTGCGCCTCGTAGCCGAGGCGGGCGACTTCGGGGATCAGGTGGGCCGCGGTCAGGCCCTCGTCGGCGTCGATGCTGATGCGCCTGAGGGTGAGGTTGACCCGCGCCGACCGGACGCCGGGCACCCGTTCGAGGCCGTGTTCGAGCGTCGAGATGCAGGCGGCGCAGTGCGCGGCGGGGACAGACAGAAGTAGCCGCGCGCCTTCGCGTTCGCGGGCAGCGGCTGCGATGGCTTCGGCGGCAGGCGCGGCGATGCAGGCCGGACAGGCGCTGGCCGAGGGCACGACCGACGCCGCCTCGATGCCGGTAGCGGGACGCAGCGCCGCTGTCATGGCGCTAGTTCACCGCAAGCGAGACGCGGCTGCGCCAGGGCGTGCCGTCGGCCGCGATGGCCCGCAGCTGCATCATCCACTGGCCCTTCGCCACCGCGACAGGGGCTTCGAAAGTCGAGACCCCGGTGCGGATGAAGACAAGCGTCTGATCGTCGGAGCGGACCGTGGTGCGGCCGAGGAGCGCCTCGACGTGATCCACATCCGCCGCCTGGCCGCCCGGTCCTGAGAAGGCGACGCGGATCACGTCGCCGTCGAGCGTGGTGTCCGTCGTCCAGCCTAGCCGCTCCTGCGCGGCGCGCTCGGCATCGAAGGTCTGGCTGGCGACGTAGGAGTTCTTGACCTCGAGGCCGGGGAAGGTCGCGACGGCCTTCCAGGCGAGGGTGAGGTTCACGGCGATGATCACGCCGAAGGCGAGGACAAAGCCGATCAGGACATCCCGTCCGGTGAGTTCACGGCGCATCATGGTCCCTTTCCGTTGAAGATCGTGTCCTTGTTGGCACTTTCCGCGGTCTCGCTGTCGAGGTCGACCACCCAGATGCGCAGGTCGGTGCGCTGTGCCTGCGCCGCCCGGCTGCCCGGATCGGCAGTGATGTAGACGCGCTGGAGGAACATCTCGTTGGCCGGCACGGTGACCTCCTGCCCGTCCAGACCTTCGAGCGCGATCTGGAGGTTCTCGTCCGAGGTGAGCGAGATGTGGAACCGGCGATCCTCGAGGTTCATGTTGCGCAGCCGCACGTCGTAGGTGTTGCGGATCGAGCCGTCCGAAAGGGTCACGAAGGTCGGGTTGCGCACGGGGGCCACGGTGAGGTCGATCGAGGAGCGCATGAAGAGCGCGAGCGTCAGCCCGATACCCACCGCCGACCAGAGAACGGTGTAGAGGATCGTGCGCGGGCGGAAGATGTGCTTCCAGATGTTGCGCGGCTTGTCGCCCGACCGTTCGGCGGTCTCGTCCGACAGGGCGATGTAGTCGATCAGGCCGCGCGGTTTGCCGACCTTGGCCATCACGTCGTCGCAGGCGTCGATGCAGAGCGCGCAGGTGATGCAGGCGAGCTGCTGGCCGTCGCGGATGTCGATACCCATCGGGCAGACGTTCACGCAGGCCATGCAGTCGATGCAGTCGCCCAGCTTTTCGGCGTCCTCGGCCTTGCGGTGCTTGCCGCGCGGCTCACCGCGCCAGTCGCGGTAGGCGACGGTGATGGTGTCCTCGTCCATCATCGCGGCCTGGATGCGCGGCCAGGGGCAGGCGTAGATGCAGATCTGTTCGCGCGCGAAGCCCCCGAAGAAGAAGGTGGTCAGGGTGAGAACGAGGATTGTCGTGTAGGCAACGGGGTGTGCGTTGAACGTGAAGAGATTGACGAGCAGGGTCGGCGCATCGGTGAAGTAGAACACCCAGGCACCGCCAGTGGCCACCGCGATCAGCAGCCAGACGATCCATTTCGTCAGGCGCAGCCGCATCTTGCGGGCGTCCCACTTCTGGTTCCACAGGCGGACGCGGGCGTTGCGATCGCCCTCGATCCAGCGCTCGACGAGGATGAAGAGGTCGGTCCAGACGGTCTGCGGGCAGGCATAGCCGCACCAGACGCGGCCCAGAGCCGAGGTGAAGAGGAACAGGCCCAGGCCCGCCATGATCAGAAGGCCCGCGACGAAGTAGAATTCGTGCGGCCAGATCTCGATCATGAAGAAGAAGAAGCGGCGGTTTGCGAGGTCGACCAGAACTGCCTGATCGGGCAGTTCGGGGCCGCGGTCCCAGCGGATCCAGGGCGTGATGTAGTAGATGCCCAGCGTGAGGGCCATCAGCCACCACTTGAGCGTGCGGAAATTGCCCTTCACCCGGCGGGGAAAGATCGGCTCGCGCGCAGCATAGAGCTTGGGCTCTGAGGAATCGCTAGATGTCACGGGAAACCTGCTCCGATGGTCCTGTTGCGCCCATCCTGAATGGCATCGGCCGGTCCGGGAGGCCTTGACCTGAGTCAAGCGGTAATGCCGCCGTTGCGTAAGCCGGTGCATCGACGCTGCGACATTCACGCGCAGATACATCATGAACATGGAGTGTTCCGGCGCGCGCGGGCGCCGGACAACGGGAAACGGGCGCCCTTGCCGGCACCCGCATCACGCTATCTGTCGACAAAGATCGACACGGCGCCGGCCCCCTGGAAACGCGCGAACAGGACGGGGACCGGCGCCGGTCTCCCGGCGGCTCGCGCCGCCGGTAGCCCGCTAGGTCATTCGAGGGTCTCGCCCCCGCCGAGGCCGTGGACGTAGGTCGCAACAGCCCGGATTTGCGCTTCGCTCAGGCGATTGCTCCATGGCGGCATGACGCCGAAGCGGGCGTTCGTCACCGTATCGGTGAGCGATGCGGTATCGCCGCCGTAGAGCCAGATCGCGTCGGTCAGGTTCGGCGCACCGAGGTCACGCAGGCCCTTTCCGTCGTCGCCGTGGCAGGAGGCGCAGTTGTCGAGGAACAGCGTCTCGCCCGCCGTGGCCAGACCGGCATCGTGGTCGATGCCCGACAGGCTCTGGACATAGTTGACGACCTGCGAGATCTCCTCGGCCGAGAAGATCTCTCCGTAAGCCGGCATCTCGGAGTAGCGGGCATCGGGATCGTCGGTGTTCCGGATGCCGTGGCGCACGGTGAAGGCAATCGCCTCGATGTCACCGCCCCAGAGCCAGTCGTCGTCGAGCAGGTTTGGATAGCCCGAGGCCTGCACGCCAGCCGCGCCCGATCCGTGGCACTGTGAGCAGTAGGTGCGGAACACCGCCGCGCCAGCGTTCACGGCATAGCCGTGAAGGTCGGGGTCCGCCGCGATCCCGGTCAGTTCGGCCGAGGCGAGACGCGTTTCGATCGGTGCGTTCATGTCCTGGAAGCGGGCGATCTCGCCGGCCACTTCGGCGCGGGTCGAATAGCCGAGGAGGCCGGGAGTGGCTTCCTTCAGGAGCGGCCAGGCCGGGTAGGCGATGGTGTAGCCGATACCCCAGATGATGCAGGCGTAGAACGTCCAGAGCCACCAGCGCGGGAGGGGGTTGTTGTACTCCTCGATCCCGTCCCAGGAGTGACCTGTCGTCTCGACCTCGTTGGGGTTCTTCTTTTCGGGTTGCTTGGCCATTCTCAGGCCTCCTTGGGATGGGTGTCGGCGGCAGGCTTGTCGTCATGCCGGAACGGGATGTTGGCGCAGTCGCGATGGGCCTTTCCGCTGCCGGGCCGGAAGGCCCAGACGATCACGCCCACGAAGAACACGAAGAGAGCAAGGAGCGCCCAGCTGTCGGCGAACTGGCGGAGGAGCGAGTAGGTTTCCATGTTCCCCACCCCCTACCGGTTCGCGACCGCTTCGAAGGTGGAGAAGTCCACCAGCGTGCCCAGCATCTGCATGTAGGCGATCAGCGCGTCCATTTCCGAGACTCCGGGCTCGCCGTCGAAGTTCCGCACCTGGGCCTTGGGATAGCGGGCCAGCAGGCCATCGGTATCGCCGAACGGGTCGATCTGCGCCCGGAAGTCGGCCTGCGCCTCGGCGATCATCTCGTCGGTGTAGGGCACGCCGGCCATCCGGTGCCCCCTGAGGAGGTCCGCGATGTATTCTGGCTCGATCTTGCGGTTCAGCAGGAAGCCGTACTTCGGCATCACGCTTTCGGGCACGACCGATTGCGGGTCGATCAGGTGCGCGACGTGCCAGTCGTCCGAATAGCGGCCGCCGACACGGGCGAGGTCCGGGCCGGTGCGCTTCGATCCCCACTGGAAGGGGTGGTCGTACATCGACTCGGCCGCGAGGCTGTAGTGGCCGTAGCGCTCGACCTCGTCGCGCATCGGGCGGATCATCTGGCTGTGGCAGACGTAGCAGCCCTCGCGGATGTAGATCTCGCGCCCCGTCAGTTCGAGCGGGGAGTAGGGCCGCATCCCCTCGACCTTCTCGATCGTGTTCTCGAGGTAGAAGAGGGGCGCGATCTGGACGATGCCGCCGATGGTGACCACGAGGAATGCGAAGACCAGAAGCAGCGTCGCGTTCGTCTCGAGGATCTTGTGCTTTTCGAGGATAGCCATCTCTCCAGCCCTCCTTATTCGGCCGGAGCCGCGACCGGAGCCGCGGCTTTCGCCGGGCTGCGGACAACGGTCATCCAGAGGTTGTAGCACATGATGATGGCGCCAGCGAGGAAGAGCACCCCGCCCAGAGCCCGGACCACGTACATCGGGAACTTCGCGGCAACGGTGTCTGCGAAGCTGTTCACGAGGAAGCCGTTGGCATCCACCTCACGCCACATCAGGCCTTCCATGATGCCCGTGACCCACATCGAGGAGGCGTAGAGAACGATCCCGATGGTGGCGAGCCAGAAGTGCCAGGAGACGAGGCTGAGCG
>CAZOHN010000047.1:0-18951 GCA_964579325.1 uncultured Rhodobacterales bacterium
TCGTTGGGGTGAGTGATGGTGAACCGGCCGCACATGGGGCGGCAGGGTAGGCCGGTGCGGCGGCCCGGGAAAGGGATCGCGTGCGGTCGTCTGCCGCGATCCCGTTGCGCTCAGGTCCGGCGACGGCGGAGGACTGCGAGCAGGCCGAGCCCACCGCCAAGCAGGAGTGCAGGCGCCGGCAGCGGAACCGGGGGAACCGGCGGCGGCGGGGGCGGCTCGTAGCCCTCGATCAGCGTCACGCGGTCGAGCAGGATGCCGACGTTGTCGCCGCCCAGATGATGCAGGGCGATCTTTACCGGGCGGTCGCTTGCGGGCTGGTACAGCAGTTCGACCACCCGGTAGTCGTCGTCGGGGGCCAGCGTGAAGGTTTCATCCGCTTCGTAGCAGGGACCAGTACACTCCAGCATGAGATTGAAACTGTCGCTCGCGCCGCCGCGCGCGTTGCCGTCAGACCCAGCAGGCCCGTCGACCCGGAGACGTCGATCGTGCATTCGATCGAACCGGTCGCGCCGGTGCCCTGGAGCTTTTCGACCGGCAGGTCGGGGATCGGGCCGGAAAAGCTGACCGCGAGGGGCATGTGGCTGCCGAAGCCGAGTGACGTGGACAGCAGGCTCTCGGCGAAGCCCTCCATCCCCGTGACCTCGGCAAGTGCCCGGGTCCGCAGCGAGCCGCTGAGGGTGAACAGGTAGTCGTCGTCGGTGAGGTTGCTGAAGACCACCAGCGGCGACGAGCCGCCCGCTGCCAGTGCCGTGGCTGCGAAGCTGTCGGATAGGCCAAGGTATCCGAAGTCGTTCGCCTGGCCGCGCAGGTCTCGGGCGACGTAGGCGTTGGGCGGCTCGGGGCTGACGACGCGGACGCCGTAGGTGTAGAAGTGGGACGCCGCCCGGCTGCCCGGCCCGACGACAAAGGTCGGGTCGCTTGCGTGGGCGCTCGTCGACTGACGAAAGAAGCGCGATTCGTCGTCCGGCGATGTTCTGGCGATGAGGGTCGTCTTGTCTGCGACATCCACCGCACCCGGCGAGTCGAGAGAAGAGGCGGTGGAGAACCCGAAGTCAGCGATGCCGGGCGCAGCGACGATCCAGGCCGGCAAGGGGCCGCCGCCGTTGAAATGGAAGGTGGACTGGAAGGATGCAAGCGCCAGTCCGACGGTCGCGGAGTGCGCCGGTGCTGCCACGCGTTTGGCGGCGAGCGGCACCGCGGCGGGAAGGGACGATCGGAAGGGATGGGTCATCGTCTCTTCCCGATATCCTGTGTCCTGATGTCGGCGCCTGCGCGCAGGGCGGCGGCCGGAAAGTCGGGGTCCGGTGATGCAGGCGCGGTCATGGTCGGGCACGTGCCGACCGCGACCCGGCACCGGCTGCACCGGGCGAAAGCCAGGTCCGCAAGGCCGCCCGCCAGAAGCGGCAGGCTTGTCGGCACGGCCCCCATGCGCGGGTCTCCGGGGGACGTGCGGTTTCATTCCCAGGCCTGTGGCCAGTAGTCGAGGCTGGCTGGAACGGCGGTATCGGCGGTGGCGATCGCCATCCGGTCCATCAGGTCCGAGACCCGGGCGGCCGCGCCATCGGGCAGGTCGCTGGTGTTCGTTGCAAACGCGATGTGAAGGCCCTTGAGGTCGCGGCCGTTGGCCGAGACATAGCCCTCCGGGAAGACATCGACCCGTGCATAGCCGCCGCCAAGGGAACCGGTGTACGACAGCTTTCCGCCACCTCCGGCGAAGCCCATGCGGTCCATTTCTACATGGCTTTAGCGATCCGCCAGTTCCGCGGTGATCGCCAGCACGCCCTGGGCAAAACTCGTCCAACCGCCGGCGGCAAGGCCGGTCCCGGAATTCTGGAATGGCAGGGGGACGTGTCCCGTGGTCCGGTCGTCGTCGTCGCTCGTGCGCCTGTAGGCGTGGGAGTCCCGCGGGTCCTGAGTAGCATTCTGCGGGCGCACCCGGCCCTTGAGGCCCAGGCGGCGCCAACCTGTATCAGCCTGCGTGGTCGCGCGTCCCGGTAGGGTAATGGCGACGGTCGCAGTCTTCGCCGTCGATCGATTGTATCGAGTACCGGCGAAACCTCCCTGTTCGGCAGACCTCAGCCAGTCCCGCCCGACGAGGAGGTTTCGTCAATTCGGACGCACCCTGAAAGGATACAGCCAATGGAAGCGAAATCGCCTCTGGCCAGCTCCACGGAAAAGATGAAGTCCGTCAAGGCGGCCTGGGACGCAGCGCCGCCCGGACCCAGGAAAGACGCGACTCTCAAGCACTACCAGGCCGCCGAGAAGGCCAACGCCGGCAGGAATGACAGCGAATGCAATCGCGAACTCGACGCCGCCGAGCGCGCGCTCGCGTAAGCTTGCCGGCCGGGTCACGGTCTCTCCGGTGCTGGTTTGCCCAGGACGATCCTCAGCGCAGCAGCGGCCCGTCTTGGTCGAGGTAGGCCGTGTCGAATTGGGCGAGGTCGACAAGACCATCGAAGTCATCGAAGGCGACGCGGCCCTTCTGGAAAGTCACCAGACCTGCTTCACGAAGGTGCCGAAGCACACGGTTCACGTGAACCGCACTCAGCCCGAGCGCATCGGCGAGGTGGTACTGCGTCAAGGGGCAGTCGAACCCGGTCTTGTCGCCCACTCCCACGAGCTTGAGCCTTGCGCCCAACTCCAGCAGGAAGTGGGCCATCCGCTCCTACGCCGAGCGTCGGCCGAGGTTGACGAGGTGTTCCACCACCATCGCCTCGTCCCGCGATGCGGCCCAGAGAATGGTTGTCGCGAGGCGCGGGGCGTCGGCGAATGCGTCCAGAAGGTCGGAGGCCAGAACCTCGGAGGCTTCGATCCCCGTCAGCGCTTCGACGCTGTGGTCGGCGGTTCTGAACAGGATGCTCCTCAACCCCAGGAAATCGCCGGGAATCTGGAACCCACGATCTGCCGCCCGCCATCGGGCAGCAGCTTGTAGGAGCAGGCCCAGCCCCTAGCGAGGATGAAGGCGGAAGCATCGGTCTGGCCCTCATGGCTCATCTCGTGACCTGGCAGGAAATCCCGGCGCCGCCGGCGAAAGCGCGCCAGGGTCGCCAGATCGGTGTCGGTAAGAGCGACGAAGGCAGAGAGCTTTCGGGTCAGGGGGCTTTGCAGGATCGACATCTTGTCTTCCAGAGAGGATGGGCAGCGGGGTCGCGTGACGAGTGCCGGATAGCCGGGAAAGAGGCGGCCGAGGCTGCTCTGGATCAGTCCAATCTAGCAGATCGCGCTTATGATCGCGAGACATTCCAAGGGCCATGGTCGGTCCGACGGAACCCCCAACCTTGAAAGCGAAGTCGCCAATGTCTCTTCCCAACGACATCGCCGGAACCGCGGCCCTGGCAATCTGCGAGTCGCTCCTGCTCGCCCTTAACGATCACAAGGTCCTGCCGGAGAGCGAGATTGTCGGGGTCCTCAAGGACGCCGCGGCGGCCCATGAAACGATGCCAAGCGGCGACCAAGACGTCCTTCACGCCGCAGTCGCTGCGTTGATCAACGGCATCCTCGACGGTGGAAACTCAGTGCGCCGCCGCTGATGCGCACACGCGCGGGCGTCGCTGCGCGGATCTCGGCGGCAATCCCGGCCCGCGAGGCCCTCCTTCACGATCGCCGCGCCAAAGCGAAGGCTGCGAGGAACCCCGCGAGGGGCAGAAGCGGTCGCCCGGAGCGTGAGAGTGCGGTGGCGAACGCGAGGCTCGCCGCTGCCCGCGCCTCGATGGCTGCCGTGCGCGCCTTCTGGCGTGCCGCCATTTTCCGACCGATCTTGTTGACGGTCAGTGCGAGAAGCGCAAAGACCAACGCGAAGACGATCGCCGCAGCTGGAAATCCTATCTCGCGCGTCAGTGCGGAGAGACCCCCAGCAACGCCAAGGGCGAGCGCCAGTGTTGCAAGGAAAGCCGTGGCGATCGCCGTTGCGGCCCGCGTCCCGACGGTACCGAGTCTGGCACCGAGGAGATCGCGGAACGAAGTGATCAGCGGCAACGCCATGGCCTGTCAGGCCTTCCGCGTGATCATGCCGAGCAGGAGTCCGATGCCGACTGCCACCCCCACCGCAGTGAGCGGGTGGCCGAGCACAGCATTTGTCGCCGTTGCCTGGGCATCGCGTCCAGTCTGGCTGATCTGGCGACCCGCGTTCCCGACCCCTTCGGACATCTCGTCCGAAACGGTTCTGGCGAGTTTCATGAAGTTGGCCTGAAGCGTCTGGATCTGCTGGCTGAGATCATCAGTGGAAGGGGAAGCTTTCGCAATCGAATTGGCAAGGGAAGTCATGAGGCATCTCCGCAACTGGACATATGCACCGGATCGTGCCGGAGCTCACATTGGTGCGGGCCGGTCATCGTTGACCGGCCGTGGCCGTTTCTTGACTGGATCGCCCATTGGCCGGGTGACCTTGCAGCAGTCGTCAGCGCAGTCCGAGAAATCCCAGAATGACCAGAACGATCACCACAAGACCCACGAGGTAGATGATGTTGTTCATTGGCGACGCAACTTTCTCCTGTGGCCGCGCTGCAGCCAGGTCCCGCCGTTGAACTAGCCTGCAGGGAAGGTGGGTGCCACAACATGGATCAGCCTGAGAGCGCCGCACCCATTGCCCGCTACCCCGGCCGGCGCCGGACGGCCGAACGCCCGACAGGCGATCCCGCTGTCGCCTGCCCCGAGGATGCGCCAGCCCGCCTGGCGCGTCATTCTCCCATTCCGTCGGATCCCGAGAAAAAGGCCTGAAAAATGAAAAGGATCAAAAGGAATATGGCAAGCATCCGACCGATGCCTGAGCTTTCGCCGGGGGTGGGTGGGGATGACCCGGCTGGTGGAGCAGCCTGCGCGGCTTGGCGCCCGGAGGATCGAGGAAGCAGGTCTATGAGCCGAAGCGTGATCGCGCCTGTGTCCTGCCCCAGAGCCGGGATGTCGCCGAACCCGGCCAGAAGGCCGCCCAGGCGACTTCGTGCTTCCTCCCGAGTCATGCGCGACAGCTCCGCCGCCGCGTCCACCGGGTCGAGCCCGAGACGGGCAAGGGCGGACAGGACTGTCACGAGGTTGCCATTCCGATCTTCGCCGACACTGGCATAAAGGAACGGATCTACGGGGGTCGCAGCCATTCGGAGGTCATCCATGCGCGTCATTGCCGCGTTCCTTTTCCCAGGGGTGTACTGGATATGGGCGTGGTGCGGATGCGCGCGGGCGCGGCGGCACTCTGGCAACCTCTCACGCGCGGCTCCCCGGTCCGACCGTGGTCCGCGGTCCGGGGAGGATACGCCCGCATCGACGGGCAGGGGCTGACGCAGATCAGTGATGTCCCGGCGAGCGCACCCCCGCCTGCGACACGTCGGCTTTCCGGCCTGAGGCTAACGCCGATCAGTCCGGGCGCGAGGGGTTGCTCTATCGTTACTCCGCGTGCGCGTGGACCGAGCCACGTTACCGGAACACTGAAAGGAAGATGCGATGAACGCTCCCGAATGGCTGAAACCAGCCCTCGCCGGCGCCGTGGTCGGCGGTGCAATCGTCGCCATCGCGGGCTTCTCCTGGGCCGGCTGGATGACGGCCGGCAGCGCCGACAGGATGGCCCGGACCATGTCCGACGAAAGCATCGTCGCGGCATTCGTCCCGGTCTGTCTGGAACTGGCCGCCAACGACCCCGAACGCACCACAAAACTCGCTTCCGTCCAGGAGGTGACCGGCATCAGGCGACGGGATGCGCTGATGGCGACAGGCTGGGCCACGATGCCCGGCAGTGACGCGCCCAGCCGGGGCCTTGCGGCGGCCTGCGAAGCGGCGCTCGATCTGGCCGGAGCATGACCATGGGGACTGAACAGGTCCCGACCGGGGCCAGCACCAGGGCGGCAAGCGGCCCGGAGACGCCCGTCGGCGAGACGGTCGGTGTTGCGACGCAATTCCCCGCCACCGTCCGGAGCCTTCCAGCGCCAATCACCGACAGCCGGCCGCCAAGCGGCGTGGAGATCGAGCTGCGCAACGGCATCTGGAGCGTGACCGTCGATGGCAACTTCCTGGGCGACTACCACGCGCAGGAAGATGCAGAGGCCGCGGCCACGCTCGAAAGGCGACAATCGTAGCCTGTTGCGGCGCGTTGCAGACGCGGCCAGCGGCCGAAATCGAGGAGATGCCGACGGCGCCAAATGCGCATCAGTCTCCATCGACACGCCCGGCAGGATGCGCCGTCCTGGCGTCCAGAAACCGGAGAAGCGGATCATGACCAGAGTGACAGCCTTGATGACGGACACTGCCGATCTGTCGGCCAAGCCCATGCTTGCGCGGTCGGTGCTCCCCTTTTCTGGGTGCTGTGCTGCTGGCCTGTCTCGCCACACCGGGACTCGCGCAGGATGGCACCGGCGCATTGCCGGAGAACGCCCACGACCGCCGCTATGGCGGTGGCTGGGAGTGCAGCCTGGGATATCGGGTCGCGGCGGGTGCCTGCGTTGCGCTCGAAGTTCCTGACGGCGCCTATCCGACAGGCCGGAGCTCCGGGTCCGGCTGGGCCTGCCGATACGGGTATCGCGAGACGCGGGACGAAACCTGCGAGAGGATCGCCGTTCCCGAGAACGCGTTTCTCGATGCCTCGTCCATCGGGTGGGAGTGCCTTCGCGGCTACCGCGAGCAGCGTGATGCCTGCGTAGAGGTCACGGTCCCTGAGAACGCGTTTCTGTCCGACGTTCGACCCGGACCCGGCTGGGAGTGCGAGCGTGGTCTGAGTGCGCAGGGCGATGCCTGTGTTCCGATAGCCCTGCCAGAGAACGCCTATCTCACGAACGCGTCCTACGGCGACGCCTGGACCTGCGAACGGGGCTTCGTCGAGATCGCCGGGCGCTGCGATCCGGTTCAGGTCCCCGTGAACGCCTACCTCGATGATCGCTCGTTCGGTCCCGGCTGGACCTGTGACCGCGGGTTCGAAGCAAAGCTGGCAAGCTGTGTCACCATCGTCGTGCCTGCGAATGCCCATCTCGACCGGTCCGGCAATCGCTGGCAATGCGAGCGGGGCTTTCAGGTGGCGGAGGACGGAACATGCGTTCTGGCGCGGTGATCGGCCCATTTCCGACGGTCGGGAGAGAGCGCCAGGGCGATGTCTGACGATCCGGTGGACCTTGACGGCCGACGCAGTCCCAGCGGTCGAACGGCGACGCAGTTTCGGCGGCAGGCGGCCGGTTTCTGCGAGAGTGGCCCCGCGGAAGGTGGCGTTTGGGACGGGGAGCTGCACGTTCAACTGATGGCTGAGCCTTCGGACAGCTGGGCGGACGTCGCCGCCAAGGTCGAATTCCTGCTCGGGCGGTTTGCCCGCACACCTTGGGCGCAGGATGCGCGGGTCCAAGTACTGATCCGGCGTGCGATCGGCGACCTCGCGCGTCTGGCCAGACGCAAGGAGAACAAGCAATGAGCGATCACCTGCCCGGCGCTCTGAGCCCGGCCCGTTCCCGCGCCGATGTTCCTGCACGGCGCCGGTGCCTGCGATGCCAGTCGCCGTTCGACAGCGAAGGCTTCGGCGACCGGATCTGCAAACGATGCAAGGCGTCCGCGTTGTGGCGCACGGCGCTGCCGCCGGGGGATGGACATGCCCGCCGCCGACAGTCGAGATCTTCGGGATAGCGGCAGATGCCGGTGCTCAGGATCAAGCACAGGACCGAGTATCGCTATTCCTCGGCGGTTGCGCTCGGGCCGCATCGCATGATGCTGCGCCCCCGCGAGACGCCGGACCTGAAACTGCTCGCCTTCGACCTGAGCGTCTCGCCAGAGGCTGCCGTCGTGTGGTCTCACGACGTGGCTGGCAACTCCGTGGCAACTGCCAGTTTCGCCGGGACGACCGATGCGCTCACCGTCGAAAGCAATACCAGGGTCGACCTCCGCGCGCCGGTATGGCCGGTGTTCGATATCGCCGCATCTGCCTTGTTCTACCCTTTCCGTTATTCGGACAATGATCTGATCGACCTCGGCGCGCTTGCCCGGCCTCAGTATGTCGATGCCACGGGCAGGCTTGCTGCCTGGGTGGAAGGCTTCGTCATGCAGCGGCCGACGGATACACTGTCGCTGCTCAAGGACATCTCCAACGGAGTGACTGCCCGGATCGCCTACCAGACGCGCGACACCGAGGGCACGCAGGGTCCCCTCGAGACGCTGGACCGGGGATGGGGCTCTTGCCGCGATTTCGCGGTCCTGTTCGCCGAGGCTGTCAGGACGATGGGGTTCGGCGCCCGGATCGTCTCAGGGTATCTGTCTGATCCCGCGCGAGACCAGATCGGCTCGAGCGGTGCCGGGTCCACCCATGCCTGGGTGGAGCTTTTCCTGTCCGGTGCCGGTTGGATTGCCTTCGATCCGACGAACCGGGCGGTGGGGTCGGGCAACCTGATCCCGGTCGCCGTCGGTCGCCACATCTCGCAGGTCGCACCGGTTGCCGGCAACTTCTTCGGCAGACCGGGCGATGTCCCCAGCATGACGGTCCGGGTAAGCGTCGACCCGGAGTGACGTGAGGTTGCAGCGTGAGCAGGTGAACGTCCCGCTTGCACTGCACCGGACCTCGGTTGCGCCGGAGGCCGGGCCGACGCTGGAGCCGTCTGGCGTACAGTCCTTCCGCCTTTCCGGCGTGGTGGCACGATCCGCAAGATCGGCTTGTTGCACCGTTCTGCCGTAGCCAAGGAATCTCACGAAATCGCGTCCAATTCAGCGTTGCAAACAACGGTGCCTTTGTGCGGGGTCGTATTGAAGACAATCGTCCGGGGAATATATGTTTCATCCTGGCATACTCCCGTACTGGAATGTCCATCTCGTTCATGAGTGGTGCCGAATCGTCGAACCACCTAAGGTTGTGCGCTATGGCCTTTTGAAACCGTCAGTTGATCTGTCGGGTCTTATAGAGACTCCCAATCGTGGAATCATTTTTCAAATAGGCTGCCTATTCCTGCTGAATCCGGTTGGTTTCCTGTATCAGCATGCAACCTGGAGTAAAAAATAAATAGAAATCAATATTTTAGGAAATCTGCGCGCCGGCTGGAGCAGCTTCTGCAAAGATTTTTTCCTTGGCATGTCCGCCCAGCCACTCCTTAATGCTTTCCTAACCCGTCATGGGTCCGCGATATTGCTCAATATTGTGGGCAGGGCTTCTGACGGGTAATCGGCGGGCAACCTGGCACGGTATTTGTGTCATGGGCTTGTCACGATGAAGAAATTCAGCGGTCGTTCGCGAGTGCGAAATCGGCATTCCGTGCGCTGCTGCCTATTGGGTGGGGAAAAATGGCCGTTACCAACAACTTTGCCGCGAGCACGCTCGATCTCAACGGCCAGATCACGATCACCCAACCGACCGCATTGGTATGGGGCCCCGACGGGCGGCTCTACGTCACCGAGGCGGATGGCGATGTGCGGGTCCTTACGGTTGCATTCGGCGACAAGAACCCGCTCGATGCGGACAACACAGCCCAGTTCTACGTGACCGAAGCCCTGACGCTCAGCCTGATCAAGGGTGCGATCCAGAACCACAACGACAACGGGTCGACGAGTGGCGGCGTGAACCGCCAGGTCACAGGAATCGACGTCACCCAGCAATTCGACGCCAACGGCGATCCGGTCCTGATCGACGGCAAACCGGCCGTCACGATCTACGTCTCGTCGTCGGACAGCCGCATCGGCGCCGGCGGCGGCGGCGGGGATGTCAACCTCGACACCAACTCCGGCGTCATCACCAAGATGGTGCAGACCGGTCCCAATACATGGGACGCCATCGACATCGTGCGCGGCCTGACGCGGTCGGAGGAGAACCACGCGACGAACGGGATGGAGGTGATCCAGGAGATCGACCCGGTCACCGGCAAGCTGGTCTCCGAGCGGATGATCGTCGCCTCCGGCGGCAACGCCAACACCGGCGCGCCGTCGAACAATTTCGCCGGCCAGCAGGAGCAGCCGCTCTCGGGCGCCCTGCTCGAGATCGACCTCACGATGCTCAGCGGCATGGCCGTGCAGACCGACACCAACGGGCGCAAGTACGTCTATGACCTGCCCACGCTCGATGACCCCACGCGTGCAGGCGATCCCGATTTCAACGATCCCTTCGGCGGCAACGATGGCTTCAACAGCGCCAAGCTGCTCGCAGATGGCCCTGTCTCGATTTACTCGCCCGGCTACCGCAACGCCTATGACGTCGAAGTCAGCGAAGATGGACGAGTCTGGACCTACGATAACGGTGCCAACAACAGCTGGGGCGGCCGGCCGATCGGCGAGGCAGGTGACAACGGCGGCTCGACAGATTTCCTCCAGGCATTCGGCTACATCGCCACGAACCTCAACAACGGCGAAGGCAACACCTCCGACCCCATCAACCTCGTGAACTGGAACCCGTCCAACAAGGACAATTTCCATGAAGCGACACGGTCCGACGACCTCGACGGGCGGCAGTTGTCGGCCGGTCAGGGCGGGGCGCAGACCTTCGTGCATGACGGGATGACCTACGTCTATGGCGGCCATCCGAATCCGACCCGTGCCGACGGTGCGCTGGCGGGGCTGCTGTTCTCGCCCGCGGCGGGGGCGAACGACGCCTATCTTCTGGTCTCGAACCAGGACAGCTATGCGGACGACGATCTCGACATGCCCGATGTCGAGGCGGTTCTTGCCTGGTTCGCGGAAGTAGAGGCCGCCAATCCGAAGAACGGCATCTACGGGGTCAACCCGGGTGATCTGACCAAGAAGGTGATCGCGGTCACGCCGGGCGTGCTCTACGACATCTACAAGTTCGCCGATGGCTCGGGCGCGGCCGTGGTCGCCGGGGGCGCCGCTCCGGCCGGTGGCACGCTGCTCGGTCAGTCCGGCCTGCCATCCGACATCGCCGAGATCGTCGCCTACCGCACTCCGATCGAGGGTGACTACAAGGAAGCCGGCAAGACCGATGGTGCGCTCGACACCGGGAACGGATCGATCAACGGCCTGACCGAGTACACCTCCACCATTCTCGACGAAGGCAACGTCAAGATGTCGGGCGCGATCATCGCGGCCCAACTCAACGGCGGCAACCTGATCATCATGGGCCGCAACGCCGACGGCACGATGTCGAGCACGACCTCGGGCGGCTTCGCGGTTGCGGCCGACCGGACGACCTTCCAGACCGGGGCGTCTCCTCTCGGTCTCGCCTCGATTGGCGATGACTACATCGAGCGCGGGCTGACCCAGCCGTTCCAGGGGTCGATCTGGGTCGCGAGCTACAGCACCTCGCAGCCGTTCATCCAGATCCTGCAACCCAACAATGGCGCCGTGCCATTGGCCGGAGCCGAGATCGTCAACCCGACAGACCGCGATCTCGATGGCGTCGACAACGTCAACGACCCCTTCGAATTCAGCGCGACCAACGGCTTCGCGCTCGCCCCCGGCGAGCAGATCCTGATCGACTTCAACCCTCAGAACACGAACTTCCCCAACACCATCTCCGCCACTGGCCTGCTCGGTGCCGCGCTCGATGGCGTGACGCCAAATCGTGACGCGCAGACGGTTGCCGAGAACTTCACCGGCGACCAGCTGTTCGACGGTCTCTACGACATCGGCGGAAACATCCTGCCCGGCGGCAATGCACCGATCCTTCAGATCAAGAAGGTGGTGGCCGGCACCGTGGTCGGGACCGAGAACAGCGCCCGCGACGCCCTGCACACCGGCATCCGGCCCTCCGAAGATACCGACCGGATCGTCGCCACCATCGAAGCGAAGAACTGGATCCTCGAGAAGTCGGGCATTGTCGCCGCCGGCCAGGTGACCGGCATGATGTTCGGCGACGGCACCCAGAGCAATTTCGTGCGCTTTGTCTTCGGCTCGGTCAACGGCCAGGTCGGCTTCGAGGTCGGCTATGAGATCAACGATGTCTACACGGTGCTGGCGCAGGTGGCGGTTCCCGGACTGATCAACGCAGGCGCCGATGCGGTCGACATGCGGCTGACGCTCGACATCAAGAACGGCTTTGCGGTCGGGGCCGAGTATCGCATCCTGGGGCAGAGCGATTTCACCGCCCTGGACCTGAGCGGGTTCGTCCTGCCCGAGGGCGTGTTGCGCGATGTCCTGACTGGTGGTCACAGCATCGGCGAGGGCGCGGCCACGCAGCCTTCGGGCGCGGCGATCGGCTTCCTGGCCGAGAACGCCCCGGGCGAGACGCTCGATGCCGTCGACTTCTACAGTTTGCGGATCGAAGCCTTCGGCAACGAGATCATCGCCACCGACGGCGCGGCTGTCGGCGGGGCCGGATCGCCCAATGTCGACACAGTCGTCTACACCGGAACCGATACGGTGCTCGCGCCGCTTGCCGAGGACGTCGAGAACTTCGACGGCACCGGCTCGACTGCCGACTACGCCGTGACCGGCAATGCGCTCGACAATGTCATCCGCACCGGGACCGGTGCCAACGTCATCACCACGGGTGAGGGTGCGGATGTGGTGCGCGGCTCACTGGAGCAGCTTTCCGGCGACGAGATCACCGATTTCACTACAGAGGACAAGATCGTCGTCGAAGGTGCACTCCTGCAGAACCTTGCGATCGACTTTGCCGGAGGGTCGGCTGTCATCACCCTGAATGGCCAGTCGATCACCTTCTCGGGTCCCGATTTCGCGGACTTCCAGCCCGAAGACGGCCCGACGACATTCGGTTTCACGCAGACCCAGGAAGGCGTCGAGATCGCGCTCATCGCGGCTGAAACCATCCTCTACCGCGTGAACGCAGGCAGCAGCACCGTCGGAGCCGGCGAGGGTACAATCGCCGCCATCGACGGCGGACCGGACTGGATCGGTGACGCGACGCTGATCAATGCGGCCGGACCGATTTCATTGACCGGCGCAACGACGAACACCTACACGCAGGCGCTCACGAACGAGCAGGGCGAGATCGACCCGGGCAACGTCGACCTGGCGGTCGTGCCGTGGCAGCTCTTCGTGAACGAGCGCAGCGACAATGCCGCCGCCGCGCCGAAGCTGACCTACAACTTCGAAGTCGAGGCCGGCAAGACCTACAAGATTACGCTCTTCTATACCGAGAACTGGAACGGCATCTTCAACTTCGCCGCCAACAACGGTGGCAACACGCGGCAATTCGATGTCACCGTCGAAGGCCAGCAGTTCGCCGAGTTCACCGATATCAACCCGATGGCCGAGGCCGTCGCGTTGATCGGGGGGACTCTGCCGACCGCCGCGGAAACCGGGGCGCACCAGGCCTATCTCGGTGTAGCCTTCCAGCGCACACTCACCTACACCGCGACGGACGACCTGCTCACCCTCGAGTGGGAGCACGACATCGAGAACCCGAAGGTCAACGCGATCCAGATCTCGGTGCTGGGTGGTGCTGTCCAGCCGCCAGCGGACACGACCCCGCCCGAGATCGTCTCGATCGTCGTCGAAAACCCGCAGAGCGTTCAGGACGGCCCGCGCACCGCGATCGTGACATTGACCGACGGGACCGGCTTCAATGCCGGCGACTTTGTCGGCCTGACTGGCGCCGAACTCGTGTTCACGGGGATCGTTCCCGAGTCGGTCTCGGCACCTGCCATCGCGCTGTCAAACGGCGACAAGACTGCCACGCTGACCTACACCCTGACCGCGGCGGGCAATGCCTGGCCTGCTGGCGTAGGGCAGATTTCAATTGCAGCCGGTGCCTATGGCGACGCGGCAGGCAACGACAGCGCAGCGGCCCAGTCGGCGTTTGTCCTTCAGCCCAACCTTGCCGACCTGGTGCGCGGTGAAGTCGTCCGGGCGATCAACCTCGGCACTACCGATGCTGCTCCGGGAACGCTGGGCGTCGATCTCGTTCAGGGCGGAACCGACAACAACCGCTACGGCGGCGCCATCACGGCGGACAGCCTCATCACAGATGCGGCCGGGAATCCCATCACCTTCGAGGCCGACGACAACGCCTACTACACAAGTCCCAAGACCAACGCACAACTGAACGCCAACGTTGATGGCCAGTCCGGCACGACGGGGAGCAACTCGGGGTTCGTGGATCTCGACGGATCGGCCTATCACACCTATCGCGACAGTGCCGCTGATGTCTGGACCGCGACCTACACGGGCTTCGCGCCCGGCGCCTACATCGTCGAGCTGCATTTCGCGGAATTGTTCCACGCCACGGCCGGCGCGCGCGTCGGGGACTTCTTCATCAACGGTCAGCTTGTGGCCGACGACTACGACGCCTTCACCGCAGGGGGTGGCGCCGACCGACCCAGCTTCATCCGGGTTCCTGTGACAGTGGTCGATGGCTCCATCTCGGTCACGGTCGACAGCTCGGCAGGTCAGGCCGGCTTCAGTGCCTTCGTCGCCTACCAGGCGGTCGATCCCAACCTGCCGCCGACGATCTCGGTCGGTGACGCGCAGGCCGTCGAAGGGGGCGAGGCAGTTGTCACTTTCACCCGCGTTGGCGACCTCAGCGAGGCCGTGACGGTGACCTTCACCGTCACCCCCGGCACCGCCGGTGCCGACGACTTCACGACCCCGGCCTCGAACACGGTCGTCATCCCCGCGAACCAGGGCTCGGCCAGCATCACGATCCCGATCGTCGATGACACTGTCGAGGAGCCGGCCGAGACCTTCACGGTTACCATCCAGTCGGTCTCCAACACCTCCGGCAATGCCGCGATCTCCGATGGCGTCGCGACCGTCACGATCGCCGCCAGCGATTCCTCGCTGCAAATTCCCGCCGGCGGGAAGATCCTCGACCTCGACTTCGAGACGGCGGGCGACCCGCTTGCTGAGGGCGGCTTTGACGGTCTCCTCGGCGGCCCGGGCGCGCTCGAGGCGGCGCTGGCGACCATCGTGGACGGCAAGCTCGTCGTCCAGACGTCTGAAGGCGACATCAACCAGGGTGGGGTGGCCAGCAAGAACGACTTCACCAAGACGGTCGATCTCAGCGACCCGGCCCTGAATGAGATCTACATCTCCACCCGCTTCGACAACCCGTTCACACAGGCGGTCCTTGAAGGTCAGGGGATCACCACAGGCGTCGTGCCGAACTATGCACAGCAAGGTATAGTCCTTGGAACCGGCACACAGAACAGCAACGAGGTTCTCAAGCTCGTCTGGGGCGGGGTCGCGGGTTCAGAGACCGGCGCACAGATCTGGACCAAGCCTGTCGGCGGGGTAGGGATCTCGGTTGGCTACACGCTGGCCTCGATGATCCAGCCCGGCAACACACTGTTCGATGTCGCGCAGGTCGAACTGTCGATCCTGATCGACAAGGCCGCCAACACGGCCGCGTCCTTCGTCACTCTGTTCGACGCTGGCGGCGAGATCATCGGCGGATTGCGCCCCACACCTACGGCGGGCTTCGCGACCGGCGCCCCTCAGCCCATCCCGCAACCTCTGATCGACAACCTCGCCTCCGGTGCAACGCAGGTCGGCGTAACCTCGACCGACTTCGGCGCCGGCTTCGGTACCTTCGAGGCGAGTTGGGACTTCGTGTCGATCACCTCGCCGCAGTTCGTCGAGCCGGTAGAGGGGACCGACAGCCTTCGCGGCACGCTGATCGGCGATTTCTCTGACGATCGGACCGATCCCACCGAAGTCGGCACGCTGCTGCTGGGCGACAACGTCATCGTCGCAACCCAGCAGGGCGACAACGAACCCGGCGGCCGTGACAGGGACTACTTCACCTTCACCGTGGCCGAGGGACAGGTGCTGTCCCAGCTCGTGCTGCAGGGCTTCGAAACCGACGAGACAGGCCTTCCGCAGGGCTTCATCGGCATCCAGGCCGGCACTGTCGTGACCGTCGATCCGGTGACGCAGGAGAACGCCGGCGACCTGCTCGGTGGCCTTGTCTACAATGGCGGGCTCACTGGTCAGGACATTCTCGGCGACCTCGGCGCGGGTGAAACCCAGGGCGTTTCCTTCATCGGCTTCGAGGCTCCGCTGACCGCGGGGACCTACACTGTCTGGCTGAACCAGGGCGGTACCGCCTCAACCGCCACCCTCAACTTCATCATAACGGAGGCTCCCTTGGCCGATATCACCCTGTCGGTCTCCGACGCCCCCACCGTGATGGAGTCCGGCGATACCGGCTTCACCGAGCTTGCCTTCGCCCTCACCGCCTCGGACGGCTTCGACGGGACGGTCACCGTCAGCTACGAGCGGGATGGCCAGCCTGCGACCCAGGATGTCACCTTCACGGCTGGTGCAGGTGTGCTTCTCGTGCCGGTCGCCAATGACGCCTCCGACAATCTCGACGAAACCGTCAACGTGACGCTGATCGGTGGCACGGACGGGACCAACACCTTCCTGATCGGAACCGGGACGGCAACCGGAACGGTGACCGAGGATGACGGCCCGGTCGTTCTGCCCAAGGGCGATCTCGTGTTTGCCGTCAACGCCGGCGGTCCGGCGGTCACCGACCTGAGCGGCATCGCCTATGAGGCGGATGTGGTCGGCAATTGGATCGGCACCGCGAACGTCACGGCGGACGGGACGCCGCCTGCCAACGGTGACTACACCGGCGACGGGATCCAGAATGCCGACGATACGGTTTATGTGACCGAGCGTTGGGGCGGGGGTGGGGCACTGCCGCCGCTCACCTTCCAGCGCGGCGGCCTCGAGCCGGGCGACTACGTGCTGCGGCTGGAATTCGCCAATACCTTCGGCGGCAATGCGACCCAGGGTCCGAACGGGGACGGCATCGGCGCACGCGTCTTCGACGTGAGCGTCAATGGCGTGCAGGTGATCGACGATCTCGACCTGATCAAGGTGGTCGGCATGGATCGGGCCTATGACGTGGAGGTTCCGGTGACCATCGGAGCCGATGGCCTGCTCACCATCAGCGCGACCGCGACCGCCGACAACGCCAAGTTCAGCGCCATCGCGCTCTTCGAGGCCCCGCCCGATCCGAATGCGGTTTCGGTCTCCGTCGCGGACGTCACGGTGGACGAGGACGCGGCGACGGCCACGGTGACCTTCCTGCGTACCGGGAACGACAGCGAACCAGTCACCATCAGCTTCGAGACCGCCGATGGAACCGCCACGGCGGGCGCGGACTACACCGCCACGTCCGGCACTGTCGAGATCCCGGCCGGAGGCTCTGGAATAGTGACCGTCGAGATTCCGCTGCTCGGCGACACGCTTGACGAGGGCACCGAGACCTTCACCGTCACGATCACCGGGGCGACCGCCCCCGCACCACTCAGCGTAACCGTCACGGACGCCGAGGCCACCGTCACTCTCCTTGACAATGACGGTGTCGATCCGAACGACATCGACGGCGACGGGATCCTGAACATCGACGACCCCTTCGCCTATGACGCCGACAACGGACTGGCTAAGGTCCTGACCGCAGGCGGCACCTTCCGGCAGGATTTCGATACCGATACGACAGACTTGTTCAGCGCCGAAGCCGGCTTTTCCGGGATCATCGTGAACCCGGCGTTCACGCCGCTCGGGATATCTGGCACCGATCCCTACGGCGATCGCACGACCGAGGCGACGAGCCTCATCGAGGACGGCGTGCTGAAGGTGACTTCGTTCGAGGATGACCTGTTCGGAACGGGAACAGCCACAGGATCGAACAACATAATCAAGGACAACTACCAGTCCGCAGTCGATGTGAGCGGGCTTGAGAGATTCTCGATCGAGGCAAAGGCAAGTAACCCGTTTTCCGAAACCGGCGCGAACACCGGCCAGCAGTTCAAGTCCTTCGGCATCACGCTCGGTGCTGGCGGTGTGAACGACTACGTCAAGTTCGTCTTCGGCGTCGTCAACGCGGGTCCGCGGGTTGAACTCGCGCACGAGAACAGCCTGGTCGGCCTTAGCGAGTCTCAGACCTTGCCGGCGGCCCCGCTCAACATCACCACGCCCGTCGCCGACGTCATCTTCCGGATCGAC
This sequence comes from uncultured Rhodobacterales bacterium, assembly GCA_964579325.1. GTDB lineage: Bacteria > Pseudomonadota > Alphaproteobacteria > Rhodobacterales > Rhodobacteraceae > CAZOHN01. The sequence continues at coordinate 17,812 of CAZOHN010000047.1, forward strand.
ATCGACATGTCGGCCCCGACCGCCACCAGCGCCGGCAGCCTTCAGGGCTTTGCCACGTTGCTCGATGCCAACGGCGACCAGATCGCCGTGATTTCGACGACCGTCCGCGAGATTGCACCGACGGGGTCGCTTGCAGCCGCCATCGCAGGGAACAACCCGCTCACGGGAGGCGCCGGCGGCCTGGCCTACGGCATCTCGATCACCGACTTCTCCAATGCTGCAGGCAACCGTTTCGTAGGCGAGTGGGACTACCTCCAGATATCCGCGCCGAACACGCCGCCCGACACGGCTCCGATCGATGCGGGGACTGCGCTGGAGACGGCGGGTGCGGTTGTGATCGACCTGCTGCAGGGGGCATCGGACAGCGACGGCGGGACGCTGGGGGTGAGCGGCGTGACGGTGACGTCGGGTGGGGTGCCGGTGGCGTTCACGCTCGATGGGGGGACTCTCACCATCGACCCCGCGCAGTTCGCGGCGGCGCTGGACACGGGCGACAGCGCCCTGGTCGAGGTCACCTACACCGTCACCGACGGCCAGGGCGGCGCGACGCCCAACACCGCGACGCTGGTGGTCGAGGGGGTGGACGGGCCGTTCACCTTCTACCTCGATGCCGACGGCGACGGCTTCGGCGTGGACGATCCCGCGACCAACGTCTCGGACTATGCGGCGCCTGCGGGCTACGTGGCGGTGGACGGCGATGCCGACGACGGCAACGCGACGATCTACCCGGGCGCGCCGGAGCTCAACGACGGGCTGGACAACGACCAGGACGGCATCATCGACGAGGACAACCAGGCGCCGCTTGCGGGTGGCGACAGCGCCACGGTCGGCTTCGGCGGGGTGCTGGCGATCCCGGTCGAGGACCTTCTGGCCAACGACACCGATCCCGACGGCGACATGCTGACGGTGGTGTCGGTGCAGGATGCGGTGAACGGCACGGTGTCGCTTGCGGGCGGCGTGGTGACCTTCACGCCGGCGGCGGGCTACAGCGGCCCGGCGTCGTTCAGCTACACCGTCTCGGATGGCGTCGCGGCCAACCCGCAGGTCGCCACGGCGACGGTCGCGGTGACGGTCGAGGCCTTCGTGAACACGCCGCCCGACACGGCTCCGATCGATGCGGGGACTGCGCTGGAGACGGCG
>CAZOHN010000047.1:19051-19165 GCA_964579325.1 uncultured Rhodobacterales bacterium
AGGGCGGCGCGACGCCCAACACCGCGACGCTGGTGGTCGAGGGGGTGGACGGGCCCCTTGCCCCTCCTGTGCTGATCAGCTTTGGGCATGTTCAGCTTCAGGCTGGCGTCACGC
>CAZOHN010000048.1:0-18955 GCA_964579325.1 uncultured Rhodobacterales bacterium
CCGAGATCGTGGAGCAGATCAAGCAGCTGCTCGACACCCGGGTGCGGCCCGCGGTGGCACAGGATGGCGGCGACATCACCTTCCACGGGTTCGACCGGGGGATCGTCTACCTGCACATGCAGGGTGCCTGCGCCGGCTGCCCGTCGTCGACGCTGACGCTGAAGATGGGGATCGAGAACCTGCTGCGGCACTACATCCCCGAGGTCGTCGAGGTGCGCCCTGTCGCGGCCTGACGTGCAGCGCCCGGACCTGACCCTTGCCTTCGACACGTCGGCCGCGCAGTGCGCGGCCGCGTTGCTTTCGGGCGGGCGGGTTCTGGCCGCGCGCGAGGAGGCGATGGACAAGGGTCAGGCCGAGCGGCTCATGCCGATGATCGCCGAGATGCTGGCCGAGATCGGCAAGGACTGGCGCGACGTGACCCTGGTAGGCGTCGGCGTGGGTCCGGGGAACTTCACCGGCGTGCGGATTTCGGTCGCGGCGGCGCGGGGGCTGGCGATGAGCCTTGGCGTGCCGGCCATTGGCGTGACACGGCTCGAGGCGCTGGCCGAAGGGCTGCCACGCCCTGTGTCGGTGGTCGAGGACGCGCGGCGGGGCGAGGTCTATGTGCAGGATTTCGGAGCCGGCGTGGCCGGGACCCCGCACCTCGTGACCCTGGGCGCGCTTGCCGACCTGCTGGGCGACCGGCCCCTGACGGGCTCGGCTGCCGAAGCGGCCGCGCTGCTCACGGGTGGGCGGATGATCGCACAGGCAATGCCGCTGGCGGTGGCGATGGCGCAGATCGCGGCGGCGCGGGTAGGGACACCCCAGCCGCGCCCGGCGCCGCTCTATTTGCGCGCCGCCGATGCAGCCTTGCCGCGCGAGGCGCCCCCGGTGCTGCTGCCGTGACGCCGGAGACCCTGGCGGCAGTGCACGCCCGCGCCTTCGTGGAGGAGCGGGCCTGGACGGCGGCAGAGTTCGCGACGCTTCTCGCGCAGTCATCTGCGCTCGTCGCGGGGGACGCGCGGTCCTTCGTCCTGGGGCGGGTAGCGCTGGACGAGGCCGAGGTGCTGACGCTGGCGACCGATCCCGGCCACCGGCGGCAAGGGCTGGCGCGGGCGGCGCTGGCGGATTTCGAAGCTCGGGCGGTGGCGCGTGGGGCGGCGCGCGTGTTCCTGGAGGTGGCCGAGGACAATACCGCCGCGCGGGCGCTCTATTCCGGGGCCAGCTACAGGCAGGTAGGCCGCCGGGCGGGATACTATGCCGGCGGGGTCGCCGCGCTGGTGCTGGAGAAGCGGATCGCGGTGGCGTGACGCGGCGTCATGTGCCTGACACGAAGGCAGGGAAGCAAAACCCCAACGCAGCGTCCAAAGTTGCCCCTTGACCGTTTCGCGGGCCTCGGCGCTAATCGTTTCCGATCCATCAGAGATGCCTCGCAGGGGGCGGCGGGTATCGTCCCGCCCGAGACAGACACCAACGGGAGACGTTCCATGACCATGATGCAGAAATTCCTCGGCGCCGCCGCGGCGCTCGCGCTCACGGCCGGCGCGGCGGCGGCCGATCCGGCGCTCGTGATCGACCTCGGCGGCAAGTTCGACAAATCGTTCAACGAGGCCGCCTGGAACGGCGCGACACGCTGGGCGACCGAGACCGGCGGCAGCTTCCGCGACATCGAGATGCAGAACGAAGCCCAGCGCGAGCAGTTCGTGCGCCGCATGGCCGAAGCCGGGTTCAACCCCGTCGTCGTGATGGGCTTCCAGAACATGGCGACGCTGGAAGTCGTGGCACCCGAGTATCCCGACACCAAGTTCGTGCTGATCGACGCGGTGGTCGACCTGCCGAACGTCCGGTCGGTGGTGTTCTCCGAGCATGAGGGCTCGTTCCTTGTGGGCATGATGGCCGCCATGGCCTCGCAGTCCGGGACGGTCGGATTCGTTGGCGGAATGGACGTGCCGCTGATCCGCAAGTTCGCCTGCGGCTATGCCCAGGGCGTCAAGGCGGTGAACCCCGACGCGACCGTGATCGCCAACATGACGGGCACCACCCCGGCGGCCTGGAACGACCCGGTGAAGGGCGGCGAGATCACCAAGTCGCAGATCGAGCAGGGCGCGGACGTGGTCTACGCGGCCGCGGGCGGCACCGGGATCGGCGTGCTTCAGGCGGCGGCGGATGCCGGCAAGCTCTCGATCGGCGTCGACAGCAACCAGAACTACCTGCATCCCGGCTCGGTCCTGACCTCGATGCTCAAGCGCGTCGACAACGCGGTGTTCGATGCCTTCACGCAAGGCGTCGACCTTGAGACCGGCGTGCAGGTCATGGACCTCGCCTCGGGCGGCGTCGGCTATTCGGTCGACGAGTTCAACGCCGAGCTCGTGACCGCCGAGATGCAGGCCGCCGTGGACGAGGCTGCGGCCAAGATCGCATCGGGCGAGCTTTCGGTGCACGACTACACGTCCGACGACAGCTGCCCTGCACTGTCGTTCTGAATGGACGCGAGACCTGATGCGGGGCGGCGCGATGCCGCCGCCCCGGCCATCGAGCTGAGGGGCATTTCAAAGGCCTTCGGCCCGGTGCAGGCCAACAAGGATATCTCGATCCGCGTCATGCCGGGGACGATCCATGGGATCATCGGCGAGAACGGAGCGGGGAAATCGACACTGATGTCGATCCTCTACGGCTTCTACCGGGCGGATGCGGGAGAGGTCTTCATCAACGGCACCGCCACCCAGATCCATTCCAGCCAGGACGCGATCCGGGCGGGAATCGGGATGGTGTTCCAGCATTTCAAGCTGGTGCAGAATTTCACCGTGCTCGAGAACGTCGTGCTGGGTGCCGAGGAGGGCGGGCTTCTGAAACCCTCGCTCGCCAAGGCCCGCAAGCTGCTGACCGAACTCGCACGCGACTATGAACTCGACGTGGACCCCGACACCGAGATCCAGGACCTCAGCGTCGGCCACCAGCAGCGGGTGGAGATCCTCAAGGCGCTCTACCGGCAGGCCAACATCCTGATCCTCGACGAGCCGACGGGCGTCCTGACGCCCGCCGAGGCGGACCACCTGTTCCGCATCCTCGAGGGGCTGAAGGAGCAGGGCAAGACGATCATCCTGATCACCCACAAGCTGCGCGAGATCATGGAAGTGACGGACACCGTCAGCGTCATGCGGCGCGGCGAGATGACCGCGACGGTGACGACCGCCGAGACCAGCCCCGAGCAGCTGGCCGAGCTGATGGTGGGCCGCAAGGTGCTGCTCCGGGTCGAGAAGAAGCCTGCAACGCCCGGCAAGATGGTCCTCGAAGTCGAGAACCTGCGGGTGACCGACGACAAGGGCGTGGAGCGGGTGAAGGGCGTTTCGCTGCATGTGCGCGCAGGCGAGATCCTCGGGATAGCGGGGGTCGCCGGTAATGGGCAATCGGAACTCCTGGAAGTGCTGGGCGGGATCGAGCGCGGCACCGGGGTGATCCGGATCAACGGCGACAGCATCGACCTGACCGGCGCGAAGTCCGACGGCCAGACCCGCCGCGCGCGCGGCATCGCCCATGTGCCGGAGGACCGGCAGTCGCTGGGCCTGATCATGGATTTCATGGCCTGGGAGAACGTGGGCTTCGGCTATCACCACGACCCGAAGTACCAGAAGAACGCGCTTCTGATGGACAACGGCGCCCTCCTTGCGGACACCGAAGGCAAGATGGAGCGGTTCGACGTGCGCCCGCCCAACCCGCGACTTGCCGCCAAGAGCTTTTCGGGCGGAAATCAGCAGAAGATCGTCGTGGCGCGCGAGATCGAGCGGAACCCCGACCTGCTTCTGGTGGGTCAGCCGACGCGGGGTGTGGACATCGGCGCGATCGAGTTCATCCACAGGCGTCTGATCGAGCTGCGCGATGCCGGCAAGGCGGTGCTGCTGGTCAGTGTGGAGCTGGACGAGATCCTGTCGCTGAGTGACCGGATCGCAGTGATGTTCGACGGGCGGATCATGGGCGAAAGGCTTCCGGGTGAAACCGACGTGCGCGAGCTGGGCCTGCTGATGGCGGGCGTCACGCCGGGCAAGGAGGCCGCCTGATGGGCCGGATGCCGCAATGGGCCGATGTCGTTCTGGTGCCGCTGGTCTCGGTGCTGCTTGCCTTCGTGATCTCGGGCCTCGTGATCCTTGCCATCGGCGAGGACCCGGTAGCGGCGATGCAACTCATGGTGACCGGCGCGCTGGGGTCGTCCTATGGCTGGGGCTACACGCTCTACTACGCCACGAACTTCATGTTCACCGGGCTTGCGGTGGCCGTCGCCTTCCATGCCTCGCTGTTCAACATCGGTGGCGAGGGGCAGGCGACGCTCGGCGGCCTCGGGGTTGCCTTGTGCTGTTTGGCCGTTCCGTGGCCGCACTGGACCATCGCGCTTGTCGCCGCGATGGCGAGCGGCGCGGCCTTCGGCGCGCTCTGGGCCGCGCTTCCGGCGTGGATGCAGGCCAAGCGCGGCAGCCACATCGTCATCACGACGATCATGTTCAACTTCATCGCGGCGTCGCTGCTGAACTACCTGCTGGTCAACGTGATGAAGCCGGTGGGCCAGATGGACCCGGCCTCGGCGCGGTTTCCGGGTGCGACGAACCTGCCCAAGCTGCACGAGGTTCTGGGCGTTTTCGGCATCCCGTTCTCGAAGGCGACGCCTGCAAACATCACCCTCTTCATTGCGCTGGGGGCCTGTTTCCTCGTCTGGGTCCTGATCTGGCGGACCCGGCTTGGCTACCAGATCCGCGCCTTCGGCAAGTCCGAACCCGCGGCGAAGTATGCCGGCATCTCGCCGGTGCGGATCACCATGTTCACGATGCTGATCTCGGGCGGGCTTGCGGGCCTGATGGCCATCAACAACGTGATGGGAGAGGCCGAGCGCCTGGTGATGAACGCGGTCGAAGGGGCGGGCTTCATCGGGATCGCCGTTGCCCTGATGGGGCGCAGCCACCCCTTCGGGGTGGTGCTGGCGTCGCTGCTGTTCGGGTTCCTCTACCAGGGAGGCGCGGAACTGGCGATCTTCACCTCGATCCCGCGCGAACTGATCATCGTGATCCAGGCGCTGGTGATCCTGTTCACTGGCGCGCTCGACAACATGGTGCGGATGCCGGTGGAACGGCTGTTCCGGGCCTTCGGGCGGAGGACCTGAGGTGGACTTCGCCACGATCCTGCAGATCCTCGACTCGGCGATCCGCCTTGCCACGCCGCTCTTGCTGGCCTGCCTTGCCGGGCTTTTCTCCGAACGCGCAGGGATCTTCGACATCGGGCTCGAAGGCAAGATGCTCGCCGCCGCCTTCATGTCGGGGGCGGTTGCGGCGATCACCGGGAACGCCTGGTTCGGGCTTCTTGCCGGGATGGGTGCCTCGCTCAGCCTCGCCGCCGTGCATGGCCTCGCCTCGATCACCTTCCGGGGCAACCAGCTCATATCCGGAGTGGCGATCAACTTCCTTGCCTCTGGGGCCACGGTCCTGATCGCGCAGGACTGGTTCTCACAAGGCGGGCGCACGCCGGCGATCTCGGGCGATGCGCGGTTCCAGCCGCTCGAACTCCCGTTTGCCGAGGCGCTGTCGGGCGTGCCGATCCTTGGGCCGCTCTATGCCGACGTGATCTCGGGCCATTCGATCCTTGTCTACATGGCAGCCGCTGCGGTGCCGCTGACCTGGTGGATCCTCTACCGCACCCGCTTCGGCCTGCGCCTGCGCGCCGTGGGCGAAAACCCTGCGGCCGTGGATACTGCGGGCGTCTCGGTCGTGGCCTACCGCTATGCGGCGGTGGGCATCTGCGGTGTGCTCTGCGGCATCGCGGGGACCTACCTCGCCACCTCGCTCTCGGCTGGCTTCGTCAAGGAGATGACGGCGGGGCGCGGGTTCATCGCGCTCGCCGCGCTGATCTTCGCGAAGTGGCGGCCGTGGTATGCGCTGGGCGCCTGCATGCTCTTCGGTGTGCTCGAGGCCGTGGCGAACCGCTACCAGAACATCGACCTTGGCGCCTTCGTGCTCCCGGTGCAGTTCATGCAGGCCCTGCCCTACATCCTGACCGTCGTGATCCTTGCGGGCTTCGTCGGCAAGGCGATCCCGCCACGCGCGGGCGGCGAGCCCTATGTGAAGGAACGGTGATGGACGCGGGCGCGCTTGCCGGATTGGTGCAGTCGCGCGCCGGGGATGCGCCAGTGCGGGTGGGCCTGGTGCTGGGCTCGGGCCTTGGACACCTGACGGCGGCGGTCGAAGGCGTGGCCGTGCCCTACGCCGACTTGCCAGGGTTTCCCCATGCCGGCGTCTCGGGTCACAACCCCGAGCTTGTTGTCGGCGACCTCGAAGGCGTCCGCGTGGCGGTCTTTGGCGGGCGCGCGCACTACTACGAGAGCGGCCGGGGCGATGCGATGCGGCTGCCGCTGGAGGTGCTCAAGGCCCTGGGCGCGGAGATGCTGGTGCTGACCAATGCGGCGGGGTCCCTGCGTGGCGACATCCGGCCGGGCGACCTGATGCTCCTCTCCGATCACATCAACTTCTCGGGCCTGAACCCGCTGATAGGGGAGAAGACCGACGCGCGCTTCGTGCCGATGACCGAGGCGCACGACCCCGCCCTGCGGGCGGGGCTCAAGGCGGCGGCCGAGGCAGAGGGCGTGGCCCTCGCCGAAGGGGTCTATGCCTGGTACTCCGGCCCCTCGTTCGAGACACCGGCCGAGATCCGGGCGCTCCGCATCCTAGGTGCCGACGCCGTGGGCATGTCGACGGTTCCCGAAGTCATCCTCGCACGGTTCCTCGGGCTGAGGGTGGCGGCGGTGTCGACCGTGACCAACATGGCCGCAGGCCTCAGCGACGAAAAGATCAGCCACGAGCACACCAAGGCGATGGCGCCCCTTGGCGCAGCCAAGCTCGAACGGGTGCTGCGCGCCTGGCTGCGCGGCCTTTCCTGACCTTGCGGCACCGCAGCGTTTGACATCCCCCGCCCCCGGGGCGAGGGTTGGGGCAACCCCCGCGCTCCTACCCGGCGAGGCCGATGCAGCTCTACCTCCCCATCGCCGAGGTTGCCGTCAACATCTTCCTGCTGCTCGGCATCGGCGGAGCGGTGGGCCTGCTGTCGGGGATGTTCGGCGTGGGTGGCGGTTTCCTGATCACGCCGCTTCTCATGTTCATCGGAGTGCCGCCCCCCGTGGCCGTGGCCACCGGAGCGAACCAGGTGGTGGCCTCGTCGGTCTCGGGCGTACTGGCGCACCTCAAGCGCAAGACGGTCGATTTCCGCATGGGATCGGTTCTGCTGGTGGGCGGCCTTGTCGGATCGGCGGCCGGGATCTGGCTGTTCAACTGGCTGAGGGCCCGGGGGCAGGTCGAGCTCACGGTGCAGCTGTCCTACGTCGTGTTCCTCGGGATCATCGGCCTTCTGATGCTGCAAGAGTCGGTTCGTGCGATCCTGCGGCAGCGCAAGTCGCCCGGTCGCCCCGAACGGCGCGAGCACCTGATGGTACACCGGCTGCCCTTCAAGATGCGCTTCCGCACGTCCGGGCTCTACATTTCCATCATTCCGCCCCTCGTTCTCGGCGCCCTCGTGGGCGTCCTGGCCGCCATCATGGGTGTGGGCGGCGGGTTCCTGATGGTGCCCGCGATGATCTACCTGCTGGGGATGCCCACCAAGGTGGTGGTTGGCACCTCGCTCTATCAGATCACCTTCCTCACCGCCTTCACCACCCTGATGCACGCGGTCACCAACTCCTCCGTCGACGTGCTGCTGGCGGTGATCCTGATCCTCGGCGGCGTGATCGGGGCCCAGTTCGGCACGACACTGGGAGCAAGGCTCAAGGCGGAACAACTGCGCATCCTTCTGGCGCTCCTGGTTCTGGCGGTGGCGGGAAAGCTGGTCTTCGATCTCGTGCTGATGCCTTCCGAGCTCTATTCGCTGGGCTACCGGGGGGTGCGCGGATGATCCGCTGGCTTGTCCTCCTCCTCGCTATCGCCCTTCCCGCCCGCGCCGAACAGGTCGTGGCGGGTCTCAGCCAGAGCCGGGTGTCGATCACGGCGAACTTCGATGGATCGGAGATCCTGATCTTCGGCGCGGTGCGGCGCGAGTCCCCCCCGCCGGTCGAGCCAAAGCTGGAAGTGGTGATCGCGGTGACCGGGCCGCCGCAACCCGCCGATGTGCGCAAGAAGAGCCGCCGGTTCGGCATCTGGATCAACACCGAACAGCTCGAGATTGACGCGGCCCCGCATTTCTATGCGGTCGCGACGACCGGACCCTTGTTCGACGTGTTGTCGCATACCGAGGACCTGCGCCATCGCGTCTCGATCCCGCGCGGCATACGGTCGATCGGAGCGCCACCCGAGATCGAGGATTCCGGGCGGTTCACGGATGCGCTGATCCGCATCAAGGAGGCGCAGGCGCTTTACCGGATCGACGAGGGGGCGGTCGATCTGCGGCAGGACACCCTGTTCGAGACGCGGGTGGCCCTTCCGGCGAACCTTGTGGAGGGGCCGTACCTGGTGCGGTTCTTCCTGACGCGCGGGCGCGAGGTGATCGACAGCCACGCGACCGTGATCGAAGTGCGCAAGGTCGGGCTCGAACGGTTCGTCTACCGCCTCGCGCACGACCAGCCGCTGCTCTACGGCTTTCTTGCGCTCCTGATCGCGGGAGGCGCCGGTTGGGGCGCCTCGGCGGCGTTCCAGGTGATCCGCCGCTAGGCTACTCCCCGGGTGCGGCGAGCGGCGTGACATGCGACGGCGGGTCGGGGGCCAGTTCCTCGAAGTCGAAGCCGTCGAGCCGGCGCGCGCGCCGCCCGGCCTTGTCGGCGCTGATCTTGATGTCCTCGATGTCCTTGGCTGCCTGCCCGAAATGCCGGTCGAGGTTCTCGACCCGCGCGCCCAGGCGGTCGACGTCCTGATAGAGAAGCGCCAGTTCCCTGCGGATCGCCCCCGCCTGCTCGCGCATCCGTGCGTCCTTGAGCACCGCGCGCATGGTGTTGAGCACCGCCATGCAGGTGGTGGGCGAGACAATCCAGACCTTCAACGCGAACCCCTCGCGCACCACGTCGGCGAAGTTGGCGTGGAGTTCGGCATAGACCGCTTCCGACGGCAGGAACATCAAGGCGCCGTCAGCGGTCTCGCCCTCGACGATGTAGCGCTCGGCGATGGCGCGGAGATGGGCGCGCACGGCGGTGCGCAACGCCCGCGCGGCCTCCGTCCCCTCGCGGTCGCTCTGCGCGGCGCGCAGCGCCTCGTAGGCCTCGAGCGGGAACTTGGCATCGACCACGATCGGGCCGGGCGGCTGCGGCAGGTGGATCAGGCAATCGGCGCGGCGGCCGTTCGAAAGCGTCGCCTGCATCGTGAACGACCCCGGCGGCAGCGCCTTCTGCACGATGTCATGCAGCTGGATCTCCCCGAAGGCGCCACGGGTCTGCTTGTTCGACAGGATGTCCTGAAGCGACAGCACGTTGCCCGAAAGTTTCTCGATATTGGCCTGCGCCTTGTCGATGGTCTCGAGCCGCTGCTGCAGTTCGCCGAGGCTGCGCGCTGTGCGTTGGGCCGAGCCCTGCATGTTCTCGGTCAGCGCCTGGGTGACGGTGGCAAGCCGCGCCTCCATCAGTTGCAGCATCTTCGCCTGCGCGGCCGCCTGCGCCTCGGCGACATGGGTGAGGCCGCCCGAAAGCTGCTGCTGGCCGTTGGACAGCTGCTGCGATTGCGCTCCAAGCGCGGCAATCGTCTGGGTCAGCGGTCCGATGGTGCGCGCGGCCTCCCCGGCACGACGCACCGAGACGACGAGGAGTGACAGCACCACGAGGGTCAAGGCCACCCCCGCCATCACCGCGAGGGCCACGGGGTCCGAGAGGTCGAAGGTTCGACCGCCGATCTGGATCATGTGCGACCGAAGAGACGCTCGATATCGGAGAGCGCGAGTTCGACATAGGTGGGCCGGCCATGGTTGCACTGGCCGGAATGCGGCGTGGCCTCCATTTCGCGCAGGAGCGCGTTCATCTCGTCGGCGCGGAGCGATCGGCCCGAGCGGACCGAGCCGTGGCAGGCCATGCGCGACAGGACCGCCAGAAGGCGCGTTTCGACACTGCGGGAGGTGCCTTCATCGGCCAGTTCGTCGAGGACATCCGCGACGAGGGCGCGCGGGTCCGCGCGGCCGAGAAGCGCCGGGACCTCGCGCACCGCCATCGCCGTGCCCCCGAACGGCTCGACCTTCAGGCCAAGCCGCCCGAGGTCTGGGGCCGCGGCCTCGATCCGCGCGAGATCGGCGGGCGACAGGTCCACGATCTCGGGGATCAGCAGCGCCTGCGCGGCGATGCCGCTCGCCTCCATCTGACGCTTCAGCTTCTCGTAGACCAGCCGCTCATGGGCGGCGTGCTGGTCGACCAGCACGAAACCGGTCTCGGTTTCGGCGAGGATGTAACAGCCGTGAAGCTGCGCCCGCGCCGCGCCGAGGGGGTGCGCGCGCGTGTCGGCCACGGGTTCCGGTTCGATCCGGGCCGAGGGCGCGGCCGCCTCGGCAAAGCCGGGTGCCTGCGCGGCATAGGCCACGCGCAGCGCCGCCTGCGACGGCCGGTCCATCTGGTAGATGCGCTGGGTCGTGGCGGCTGGTTCGGGCCGGAAGGCGGCGAGCGTGGCTGACGCGACTGTCGAGGAGGCCCTATGCCCGGCCTCGGCCAGCGCATGCCGCAGCGCCCCCACCACAAGGCCGCGCGCCAGGCCCGGGTCGCGGAAACGCACCTCGGCCTTGGCCGGGTGGACGTTGACGTCGACAAGGTGCGGGTCGCAATCGAGGAACAGCGCCGCCGCCGGGTGCCGGTCGCGGGGCAGATGGTCGAAATAGGCGGCCCGGAGCGCACCGAGCAGGAGCTTGTCCCGCACCGGGCGGCCGTTGACGAAGAAGTACTGCTCCACCGCCGCGCCGCGCGAATAGGTCGGCAGCGCGGCATAGCCGGTCAGCGAGAGCCCCTCGCGCTCGGCCTCGATCTGGAGCGCGTTCTTCGCGAAGTCGTCGCCGATCAGCCGGGCGAGCCTGCGATGCAGCGCGCCGAAAAGGTCGCCCTGTTCGGCCTCGGCGCGCAGCACCACGCGGCCCTCGCCGCCATCGGTCACGTCGCGCAGCGTGAAGGCGACAAAAGGCTCGGCCAGCGCCAGACGCCGAACGGTATCGGTGATCGCCAGCGCCTCGGCCCGGTCGGAGCGCAGGAATTTCAGCCGCGCCGGCGTGGCGAAGAACAGGTCGCGCAACTCGACGACAGTGCCGCTCGACAGGGCCGCAGGGCGGACGGCCGACATCCGGCCCCCTTCGACCGCGATCTGCGCGGCATCCTCACCGGGGGTGCGCGACGTGATCGTGAGGCGCCCTACGGCACCCAGCGACGCCAGCGCCTCGCCACGGAAGCCGAAGGAATGGATCGCCAGCAGGTCGGATCCGTCGATCTTCGAGGTCGCATGTCGTGCGAGCGCGAGCGGCAGGTCCCCGGCCGCCATCCCGCAGCCGTCGTCGGCTACCCGGATCAGACGCGCCCCGCCCGCGGCATAGTCCACCTCGATCCGCGTGGCCCCGGCATCGAGCGCGTTCTCGACCAGTTCCTTCACGGCAGAGGCCGGCCGCTCCACCACCTCGCCCGCCGCGATCCGGTTGATCGCAGCCTCGTCGAGTTGCCGGATCACCGGCCGCTCTGTGGATATCTTGGGGCTCAGGGCGCGCATACCCCTATGGGTAGCAGGCGCGCCCTGAGTCGTCCACGCTCAGTTGGCCCGTTCAGTTCGTCTGCTCGACGCCCTCGGGCCTGCCCACCACGACGAACCGCAGGTCATCGGGGCGCAGCACGGTCTTGGCCACCCGGTTCACATCCTCAAGCGTCACCGCCTCGATATAGGCGTTGCGGTTCTCGATGTAGTCGAGCGGGATGCCCTGCGATTGCATGCCGACGAGGATATTGGCGATGGTGCCGTTTCCGTCGAACCGCAGCGGGTAGGACCCGGTGAGGTAAGTCTTGGCTTGTTCGACTTCCTCGGCGGTCACGCCCTCCGCCGCAGCACGGCTCCACTCGGCCTTCACAACCTCGATCGCCTCGGCCACCCGGTCGTTCGACGACGAGAACTGGCCCATGTAGAGGTCCGCAAGGTCCATCGTCACGAGGAACGACCCGATCCCGTAGGTCAGCCCGCGCTTCTCGCGCACCTCGGTCATCAGGCGCGAAGAGAAGCCGGAATCGCCCAGCACCTGGTTCAGGACGAAGGCCGGGAAGAAGTCGTCGTCGAACCGGCCGATGCCTTCGTGGCCGAACATCACCACGGACTGCGGCGTGTCGAACTCGATCACCGTCTTGCCGCCGGTCAGCTTCACCTCTGCACGCGGCGGCATCGGGGCTCCTTCGGCCGGCAGGCCGCCCAGAAGCGCATCGAGCATCGGCCCGAGTTCCTCGGCCGTGACGTCTCCCACGACACCGACAAACACCCTGTCGCGTGTCAGCACGCGGTCGCGCGCCGCGATAAGGTCCTCGCGGGAAAGGGCTGCCACGCTCTCCACGCTGCCGTCGCGGGAGGTGCCGTAGGGATGATCCTCGCCATAGGCCGCGCTGTCGAAGCCGCGCGCGGCAAGCCAGTCGGGATCGTTGCGGTCGGAGCCTATGTTCGAGATCACCTGCGCACGGACCCGCTCCACCGCATCGGGGTCGAAGCGCGTGTCCACGAGCGCCCTGCGCAGAAGTTCCAGCGCCTCGCCCCGGTTCTCGGTCAGGACCTGCGCCGAGATCGACACCGCATCGTCGCGGGCGCTGTAGCGGAACTGCGCGGCGAGGCGCTCGGTCTCGGCGGCGAAGGCGCGCGCATCGAGATCGCCCGCCCCTTCCTCGATCAGCCCTGTCATCAGGTTGATCGCCCCGCGCTTGCCCGGCGCGTCGAGGCTGGTGCCGCCCTTGAAGCGCAACTCCAGCGCCACGAAGGGAATCGAGTGCTCTTCCACCAGCCAGGCGGTGATGCCGCCGGGCGAGGTGACTTCCTGGATGTCCATCTCCGCCCGAGCGGGCAGGGCCAGGACAACCGCGACCGCGGCAGCGACAAGGGCGCGGACCATCATCATTGCATCACCTCCGCCGAGGTCGCTCCGGCTTCGTCGCGCATCAGCCAGCCGGTGACTGCCCGACGCCGGTCGAAGACTTCGGCGGCGGCGGACATCACGTCCTCCTTCGTAACGGCCTCGAGCACCTCGGGCCAGGCCTCGATATCCTCCAGCGCAAGGCCCGAGGTCAGCGCCTGCCCGTAACGCCGCGCAAGGCCAGAGATGTCGTCCTCGGCATAGATGCGCGCGGCGCGGAGCTGGAACTTCACACGCTCGAACTGGTCGGCGTCGATGCCTTCCTGCAGGAACTCCGCGATCACGCGGTCCATCGCAGCTTCGGCCTCTGCCAGGCCGACGCCCTCGGCCGGTACGATGAAAAGGCTGAAGGTGGTCGCATCGAGCGAGGTCCCGTCGTAGCCGGCGGAGGTATAGATCGCGGACTGCGTCTCGAACTGCAGCTTCCGGCCCAGCACCGAGGTAGCGCCGCTGCCGCCGAGGATCTCGGCGAGGTAGGTAAGCGCGGCTGCCTTCTCCTGGTCCCCGGGGTTCCGCTCGGGGGCGAGGTAGGTCCGGGCGACATAGGGCTGGGATACCCGCGGATCGGCAAACTTGACTCTCCGCTCGGCGATCTGCGGCGGCTCGGAGGGCCGGGCGCGCTCGGCGATTCCCTCCGACGGCTCGAGGTGGCCGTAGTGCCGTTCGGCCATCCCGAGCACCTCCTCGGGATCCACGTCGCCCGCCACCACGAGTACCGCGTTGTTCGGTGCGTAGAAGCGTTCGTACATGCCGAAGGCGGCGGCGCGATCGAGCTCTTCCATCTCGTGCCGCCATCCGATGATCGGCACGCCGTAAGGATGGTTGAGATATTGCGCCGCGCGCATCTGTTCGTTGAACAGCGCGCCGGGGCTGCTGTCGGTGCGTTGCGCCCGCTCCTCGAGAATGACCAAGCGTTCGGTGCGGATGTCCTCCTCGGTCATCTGCAGGTCGCGCATCCGGTCGGCTTCAAGCTCCATCATCAGGTCGAGCCGGTCGGCGGCAACGCGCTGGAAATAGGCCGTATAGTCCCACGAAGTGAAGGCGTTGTCCGATCCGCCGTTCGCCGCGACGATACGCGACAACTCGCCCGCCTCGCGGTCGTCGGTACCCTTGAACAGCAAATGTTCGAGGAAATGCGCGATCCCGCTGTGCCCTGCGGGTTCGTCGGCCGCGCCGACACGATACCAGACCATGTGCACGGCCACGGGCGCGCGGTGGTTCTCGATCACAACCACCTGCATGCCGTTGTCGAGGGTGAAGCTGGATACCTCGCCCGCGACGGCGGCGCCGGTGATGCCGGACCCGATGCCGGCGACGACGATTGCGGACAGCAGAGCGGTTCGCGCCATGGCGGCTCCCTTTCGTGCAGACTGGCCGAGAGTTACGCCGTGCGGCGCAGCGATCAAGACACGCCTACGGCAATGTGAGCCGGAACCGGCTCAGTAGTCGACTTCGGGGTCCGGCGGCGCAGACGGCGTCCGCACCATCCGCGAGCGCCAGCGTTCCAGTTCGGCATGCTGGTCGAGGCTCATCTCGGCATAGGCGCGATAGTAGACGTTCAGCCGGAACACCCTCTCCAGGAGGCGGCCGTCGTTCGCGCGACGGTACTCAAGGTCGAAGGCCGCGAGATCGTCGCGGATCGAGGGTGTCACGCCGTAACGGCGGGTGTGCGACAGGAGCGCCGAGTCGCTTGCCGGGATTCCGGCGCGGGCCACCGCAGCGGGATTTCCGCCGAGCGCCGCAACGGCGTCCTCGCGGGGCGTCGGATCGGTACGGTTGGTCCCGCCGGGTGTCGGCTCGGGCAGTGCGGCATAATCCTCGGGTTGTTCCAGCGGTCTGGCCGGCAGGATCGCGAATTCGTCCGGCGTGTCGATGTTCGCCCTGACATTCATCAACTGCGGCTCGCGGTTGCGGTTTCCGCAGCCCGTCACGAGCGCCGCAGCAAGGACCACCATCCCCAGCTTCGCCCAGACCTTCGCCTGCATGCCTTGTCCCCGTGCCGCCATTTTGCACCGTTTAGCGCGAAAGCTCGGCCGCGTCACGGGGTCTTCTCCCGCCCGGCGAAGAACACCAGCCCCAGCGCGCCGAGGAAGATCGAGATGTCGGCCACGTTGAAGGCGTAGGGGTTGTCGACCCCGCAGCAGGACATGTTGAGGAAATCGGCCACCGCGCCATAGAGCACCCGGTCCACCACGTTGCCGAGCGCCCCGCCCACCAGAAGTCCCGCCGAAACCTGCGCGCGCAGGTTGTCGGGCTCCTGCCGGATCCAGTGGATCACCCAGGCCGAGATCGCCAGCGCGACAGCAATCAGGATCCAGCGCGTTGCGTCGGCCTCGCCGGATAGCAGCCCGAAGTTCACGCCCCGATTCCACGCCATGCGGAAGTTCAGGTAAGGCGGAAGCACGTCGATCGAGTACCGCTCGGCGAGGTTCATGGCATGAACCACGGCGTATTTCGTCGCCTGGTCGAGCGTGAAGACCGCCGCGCTGATGAGGAAAAGGGTCCGCATCAGTGCCGGAAGTGCCGCATGCCGGTGAAAACCATCGCAAGCCCCTTGTCGTCGGCTGCCGCGATCACATCGGCATCGCGGACCGACCCGCCGGGCTGGATGATCGCGGTCGCCCCGGCCTCGGCGGCCGTCAGAAGGCCGTCGGGAAAGGGGAAGAACGCGTCCGACGCCACCACAGCACCTTGCGTGAGCGGGTGCGGCAGGCCCAGCGCCTCGGCCATGTCCTGCGCCTTGCGGGCGGCGATCCGCGTGCTGTCCACCCGGCTCATCTGCCCCGCGCCGATCCCCACCGTGGCGCGATCGCGGACATAGACGATGGCGTTCGACTTGACGTGCTTGGCGACCTTCCAGGCGAACAGCATGTCGGCGACTTCGGCCTCGGTCGGCGCCCGCTTCGTCACCACGCGCAGGTCCGCCGCCTTCAACTCGCCCGAGTCGCGGTCCTGCACCAGGAACCCGCCCGCGACCTGCCGGACCGCGAGCGCGCGAGCGCGCGGGTCGGGCAGCGCGCCGGTCGTCAGGAGCCGCAGGTTCTTCTTCTCGGCGAAGACCGCGCGGGCGCCTTCGTCTGCCTCGGGCGCGATCACGACCTCGGTGAAGATCTGCACGATCTCCTCCGCCGTCGCCCGGTCGAGCGGGCGGTTCAGTGCCACGATCCCGCCGAAGGCCGAAGTGCGGTCGCAGTCGTAGGCGCGCAGGTAAGCCTCGCGCAGTGTCGTCGCGCGGGCGACGCCGCAGGGGTTGGCGTGCTTGATGATCGCGCAGGCCGGGCCTTCCGCCGCCGCGAATTCCGCCACGAGCTCGAACGCCGCGTCAGTATCGTTGATGTTGTTGTAGCTGAGCTCCTTGCCCTGCCACTGCCGCGCGGTCGCAACGCCGGGCCGATCCGACCCGTCGCGGTAGAAGGCCGCCGCCTGGTGCGGGTTCTCGCCGTAGCGCAGGGTCTGGGCGAGCGTCCCGGCAAAGGCGCGGCGGCGCGGGGCGGCGTCGCCGATTGTGCCCGCCATCCAGGCCGAGACGGCGGCGTCGTAGGCCGCCGTCCGGGCATAGGCCGTGGCCGCCAGCCGCTGGCGGAAGCTCAGGCGCGTGGCGCCGCCGTTCGCCTCAAGTTCGACCAGAAGCGCGCCGTAATCCTCCGGATCGGTCACGACCGACACGAATTCGTGGTTCTTGGCTGCCGCGCGGATCATCGCGGGGCCGCCGATGTCGATGTTCTCGACCGCCTCGGCATAACCCGCCCCCTTCGCCACGGTGGCCTCGAACGGGTAGAGGTTGACCACGAGGAGGTCGATCGGTGCGATCCCGTGCGCCTCCATCGCCGTCACATGGGCCGGGTCGTCGCGCAACGCAAGAAGCCCGCCATGCACCGCCGGGTGCAACGTCTTGACCCGCCCGTCCATCATCTCGGGAAAGCCCGTGAGCGCCGCCACATCGGTCACGTCGAGCCCCTCGGCGCGCAGCAGCGCAGCCGTGCCACCGGTCGAGACCAGCGCGATTCCACGGGCGGCAAGCGCGCTTGCGAACTCGACCAGGCCGGTCTTGTCGGAAACGGAGATCAGCGCGCGCGCAGGCGTCACGAGGGCGGGCGTCACGAGATCGGCCATCGGGCAGCGGTCCTTTCAGGTCTGGTCGTCAGGGCCGGGGTCGCTCCCGGCATAGTCGCGAAGGGTCGATGGGGTCTCAAGCGCCTTGGCCAGCGTCCAGCCCACACGCGCGGCATAATCGGTCATGCGGGAAGAGAGAACGATCTGTTTTGTCGCGCGCGGCTTGAGCCGACCGCGCTCGAGATAGACGGACGGATCAAGCGACAGGCTACCGACGCCGTCGTGGCGGAACACCCACAACTCGCCCGAGCGCAGCAGGATCGAAACGGCATTGCCACCCATGTCGAGCGTGGCGTCGGCATCCGGGTGGAGGTGGAACCGGACGGCGAAGGCGACGCCACCGAGGCCGGTGCTGTCGATCGTCCGGTCCAGCGCGCGGTCGAGCACCCGCCTGTCGTCAGGGCTCAGCGCCGCAAGCGTCTCCTCGCCGGAAAGCGCGCGCCCGTCGGTGGTGAGGGCAAGCTCGCGGTAGCAGGTCAGGCCGTGCGTGGCGAGCCAGCCGTCGTGACTGAGCGTGAGCCGGTGCTCGCCCTCGCCCTCGCCGCGCTCGCAGCGCACGTCGCGCGGGGCATCGACCATCAGTTCGGCCCCGGGCACCCCGAGGCGACCCCGGGGCGCGAGACGGGCAGAGGAATAGCCCTCCAGGCACAGCGTCGAATGCGACGGGGTAGCGCGCCCCGCCCGGCGCCACTCCTCGCCGAAGGTATCGCCCGCGCCGCAATTGACGATCAGCGGGCGTCGGCCAGAGGTGAGCTCGAAGGCCAGCGTCGAGGCATGGGCCGCGCCCGAGATCGGACCGGCAGGCGGCGGCGCGGCATCGGCGATCACGCTGGTGCGACCGGCGGTTACCCGGGCAAACCCCATGGCAAGCCCATGGCCGGGTGGCGCGCGGACACCTGCCGCCGCGAGCGCCTGGTCGAGGCGGCCCTCCGGCCCCCGCCCCCCGCCGTGGAACCGGGCCAGACCGCCGTCTGAATGCCGCAAGGCCCGGAGCACCGGCGCAACCCGTTCGATCGCGGCGACGACCTCGCGAGGAACCGGCTTGCCAGCTTCGGTGAGCGCGGCGACAGCCCAGGTCAGAAGCGTCAGCACCTCGAGAAGCTCTTCGGGGTTACGTGTCGGGATGCCGCCGCCGGGATTGATGCCGTCCGCACATTCGCGCGCCAGCGCCACGGCTGCAGGAGTTGCCCGGTCGCCCATGCCGATAAGGCCGAGGCCCGCGCAGATCAGCCCGGTCAGCGCCTCGAAGCGCGGCAATCCGGGCCGGGCACTGCGCCAACGCCGGGACAGGAACACGGTCTGCCGGGTGAGCGCGGCGTAGAACCGGTCCTGCGTGGCGCGATCCTGACCGGCCAGGAGCATCAGTGCATGGTGCATCCATCGCAGTGTCCGGCGCGCCGTGATGTCGGCCGTCCAGCCCGGGCCGACACCGGAACCGGACCTCTCGATCCATTCGCCGACCCAGTCCTTGGCGAGACACCGGGCGGCCGGGTCGGGAACGGCGGCGAGGTCGTCGAGCCAGCGGAAGCCATGACGCTCGGCGTCGAAGGCGGGCACCGGGGCCGTCACGTCCCAGATCGAGACACCCGGCGCCTCGACAAGGTGCCCCGCCAGAAGAAAATTGCCGGCCATGAGTTGTCTGCCACGCGCAACAGACCCGAACGAGCGCGGCTCGGGCTGCGCGACGAACCCGGTCGCAGGGCGTGCGAAAGACGCGAGGCGCGCATGTGCCGCGTTCGCCAGCCGGGCACGCCGCTCGGCCCAGGAGTCGGTTGCGCTCGCGCCTGTCATGCCTCGCCGCTCG
>CAZOHN010000049.1:0-720 GCA_964579325.1 uncultured Rhodobacterales bacterium
GCGCGGAGCGCCTTCAGCGTCAGAAGCTCGGGGTCGCCGGGGCCAGCGCCAACGAAGGCGACGGTTCCGGGTTCGAACGGTGCGTTGGGCATGGCGCGGATCCTGAAATACTCCGCCCAATATAGAACGTTGTTCCATGCCGTTGCCATGTGCGCTTGCAAATAAGGATGATTGTTCTAACGCTATGTCCTGCAGGGGCGGATTTCCTGCCAATGGGAGATTTCAGGAATGGCGGACCGGCTGGACGAGATCGACCGGAAAATCCTTGCCGAACTGCAGGAGGATGCGGCCCAGTCGCTGGACGAGATCGCGCGCAAGGTGGGGTCGTCGAAAACGCCGGTCTGGAACCGGATCCGGCGGATGAAGGAGGCGGGCGTCATCACCCGGCAGACGGTGCTTCTGGATGCCGAGGCGCTTGGGCTGGAGGCCTGTTTTTTCGTTCTTGTGCGCACCTCGGAGCACGAGGCCGACTGGCAGCGGCGGTTCCTCAAGGCGGTGCGCGAGCGGCCCGAGGTGATGGAAGCGCACCGGCTGGCGGGGGACATCGACTATATCCTGAAGGTCCGGGTGAAGAACGCTCGGGCCTACGATACGTTCTACCAGGCGCTGATTTCGGAAGTGCGGATCTACAATGTCACCGCGCTCCTCAGCATGGAGGAAATCAAGTCGACGACCGTGCTGCCAGTGTAGTGCGCGGCGAAGGGCGTGGGAACGGGGGGC
>CAZOHN010000049.1:730-18517 GCA_964579325.1 uncultured Rhodobacterales bacterium
CCCAGCCGCCGCGGTCGACCGCGGCGAAGCCCCCCCCCGCGCCCCCCGCCGCAGGGGGCGGAAGCCGCCCCCTGCGCGACCCCCCTCAGGCCTCCACCACCAACCGCTGCAGCCCGTGGAAGTGGTAGAGATCGGCGTAGCGCGGCGGCTCGTGCAGGCGCAGCGCCGGGCAACGCTGGAACAGGATCGGCAGGGCGATCTGAAGTTCGAGGCGCGCAAGCGGTGCGCCGACGCAGAAATGCAGGCCCGCTCCGAAGCTCGTGTTCGGGCGGATCGGGCGGGCGGGATCGAAGCGGGCCGGATCGGGAAAGGCCGCGGGGTCGCGGTTGGCTGCGGCGAGGAGGAGGCCGACCTCGTCTCCCGGCGCAAACCGGTGGCCGGCGACCTCGACGGCCTCGTAGCACTGGCGGGTGAAGAGGTGCAGCGGCGGGTCCCAGCGGAGGATTTCCTCGATGCTGGCCTCGATGGCTTGGGGCGCGAGCGAATGCATCGGGCTGCCGTGCGCGAGCAGGGCCCGGACCCCGTTGCCCATCGTGTGCACCGTTGCTTCATGCCCGGCGTTGAGGAGCAGGATGCAGGTCGTGACGAGTTCGTCGGTAGTGAGCTTTTCACCCGCCTCCTCGGCTGCGATGAGATGCGTGATCAGGTCATCGGCGGGCCTGGAGCGGCGTTCTTCGACGTACTGCCTTATGAAGGCGGTGAACTCCCGCGTGGCGGCCACGGCGCGGTTTTCGACGTCGGGGGTGCGGCTGGCCTGATACATCGCCACCATGGCGTTCGACCAGCGCAGGAGGTCGTCGCCGCGATCTTCGGGCACGCCCAGAAGGCGGGCAATGATGACCACTGGCACACGGGTGCAATAGGCTGGGATCAGGTCGAAGGGGCCTGCCGGGAAGCGGTCGATCAGGTCATGGCAGAGCGCCGCGATCTCGGGCGCAAGCGCGGCGATCCGACGCGACGTGAAGGCGCGCAGGACTAGGCCGCGCAGGCGGGTGTGGCGGGGCGGCTCGAGCTCCAGCATGGAATGCGCCTCGACGGCGTAGAACGGCGCGAGGTGGTCGGGGATCGGCCTTCGGCGCGCGGGCGGCACCTCGCGACCGAAGCGGCGGTCACGCAGGAGCGCGTTCACGGCATCCCAGGTGGTTGCCACGGGCATCGCGTAGTCGTCCCACCGGACGACCGGACCCATGGCACGGATCCGGTCGTAGAACGGGTAGGGGTCCTGCACGAAGGCCGGATCGGTGGGCGATTGCGCGATGCGCGGCAGGTCGGTCAATCAGCCCCCCGCACCACGGTTTCGGCGCCGACCACCTTGCGCTGGATCGCGAAGGCAAGGGCTGCGGCGCCGATCCCGACGAGATCGGTCAGCAGCCCGCCATCGATCATGGCAAGTGCCGCAAGTCCTAGCACCACCCGCAGCCAGATCGCGAGCGGCCCGAAGAACCATCCCTGCACCGTCGCGGAGAGTAGGTAGACGCCGAGAGCGGCGGAAGCGACGACATGCAGGATGTCGAGCCATTCGCCCTGCATCAGGAGCGCGGGGGACGAGAAGAACATGAACGGCACCACGAAGGCGGCGAGTCCGATCTTGAAGCTCTCGACCGAGGTCCGCATCGGGTCGGACTGGGCGATGGCCGCGCCCGCGTACGCCGCTAGTGCAACCGGTGGCGTGATCGCAGACATCACTGCGTAGTAGAAGATGAAGAAGTGCGCGGTGAGCGGCTCGATCCCGAGCTGGATCAGGCCGGGTGCGATGACGCTTGCTGCAACGGCATAGGCGGCGGTGGTGGGCATCCCCATGCCCAGCACGATCGAGACCACCATCGCGAAGAAAAGCGCGAGCACCTGGCTCTGGTCGGCGAGGCCCAGCAGCATGGAGGAGAACCGCGTGCCGATCCCGGTGAGGGCGATGACGCCCACGATGATGCCCGCCGCGGCGCAGACGGCCACGAGCTGCAGCGTCATCTTGGTGGCGATCTCGAAGGCGTAGAGGATTTGGCGTGGCCCCATCGGATAGGGGGTGAGCCAGCTCACCACCGCCGCCGCGCCCATCGACAGCGTCCCTGCGCGGATCACCGAATAGCCCATGAAGAGCGCGCCGATCAGGATGATGATCGGCAGGAACAGGAACGCCTGACGGGCGAGTTTGGAGAACTGCGGCAGTTCGCTGCGGGGCAGGCCCTTCATGTCGTACTTGCGCGCCGCGAGGTCGACGTTGAACAGGACCGAAGCGAAGTACAGGAGCGCCGGGATTATCGCGGCGATCACGATATCCGTGTAGGGGATTCCGGTGATCTCCGACATGATGAAGGCGCCCGCGCCCATGATCGGAGGCAGGATCTGCCCGCCGGAGGAGGCCGCGGCCTCGACCGCGGCGGCGGTCTGCGGCTTGTAGCCGACGCGCTTCATCAGGGGGATGGTGAGCGAGCCGGTGGCCACGACGTTGCCCGCCGAGGTGCCGTTGATCATCCCCATCAGGCCCGAGCCGAACACGGCGACCTTGGCGGGACCGCCGCGCAGGTGGCCCGCACCCGCAAACGCGAAGTTCACGAAGTACTCGCCCACCCGCGAGGCCTGAAGGAAGGCCGCGAAGGCGACGAAGAGGATGATGTAGGTCGACGAGATTGCGGTGGTCGGGCCGAGGATGCCCTGGTCGGTGTAGATGTAGGTGAAGAAGCGCGAGGGCGTGTAGCCGCGGTGTTGCAGGATTCCGGGAAGGTAGGGCCCGATGAACGCGTAGAGCACGAAGATCGTTGCAATGATGACGAGGGCGAGGCCGGCGAGGCGGCGTGTCATCTCGAGGATCAGCATGACGCCCGCGATCGCGGCGAACATGTCGGCGTCCTTGGCAAGCGCGGTGCCGCCGCGCAGGCGCAGGAAGGGCGCATGCAGGATGATGTAGAGCATCGCCGCGATGGCGGCGACGGCAAGGAAGATGTCGGCCACGTCGATCCGGTCGCGCCGGCGGTCGGGTGCGAACCAGCACAGCGCGGCGAGCCATGCGGTGCCGGTGACGAGCGGCCAGCCGAAGGTCCAGACATGGGCGTCCCGTGCGGCGGCCTGATCGACCGGACCCACCGCGCCGAACCACATGCCCGTGACCGTTGCGAAGGCGAGCGAGACCAGGATGGCGCCCGGCGCGACCAGGAGCAGGCGCGAGGGGCTTGCCGCGTCGGGTTCGCGGCTGGCCAGAAGCGTCGAGGAGAACAGCAGGAATCCGATCCCCAGTCCGCAGCCGACATGGATCAGGCGGTAGGTCCAGGTTTCCAGCGGGTAGAGGTTCATCACCCCGATGTGGAAGCCCGTGTAGAGTACGCAGAGCACCGCGAGCGCGAGCTTGAGCGTACCTTCCGGCATCCGCTGGTTCGACGCGAAGATCTCGGCATCGACGCCATCGGCGATGGCGCGGGGTTCGGCGGGATCAGTGGCGGTCGCGGTCATGGGACCCGGTCCTTCCTGTGCTGCCGCGCTGCCCCCCGGTCGAGGAGCAGGCGCAGAAGTGGCTCAAGATCAGATGCAGGGTGGGCGTCGCAGAGCCTGAAGTCTGCGACGCCATTGGGTCAGCCTGTCACTTCAGGGTGTCGGGGATCGCGATCCCCTTTTCCTCGAAGTAGCGCACGGCGCCGGGGTGATAGGGCATGAAGGTGTTCTTGTCCCAGTTCTCGGCCAGTGTCTCGGAGGCGGCGGCATGGATCTGCACCATGCGGTCGGGGTTCTCCATCGCCAGCTTGGTGATCTCGTAGGCGAGGCTCTCCGGCATGTCCTGGTGAGCCACGGCGAAATTCCACAATGCGACGGTCGGCTGGTCGTAGTCGTGGCCGGCGTAGGTCCCGGCCGGGATCGTCAGCGGCGCCATGGCGGGGAAGGCCTCGAGGATCTTCGGCAGTTCCTCCGCGGAGAAGCCGAACATCACCACGTCCTGGCTGGCGGCAAGTTCGGCGAAGGCCGAGATGGGCACGCCCGCAGCAAAGGCGAAGGCGTCGATCAGGCCGTCCTGGAGCTGGCCCGCGGCATCGGCCGCACCGGCGTTCGAGACATTGGCACTGACGCCGAGCGCTTCCATGAACTGCGGCCAGTAAGTGCCGGGCGTTCCGCCCGCCGGGCCGACCGACACGCGCTTTCCGGCAAGGCCGCTCACCGAGGTGATGCCCGACGAGCGCAGCGCGATCACCTGGAATGGTGTCTGGTACATCGGGAAGAGCGCGCGGATCGACTTGTGCTCGAGCCCTGGTGCGAGTTCGGACCGTCCCTCCCAGGCGTCATAGGCCGGACCCATGGTGACGAGGCCCATCAGGTGGTCGCCGGTCTCGACCAGCGTGACGTTCTGCACCGGGCCGCCAGTCACCTCACCCGAGGCGGGCAGGCCAAGCGCTTCGGTGATGTAGCTGGCAAAGCCGTTGCCGTAGACGAAGTAGGTGCCGCCCTGGCTCGCGGTGCCGATGGTCATGCTGCCCGGCCAGCCGGTCTTGTCCATGTCCTGCGCGGGGGCGGTGGTGGCCGCAAAGGCGGCAGCAGTGGCCAGAGCGGCCAGGAACGTGAATCGCATTGTCTTCCTCCCAGTGTTTCGGTCGCGGCCGGCTCCTCCCGGCCATCCCTCTGCCCGGCAGCGGGCGCCGCCGGGTGAGGTTGCACCGATGGGACCACCCGGTGACGTTCGGCGCAACCTGTTGCGGGCGATGCGGGCCAGATACCGGCGTCCCCGCGCCCCTCGATGTGTGGAAATCGTAACATCGGCTGCCGATTGCGGGGGGGAACCTTCCCAACCGGCGGCGGATCAGCCCTCCCCGTCCTCGGGCGCAGGTCCGTAGCCCGCCTTGTCGATCCCGTATTTCTGCATCTTCTCCCACAGCGTCTTGCGTGAAAGCCCGAGCGATTCGTAGACCGGCCGCAACATGCCCCGGTGGGCGGCGAGTGCGCTTTCGATGGCGCGGCGTTCGAAGTCGGCGACCTGGTCGGCGAGCCGGGCTGGCGCGGCCCCGGCGGTCTCGGGGCCGTCGAGGCCGAGGCCCATCGCATAGCGGTCGGCGGCGTTGCGCAACTCGCGCACGTTGCCCGGCCAGTCGCGCTGTGCGACCGCACCCACGACCGAGGCCGGCGGCGGAGCGGGGTCGAGCCGGTGCCGCCCGGCGGCCTCGGACAGGAGTTTAAGGAACAGCAGCGCCACGTCGTCGCGCCGCGCTGCGAGGGGCGGAACCGTGAGCGTGACAACGTTCAGACGGTAGAGAAGATCGGCCCGGAACCGTCCCGCCGCGGCCTCCTCCTCCAGCGGCACCCGGCTCGTGGCGAGGAACCGCACGTCGAGCGGCACCGCCTCGTTCGAGCCGAGCCGCGTGATCGTCCGGCGCTCGATCACGTGCAGCAGCTTGCCCTGCGTCTCGGGCGGCATCGAGCCGATGTCGTCCAGAAGCACCGTGCCGCCGCGCGCGTGTTCGAACTTGCCGTAGCGCGGGCGGAGCGCGCCGGGGAAGGCACCGGCCTCGTGGCCGAAGAGCTCGCTCTCGATCAGCGCGGCGGGGAGCGCGGCGCAGTCGATGGCGATGAACGGGCGGCTTGCGCGGGGGCTCAGGTCGTGCAGGGCGCGGGCCACGAGGTCCTTGCCAGTGCCGGTTTCGCCCACGACAAGCACATCGGCCTCGGTCGGCGCTATGGTGCGGATGCGCCGGCGCAGGTCGACGATCGCGGCAGACCGCCCTACAAGGCGCTGCTCGAGGTCATCCGCCTGCCCGGCGGCGGCGCGCAAGAGGCGGTTTTCGAGGACGAGCCTTCGGTATTCCGCCGCCCGCGCGACCGACTCGGTGAGTTGTGCTGTCGCGAAGGGTTTCTCGAGGAAGTCGTAGGCTCCTTCGCGCATCGCGCGCACCGCGAGCGGGACGTCACCGTGGCCGGTGATCAGGATCACCGGGATGTCGCGGTCGATGTCGTGGATGCGGTTCATCAGCGACAGGCCGTCGATACCGGCCATGCGGATGTCGGTCACCACCACGCCGGGAAAGCCGAAGCCGACCAGCGCCAGCACCCTCTCGCCCTGCGCGAATTCCTGGACCGGAAGGCCGGCAAGGTCGAGCGACTGCGCGGTCGAGGCGCGGAAGTCCGGGTCGTCATCGACAAGGAGAACTTGGGAGGGCTTCATGCCACTGGCATCCCGGCCCCGGCGACGCGCAGCCGAATGACGAACTCAGCGCCACCGCCCTCGGCCACGCGCACCGACAGGCTGCCGCCGAAGTCGTTGATGATGTTGTAGGAGATCGACAACCCGAGGCCCAGTCCCTTGCCGACCCCCTTGGTCGAGAAGAAGGGGTCGAAGATCCGTTCGATGAGACCCGGCGGGACGCCCGGGCCGAAGTCGCGGACCGTGATCGTGACGTCTTCGCCTTTGCGGCCGGCGTTCAGAATGATGCGCCTGTCGTCCTGCGCCTCGATCGCGTCGGCGGCATTGGTGATGAGGTTCACCAGCACCTGCTGCAGCCGCACCGGCCCGCCGACGACTTCTGGCAGATCCGGCGCGAGGTCGCAGTCGAGCGACGCCCCGGCGGCCTTGAGCCTGAGCCCGGCGATCTCGGCGGCCGCTGCGACCACCTCGCCCACATTGACCGCAACAAGGCGCTGACCGGGATTGCGGGCGAAGCTGTGCAGGTTGCGGCTGATTGCGCCGAGACGCTCGGTGAGGCCCAGGATACGCTCGACATTGCCCCGGGCGTCGTCGGCGCGGCTGCGGTCGAAGAATACCAGCGCATTCTCGGCGTAGTTGCGGATCGCACCGAGGGGCTGGTTGAATTCGTGGCTGAGCGCGGCCGACATCTGCCCAAGCGCGGCCATCTTGCCCGCCTGCACGAGGCCAGCCTGCGTCCGGCGCAGCTCGGCCTCGGCAGCGGTGCGTTCGGCCACTTCGCCGGCGAGACGCGTATTGAGTGCCGCGAGCTCGGCGGTGCGCTCGTGCACGCGCCGCTCAAGCTCGACGCGGGCGGATTGCTGCATCTGCATTCGTTCCGCCAGCCGGGCGCGCCGCTCGGACACCGCCGCCGCCGCGAGCGTGGCGAATGCGGTAGCGAAGGCCACCGCCAGCGCGAGCGTCAGAGCCTGTCTCCCGGCCGGGGTGCGGTCGGCGAGCACGTGGACGGTCCATGGGGCCTCGGGCATTTCCTCGCTGCGGCGCAGATAGGTCCGGCTCTCGGGCTCGCCGGAAAGGAAGGCGACGGTCGGGAAGCCGGCGGTGCTTGAGTGGATCACCGGCAGCGTGCCGACGGCCGTATCGGCATAGCGCCGGGTCTCGTCGGTGCGGGCACGGCGCTCGGGCGTAGGCGCCTCCATCGCCTGAAACAGCCAATCGTCCCGGCTCGAGAGGAACACGATGCCCTCGGGGTCGGTCACCACGATCTCGCCGGCACCGCCCCGCCAGGTATCCTCGATCGCATCGAGGTCGATCTTGAACACCAGTACGCCGTCGGGGGAACCGCCCTCTCCGGGCACGGGCGCGCCAAAGTAGTAACCGCGCTTGAGCGAGGTTGTGCCGAGCGCGAAGAACCGGCCTTCGCCCTTCGCAATCGCCTCGGTGAAGTAGGGACGGAACGCGAAGTTGCCCCCGATGAACGAGGTCTCGCCGGCGTGGTTGCTTGCGGCCCGTGTCAGGCCGGAGCGATCCATCAGGTAGACATCTGTCGCGCCGAGCTGGACGGCGAGGGCCTCGAGGTAGGCATTCGCCTGTGACACAAGGACCGGGTCTTCGGGGTTGGCGGCAAGCGCGCGGATCAGCAGCTGGTCGGCGATGAGCGGCGGCAGCCGTTCGAACCGTTCGAGCTGGCCACGCAGCGTGGCGATGGCGAGCCGAAGGGTGGTGTCTGCCGCACCCGCCGCCTCGCCCAGGAAGGCGCGTTCCGCCTGCCGATGTGTGCCGGTTCCGGCCGCGACGACGAGCAGGAGCGACAGCACCCACCAAAGCCACCTGCGCCTGCGCCGCGACCGGGGAGTCTCCCGGCTCGCCGGGGCGATGTCGATGGCGGTCTGTGTCATCTGCGGAGCCGGCGTCCTTCGGGCCTCGGGCGACCGAGCCTAGCAGACGGCCAGCGGTCTGGCACGGCCCGAATGGTTGGCCCGAATGGATGGCCCGAATGGATGGCCCGAACGGATGGCCCGAATGGATGGTCCGAATGGATGGCCCCTCCGGAGGACGGGGCAGTCAGCGACCTGCCGGCCTTCGCCCCATGCCCTGCGCGATCACGACGCCGATCACCACGATCACTGCGCCGAGTGCCTGCAGGCCGTTCCACGCTCCTCCTAGGGCAAGCGAGAAGATCATCACGTAGAACGGCGCGGCATTCCCGTGAAGGCTTGCGATGCCGATCCCGAGGTGGCCGATGGCAACGATCCAGAGAAGTTGGCTCAGCGCCATCGAGCCGAGTCCGTACAGGGCCAGCGCCGACCACTCCGGCACACCCATGTCCTGCCAAAGCGGTGCCGGCGCCCCGAGCGCGGCGGCGATGAGGGCAGCCGCCACCGTCACGACGGCGCCGCCCCCGACCGTGATCGCGGTGCGACCCAACGGTGTGAGCCCCGGGAGCTGCGCGACTGTCGCGCGCGAGGCCCAGGTGAAGCACAGGACCGAGCCGAGCGCCGCCACCGCCCCGACACCGAGGGTCAGCGAACCGATCTTGGCTGCGTAGGCGATTAGCCCGCCGCCGAGGCTGAGGACGAGGCCCGCGACCAGGCGTGCCGTCAGCCGGCGACCGTCGAGCAGGCATTCCAGCCCGATCCCCACCACCGGCATGGTTGCCGCGATGACCGCGACCGTAACGGCATCGGTCCGCGCCTGCGCCATGATCAGAAGCACCACCCCCGCACCGAAGCCCACGGTCCCGAACAAGGTGCCGCGCAGCCAGGGCGCAGTGCGGACCGTCTGCGCACCCTCCACCGCAAGCCAGATCGCCACGAGCACCACCCCGGCCATCCCGAGCCGGAGCGCCGCGAGAGGAAGCGGGTCGATCTTGTCGAGAAGGATCTCGATCGCCGGCAACCCGACCGCCCATACCAGCATCGAGGCCATGCAGACGAGGTTCGCCGAGAGCGGCGACATTGCCGGGGCCGGAGAGGCGGTGAGGGTCATGCTTGGGCTCGCGCGCGGGAGGGATGGCTGCGGGAGCCTCCGGCGCAAGCCCCCTTGCCTCGACTACCCTGCGGATGCCCGCCAGGTCAGCGGCTCCAGCGACCGAGCAGTGTCGCTTTCGGCCCGGATCAGATCGCGGCCTCAAGCGCCGCAATGATCGCTCCGAAATCGTCGGCCTTGAGCGAGGCCCCACCCACCAGCGCGCCATCGACGTTCGGCAGCGCGAAGATCGCGGCTGCGTTCGACGGCTTGACCGAACCGCCATAGAGCAGGCGGATGCCCTCGGCCTCGGCGGGAAAGCGGCGGTGCAGTTGCGCCCGAAGCGCGGCGTGGACCTCGGCGATCTGTTCCTCGGTTGGCGTGCGGCCGGTACCGATGGCCCAGACCGGCTCGTAGGCGATGACCGTGTTCCGCGCCGTCGCCCCCTCGGGGATCGAGCCGGCGAACTGGCGGTTGATGACCGACAGCGTTTCGCCGGCATCGCGCTGGAGCTCGGTCTCGCCCAGGCAGACGATGGCCGTCAGGTCCGCCGCCCAGGCGGCCTCGACCTTCGCAGCGACGAGCTCGTCTGTCTCGCCGTGGTCGGCGCGGCGCTCGGAATGGCCGAGGATCACACAGGAGGCGCCCGCATCGGCCAGCATCGCGGCCGAGATGTCGCCGGTGTGGGCGCCGTGGTGCCGGGCGTGGCAGTCCTGCCCGCCGACGCGGATCGTCTCCTGCCCGATCCTCTCGCGCATCCAGGCGATGTGAGTGGCGGGGGGGCAGAGCAGGATGCCGACGGACGCATCCGGGAACCGGGCGACAAGCGCGTCCACCTCGGCAAGCGCCGCGCGGTCGCCGTTCATCTTCCAGTTGCCTGCCGCCAGCTTGCGCCGCATCGCCGCCTCCCGCCATTGTGTACGCGCCCTTTCAACAGCGCGGGGGCGGGCAGGTCAATGCGACATCGGCCCCGTTCCTGTCAGCCGCGGCCTTGCTCGGTCGCAAGTTCGTCGGCGTCCTTGAACTTGATCGACTCGCCGCAGCCGCAGGCTTCGGTCACGTTCGGGTTGCGGAACTTGAATTCCGAATGGAGCAGCGTGGTCTCGTAGTCGATCTCGGTGCCGAACAGGAACATCTGCGCCATGGGCGCGATCATCACCCGCGCGCCGTCCTGCTCCACGACCTCGTCCATTGAATTGACTTCGGTCACGTAGTCCATGGTGTACTCCATGCCCGCGCAGCCACCCTTCTTGATGCCGATGCGAAGGCCCTGGGTGTCGCCCTTCTCCATCAGCCGCGCGATCTGGCGCGCGGCGGCGGGGGTGAGCGTCACGGCCTGCTTGCCGGGAATGCCGAACATGGGGGGTGTCTCTCCGGATGATCTTGCGGTCAATGTAGGCCGGACAGGGGGGTGTCTCAAGGGACGAGTGCGACAAGGTTCAGCGTTGCGAAGCCGGTTACCAGCGCCCAGCCGATCGAGGCGAGGGTGCCGACGATGACGTATTCCGAGATCTTGCGGTCGTCCTTGGCCGTCGAGAAGCGCAGCACTGACTTGGCCGCGAGCAGCAGGCCCACGCCGGCGGCCTGTCCCACGACAACGAGGAAGAAGGCCAGGCTGCGTTCCACGAGACCGATGATCCGGCCGGCGTCCTTGAGCGAGTCCTTGGTCAGCGACGGCTCGGCCTTGAGGAATGGATCGAGGAGCTTTCCGACCGCGTAGCCTCCCGCGACGGCGGCGATGATTGCTCCGGCTGCGTAGGCCATCGCTTCGGGCAGGACGGCGAGTGCCGGGGCGATGATGCTGAGGTCAGGGGGTGGTGTGCCCCAGGCCCCGAAGGCGTAAAGCCCCGGCACCCAGGTCGCGACCCCTGCAATGGTGGCGAGGTGAAGCGCCTGATCGCCGAGGTAGCCCCCGAGCCGGTCGCCCAGCGCCCAGAGCTTGAGCGCGTCGATGGCGAGATGGAGAAGAGCCAGGACAGCGATGGCCGGGTGCAGCGCGAAGCCCACCGCCGCCCAGGCCGTGGCGGCGACGATGGCGGTATGGGCAAGCAGGACCTGCGGCTCGCGCTTGCGGGCGACCATCTGCCTGGTCTGGAGAAGGAAATCGGCGATCGCATGGGCGAAGAGGAGGGCGACGAAGGTTTCGATCATTGGTGCCACCTTCGCTCCCATCCGGGTTCAAGGAGTTTCAGGGTTTCCCGGATCGCCGGCGCACCCGCGCCGCGCACGCGATAGCCCACGGCCTGCGGCGTGATGCCGAGCGTTGCGGCGAGGTCTTTCAGCGTCGGTTCGCCCGGGTGGAGATAGAGCGCCGCGGCTTCGGCCTGTTCGGGGGTCCAACGTGACAGGCGTTCGTCGAGCATGACGACGGCAGCTTTCTCGGCGTTGGTGACAATTGGGCCGGCGGCCATGCTGTCGCCTTGCGCCTTCTCCTGTCCCATGAGGAACAGCGTCTCATGCGCGCCCATCAGATCGAGGCAGCGGCCTGAAGTGACGAACGCCTCACCGGCGGCGTCGCTCAGATCGTCGGTGCCCTCGCTCTCAAGCGCTCCGATGCCGATGGCGATCCGGGTTGGAACGGCGAGTTTGTGGCTGCGCAGATAGGCCATGAGGAAGAGGGCGTGGCGGAGCGCGAGGTGGGGGGTATGCAGGACCATCTGCCAGCCGTCGCCCCGGAACCGGGTGAAGCGGGTTCCGTCGATGGGCCAGTGCCAGGGCGCATCCATCCTGCGCACTTCGTCGCCGAGCAGGCTCATGGTCCTGTCAACATGCGCACGGTCGATCTTTGTCGAACCGATCAGGTCGCCGGTCAGGACGGCCACCGGAGCGACTTGGAGTGGTGGGTCTGCCATGATGAAAGCCTAATGACTTTCATTCTGCAATACAAGTCAAATGACTTTCATCCGAATTAAAAAGCCATATGATTTTTCATTTCAATGGAAAGCCAAATGGCTTTATCTTCACATGAAGCCAAGCTCCAGCCGAGCCTCGTCGGACATCATGTCCATACCCCAGGGCGGTTCCCATGTGATCTCGACGTCAACCGTAGAGACACCGGGCACAGCGCCGACCGCATCGGCTACCCAGCCGGGCATCTCGCCCGCAACGGGGCAACCGGGGGCGGTGAGGCTCATCACCACCGTGACCGCGCCGGCCTCAGAGATGTCCACCGTGTAGACCAAGCCGAGATCGAAGATGTTGACCGGGATCTCGGGGTCGTAGACCGACCGGCATGCGGCCACCACCGCATCATAGAGCGGGTGGTCGGTCGAGGAGGGACGGATGAGGGGTTGGCCCTCGATCGGGCGGGCTTCGGCGGTCATCTGGCGGCCTTTCGGGCGCAGGAGGAATTGTCGAGTGAAGATATAAGGATTTGTCGCCCCGCGTCCAGAGGCACCCGCCTAGGCCCTGCTGCCCGCGTCACGTCACTCTCGTCTTGCGGTCGCCGCGCGCAGGGTGCGGTCAAGCGCGTCGCGGAACCGCGAGCGATCGGCCGGGGAGAAGGTTCGCCCGCCTCCCTGCCGGAACGGGTCGGCCGCGCGCAGGTCGGCCATGAGGTCACGCGTCGCAAGGACATTGCCGATGTTGGCGGGCGTGAGCGCTTCGCCATTCGGCTTGAGCACCGCCGCGCCGGCCGCGACGGCCTTCGCGGCGAGGG
Organism: uncultured Rhodobacterales bacterium; assembly: GCA_964579325.1. GTDB lineage: Bacteria > Pseudomonadota > Alphaproteobacteria > Rhodobacterales > Rhodobacteraceae > CAZOHN01. Next base: position 13,465 of record CAZOHN010000049.1, read on the forward strand.
GGATGTCGGTGGTCACCACCACGTCGCCGGGGCCAGCGCGCTCGGCGATCCATTTGTCTGCTTCGTCAGCACCTTGCGAGACGTAGATCATCTCGACATGCGGCTCGCGAGAGGGGCGGATGCCACCGTTCGAGACCATGAAGAGACGCTGGCCCAGCCGCCCCGCCACGGTCACCGCCTCGTCCTTGACCGGACAGGCGTCGGCATCGACGTAGACGGCCATCAGCCGCTGCCGTCCCTACCGGGCGGCAGCTCCTGCCCGGCGCGCACAAGGTTGCCGTCGGGGTCGAGCAGCGCCAGTTCGCGCATTCCCCAAGGCTTGTCCGTGGCACGGTCAAGCCTGGGAATCCCTTCGGACGGCAGCCCCAGCGCCGCCCATTCGGCGTCGAGCGCGTCGATGTCGGACGGGCGCAGGTAGGCGCCGTGATCATTTGCCGAAGGGTCGAGACCGGGGTGGCGGAAGAAATGCACCTCAGCCCCCTCGCGCTTCATCAGAAGGTAGTCGCCATCGCTGTAGACCGTGCTGAAGCCAAGCCTACCCCAGAACGCCTCGGCCGCAGCGATGTCGCGCGCGGGCAGGATCGGGGCGAGCTTCTCGAGGAGCGCCGTCATGCGAGGTGGCGGGCGTGGAAGGCGATGTGGTCCTCGATGAAGCTGTTCACGAAGAAGTAGGAGTGGTCATAGCCCTGCCGGAAGCGGAAGGCGCCGGGTTGCCGGCGGCGGGCCATTTCGGCCGCGAGAACCTCGGGTTTCAACAGGTGGAGGAACTGGTCCTTGGTCCCCTGGTCGACAAGCACCTCGCCTGCGAACCCGTGATCGCGCATCAGGACGGACGAGTCGTGCATCTCCCACCCCGCCTCATCGGAACCGAGGTAGGCGGTGAACTGCTTGCGCCCCCAGTCCGACCCGGTGGGGTTCGCGATCGGCGCGAAGGCCGAAACCGAGCGGAACCGCCCGGTCTGGCGCATCGCCAGCGTCAGCGCGCCGTGCCCGCCCATCGAATGCCCGGTGATCGCCTGCCGCTCCTCGTCAAGAGGGAAGGCGGCGAAGAGCGCGCGGGGGAGGTCCTCGGCGATGTAGTCCCACATCCGGAAATGCGGGGCCCACGGCGCTTCGGTGGCGTTGAGGTAGAAGCCCGCGCCCTGTCCAAGATCATAGTCGGCGTGATCGGCGACCCCGTCGCCACGCGGCGAAGTGTCAGGAAAGACGAGTGCAATTCCCTGCTGCGCCGCAAAGCCCTGGGCGCCGGCCTTCACCATCGCATTCTCATGCGTGCAGGTCAGGCCTGACAGATACCACAGCACCGGGACCTGCATCCGTCGCGCGGCCGGCGGCAGGTAGAGGCCGAAAGTCATCTTTGTGCCGGTCGCGGAAGACTGGTGCGCGTAGACGCCCTGAACTCCCCCATGGCTGACATTCTCGGAGATCGTTTCCATGGCCTCGCCCTCGCCCTCGTCCTTACGCGCGGGTCAGGGTGAATCGGTGGCCCGGCGTTGTCCAGTCCCCCATTCGGGGGAGGCAAGCGCAGTTCCAGGGGAGGCAGGAGGGCGCCCTGACGAGGTGCTGACGATGTTCAGAAGTCTGCTGGCGCCAAGCTGTCGGCGGAGCGGTGCAGAGCCTTGGCCCGATACGGATCTAGTCAAGCAGGGCCGGTCCGAACACCCTATACGGTCCGTGACACGATCCGTGCATCGTCATCGCGCCGGGCTGTCGTGCGACCGGCCCCCGTGCCTTCTCCGGCAGGCCTCCGCCGGAATGACGCCCGAGCGAAGAAGCCAGTCGTGCTCCGTCCCGATCGTGCTCCGTCCCTACACGGCGCAGGATGGTCCCGGGCCGGTTTGCGCCGGAGATGGCGCGATGAGCTACCATCAGGGGTACCTTCTGGCGGTTCCGGCGGGCAACCGCGAACCCTACCGCGCAACTGCCCGAGAGGTCTGGCCGCTCTTCGAGGAGTACGGCTGCCTGTGCATGGTCGAGACCTGGGGCGTCGACGTGCCGGAGGGAAAGGTCACCTCCTTCCCGATGGCGGCCCGGTTCGAACCCGGCGACGCCGTCGTGTTCAGCTGGATGGAATGGGCCGACCGGGAGACCTGCGACGCGGCCATGGCCAGGCTATTGGACGATCCGCGCATGAACGACCCAGGCACGATGTCCTTCGACGGTATGCGCATGATGCGGGGCGGCTTCGAGCGACTGGTGGACGAACGTGCCGGGGTGTCGGAATGATGTGGCAGGCGCTTGCTCTGCCGGGGGCCTCGCGACGGCGACGGCCGTGACCGCTCAGGAGGCACCGCCGCCCGTCGAAGGCCCGCTTCCGCTGGGAACATGCAGGCTCGACCCCTACCACGCGACGCTGATCGTCCGCGTGACCCACATCGGGTTCTCGGACTACCTCGCAAGCTTCGGACGCTTCGACGCGACGCTGGAACCCGATCCGGCAGACCCGGAGTCGGCGCGCCTCGAGGCGCAGATCGAGGTCGCCTCGCTCCAGACCCCGACCCCGCCCGAGGGGTTCCGGGAAACGCTGATGGCCGAGCCGTGGTTCCGGCTGGCCGAGCACCCGGAGATCGCCTTCGTGTCCGAGACCGTCGAGTTGACCGGACCGCTGACCGCCGAGGGGACGGGTGTTCTTTCGCTCAATGGCATGACGCGGCCGGCAACGATGCTGGTCCGCTTCAACGGCGGGTATGCCGGGCATCCCTTCGACCCGAACGCTCGCATCGGGTGTCGGCAGAGGGCAGCATGAGCCGGACGGCCTTCGGGATGCCCTTTGGCGTACCGCCGCCGGGCGAGACCCTTGGCGTGGGCGACCTTGTGCGGTTCGAGATCGAGGCCGAGTTCACCGGGCCTCCGCTCGCGCAGTAGATGCGCACCGGTCCGAACGGGTCCCGCCTCCGCTAATTGCTGACGGGGCCCGGTGGGATCACGAAGGTCTCGAGCGGCACCTCCACATTCGCCGTCGCGTCCTTCACGTCGCGTCCGAGCTGCCAGAACTTGCGGTCCTGAGCGGTCGCGGGGGGCACGGGAACCTCGAACGCGATCGCTTCGTCCGGGGCGGTGCCCGGCACGGCGACGTAGCTGCCCGGCGCAAGACCCTCGACGCGGAAGATGCCTTTCTCGTCGGTGAAGGTGACGAGTCCGGTTGCATCGTCCGTCCAGCCCCCGGCATTGGAGATGATCACCGGATAGCCCACGATGCCGGTCATCCCCGTGCTTCGGACTTCGCCGGTCACGAGGGTGGCGCTGCCGTCTATCGTCACGGCGTCGCCGGCCCGCGCCACGGACGAGAACGCCGGAGACAACGCAAGGGCGAGCACGACCGGGACGCTGGCAGAGTGCAGGCGAAGGGTCATCTCAGTTCCTCCGTGAAATGCAGCTTGTCGTCTTCGTAGAGCGCGGGCCCGTAGATCGACTGATAGAGGACGCGGTTGGTGGTCACCTCGATCGGACGCAGGATGACGACCTGATAATCCTTGCCGGCATCCACGTTGAACCCGATCTGTCCGACCCCGTCGCTGTTGAACATCCCGGCCCGGAAATACTCCTGCGGGACGACCCCGATATGGAAGGGAAGCGGGCTCGCCTGCGCCTCGCCGCTGCGGACCTGGGCGAGGAAATCGACCTTGGGCGAGGTCTGCGAGGTCTGTTCGAGCGTGTAGGCCGAAAGTGCCGCGCCGATGAGGGCAATCCCGACGGAGGGGTAGTTCGAGCGGATCTTGCCGAAGAAGGGGATTTCGACCTCTGTGACATGCCCTTCGGCGTCGACGACGACCTTCTGCTTGAAGAGGAAGGCAACGCCGCCCAGCATCGCGAGGACGCCGCCGATCATGCAGATGAGGGGAATGGCTTCGATCATGCGAGCCTCCGGGAATAAATCGATTGAACCAAACTATCCGACCATAATACACGCTCCGGAAGATTTTTACAACTCTGGATTGTGCAATTCGCTGGTCCGTGCCAGCGGATCCACAATCCCGGGGCAATGGCTTTCCGGAGCAGGGGTGGGCTGCTATTGGCAGCGCCCATGACCGAGCGCTTTGCCTTTGACCTCCTTGCCACCGACGGCGCCACCCGCACGGGCGTGATCCGTACGCCGCGCGGGGAAATCCGCACGCCTGCCTTCATGCCGGTGGGCACGGCGGGGACGGTGAAGGCGATGCTGCCCGAAAGCGTGGCCACGACGGGCGCGGACATCCTTCTGGGAAACACCTACCACCTTATGCTGCGCCCCGGTGCCGAGCGGGTGGCGCGGCTGGGCGGGCTGCACCGGTTCATGAACTGGGACCGGCCGATCCTGACGGACTCGGGCGGGTTCCAGGTGATGAGCCTTGCCGACCTGCGCAAGCTGACCGAGGAGGGAGTGACGTTCGCATCGCACGTCGACGGGTCGAAGCACCACCTGAGCCCCGAGCGCAGCATGGAGATCCAGCGGCTGCTGGGCTCGGACATCGTGATGTGCTTCGACGAGTGCCCGGCCCTGCCGGCGGACGAGGCGAAGGTAGCGGCCTCGATGCGGCTGTCGATGCGGTGGGCCGAACGGTCGAAGGCGGCCTTCGGCGAACGGCCGGGGCACGCCCTCTTCGGGATCATGCAGGGCGGCGTGACGCGCGCGTTGCGGCAGGAGAGTGCCGAGGCGCTGAGGGCCATCGGCTTCGATGGCTACGCCGTGGGCGGTCTTGCGGTGGGCGAGGGGCAGGCGGCGATGTTCGGCGTGCTCGACTATGCGACCGACTTTCTGCCGCAGGACAAGCCGCGCTACCTGATGGGCGTGGGCAAGCCTGACGACATCGTGGGCGCGGTGAAGCGGGGCATCGACATGATGGACTGCGTGCTGCCATCGCGGTCGGGGCGCACGGGGCAGGCCTGGACGCGGCGCGGACAGGTGAACATCAAGAACGCCCGCCATGCCGACGATCCGCGCCCGCTGGACGAGGCGTGTGGTTGTCCGGCCTGCCGGGGCTATTCGCGGGCCTATCTGCACCATGTGTTCCGGGCAGGCGAGATCATCGCCTCGATGCTGCTCACCTGGCACAACCTGCATTACTATCAGGAG
>CAZOHN010000050.1:0-8308 GCA_964579325.1 uncultured Rhodobacterales bacterium
TGACCATGAAGCCGCCGACGATGTTGATGCCGGCCATGAAGACCGACAGCGCCGCGAGCAGGATCACGAGGTACGAGGTCGAGCCGATCTGCATCAGCGCGCCAAGGATGATGATCGACGAGATCGCGTTGGTAATCGCCATCAGCGGCGTGTGCAGCGAGTGGGAGACGTTCCAGATGACCTGGAAGCCCACGAAGACCGCAAGCACGAACACGATGAAGTGCTGCATGAACGAGGGGGGAGCGAAGAGACCCGCGAGTAGCACGAGCGCACCGCCACCCACAAGCAGGCCGACCTGGTTGCGGGTCTGAACCTTGAACTCGGCCATCTCCTTGGCCCGCTTCTCCTCGGGCGTCAGTTCCCTGGGCTTATCTTTCGGCTTCGCGGCGGCGATAGCCTGCACCTTGGGCGGTGGCGGCGGGAAGGTGATCGCTCCGTCGTGGGTGACGGTCGCGCCCCGGATGACGTCGTCCTCCATGTTGTGGACGATCACGCCATCCTTGCCCGGCGTGAGATCCGTCAGCATGTGGCGGATATTGGTCGAATAGAGCGTCGAAGCCTGGGCCGCCATGCGCGAGGGGAAGTCGGTGTAGCCGACGATGGTCACGCCGTTGTCGGTGACGATCTTCTCGTCGGGTACGGTCAGGTCGCAGTTGCCGCCGCGCTCGGCCGCGAGGTCGACGATGACGCTGCCGCGCTTCATCATCCTGACCATGTCCTCGGTCCAGAGCTTCGGCGCGGGCCGGCCCGGGATCAGCGCGGTGGTGATCACGATGTCGATGTCGGGGGCGAGCTCGCGGAATTTGGCGAGCTGCTTTTCGCGGAACTCGGGGCTGGAGGGGGCTGCGTAGCCACCCGTCGCCGCACCGTCCTGCGTGGCCTCGAACTCGAGGAACACGAACTCCGCGCCCATGGATTCGATCTGCTCCGCCACTTCCGGGCGCACGTCGAAGGCGTAGGTGATCGCACCGAGGCTGGTGGCCGTGCCGATTGCGGCGAGGCCAGCGACGCCCGCGCCAACAACTAGCACCTTTGCGGGCGGGACCTTGCCCGCAGCGGTCACCTGCCCGGTGAAGAAGCGGCCGAAGTTGTTGCCGGCCTCGATCACCGCGCGGTAGCCCGCGATGTTCGCCATCGACGACAGCGCGTCCATCTTCTGCGCGCGAGAGATGCGGGGCACCATGTCCATCGCGACCACGGTGGCGCCCTTGCCCTCGGCGATCTTCAGCAGGTCCGCGCTCTGCGCGGGCCAGAAGAAGGAAATCAGCGTCTGGCCCTTGGAGAGCTTCTTGGCCTCTTCCGGCGTCGGCGGGCGCACCTTCACGACAACTTCGGCGGTCTTCCACAGCGCCGCTGCGGTCTTCACCACCTCGACCCCGGCCGCCTTGTAGGCGTCGTCGTAGAAGCCTGCCGCCTCGCCCGCGCCGCTTTCGATGACGCAGTCATGGCCCAGCTTCTTGAGGTCGAGCGCGCTTTGAGGCGTCAGCGCAACCCGCGCCTCGCCCTCGAAGATCTCCTTCGGTGCACCGATCTTCACGTCAGATATCCCCCTCTCCGTGGCCGCGTGGCGGAATATGGCCCTTGACAGGCCGAAGTCACATACAGGGCGAAAGAATATTTCACAAGCCGCTCACGGAAAGTCATATCCAGCGTCGCGTCCGGGTCGCCCAGGTGTCGAAGTCCGGGCCGAATGCGGTCCGGAGGCGATCCTCTTCGGGGCGGATGAAGCGATTTGAAATCAGGAACATGAAGGCCGGAACGAGGGCGAGTGCGGGCAGGCAGTCCCAAGCGAGGCAGAGCCCGGCCAGGATCAGCGCATCGCCGAGGTAGATCGGGTTGCGCGAGAGCCGGTAGATGCCGCTCGTGACAAGTGCCGAGGCACCCTTGTGGGGGATGACGGTGGTACGATGGCGTCGGAACTCGGTCAGCGCGAGAGCGAACAGGACGAGGCCGAGAAGGATCAGCACGCGGCCCGCCCAGAGGCCCGACGCGCCGAGACCCGACGGCGGGAGTATCCGGGCGAAGGCCCAGGAAGTCGCCGCGAAGATGGCGAGCCAGACCGGGGGCAGATCGGCCAGTTGGCGAGGGGTCAGGCCGAACACGGTGCATCCTTCTGGCAGGTTCCATTATCCTGCCGCCCAGCGCGGCGCGGCGCAACGGTTGACCTTGGACGGGTCGGGCGCAAGGGTTGGGTTGGCGAGCAGTCTGGCGGGCGGGCAGGGAGGCGGCGATGTTTCGGGGGCGTCATGCGCTGGTGACGGGTGGCGGGACGGGGATCGGGCTTGCCATTGCGCAGGCGCTCGCCGAGGCCGGGGCCGAGGTGACAATCGCGGGGCGCCGACGCGATGTGCTCGAGGCTGCCGCCGGGCCCGGGCTACACCCTTTGGCGATGGACGTGGCCGACGAGGCCTCGGTCGAGGCCGGCTTCGCGCAGGCAGTGGCGGCGCGCGGACCTGTGGCGATCCTGATCGCCAATGCGGGCCTCGCCGAGCCGAGCGCGATCAAGCACATGGCCCTCGCCGACTGGCGAAGGACAATGGCGATCAATCTCGACGGCGCATTCCTGTGTGTCCGCGCAGTGCTGGCCGCGCGCGGGCGCGACGACTGGTGCCGCGTCGTCGCGATCTCGTCGATCGCAGGTATCAAGGGGCTGCGCGGCGCTCCGGCCTACACAGCCTCCAAACACGGGTTGATCGGGCTGATGCGGGGGCTTGCGGCCGACCACCTCGGCCAGCCGGTCACTTTCAACGCGCTCTGCCCGGCCTATGTCGATACCGACATCGTGCCGGTTAACATCGCCCGGGTGATGGAGCGCACCGGCATGACCGAGGCGGAGGCTACGGAGGTGGTGGCGGGCGCGAACCCGCATGGCCGCCTGATCGCACCCGACGAAATCGCTGCAGCGGCGATGTGGCTCTGCGGCCCGGGGTCGGAGAGCGTCAACGGCCAGGCGATCGAGATCGCCGGCGGGCAGTTCTGAGCAGTCTTCTTGACCCAAGGCCCGCACGCGGGCAGGACGGAGACAACAGCACGGAGGAAGCGATGGCGACCGATTTCGACGCGACGCGGGCCATGTTCCACATTCCCGTCGGTATCACCTATCTCGACGGCAACTCGCTGGGGCCGATGCCTGTCGGGGCGGCGGAACGGGTACGGACGGCGGTCGTGGACGAATGGGGCGAAATGCTCATCACCGGGTGGAACCGGGCGGGATGGATGGACCTTCCGCGCAGGGTGGGCGACCGGATCGCGCGCCTGGTAGGAGCCGCGCCCGGCACGGTCGTGATGGGCGACACCCTGTCGATCAAGGTCTACCAGGCGCTTGCCTCGGCACTCGAGATGAACCCGGGCCGCCGGGTGATCCTGTCCGACACCGGCAATTTCCCCTCCGACCTCTACATCGCCGACGGCCTCGTGCGGACGCTGGGCGAGGGGTTCGAGTTGCGCAAGGTTGCGCCCGAGGCGGTGGAAGCGGCGATCGACGACAGCGTGGCCGTCGTGATGCTGACCGAAGTGGACTACCGCACCGGTCGCCGACACGACATGGCGCGGCTGACCGCGAAGGCCCATTCCATGGGTGCGCTTGCGGTCTGGGACCTCGCCCATTCCGCAGGCGCCTTCCCGGTGGACCTTGCCGGCAGTGGCGCCGACTTCGCGGTGGGGTGCAGCTACAAGTACCTCAACTCCGGTCCCGGCGGCCCGGCCTTCATCTACGTCGCCCCGCAACATGCCGAAACTGCCCGGCCCGCGCTTTCGGGCTGGCTCGGACACGAAGCCCCCTTCGCCTTCGATCTCGACTATCGCCCCGGCCGAGGCATCGACCGGATGCGCGTCGGCACCCCGCCGATCCTGCAACTCGCGGCGCTCGATGCCGCGCTCGACGTCTGGGACATCGCCGACATCCGCGACGTACGGCGAATGTCAATCCACCTGACGGAAGCCTTCATCGACGGGGTCGAGCGCGAGTGCGAGGACCTGATCCTCGCAAGCCCTCGCAACCCCGACGAACGCGGCAGCCAAGTCAGCTTCCGCCACCCCGAGGGCTACGCCATCATGCAGGCGCTGATCGCCCATGGCGTGATCGGCGATTTCCGCGCCCCCGACATCCTGCGCTTCGGCTTCACGCCGCTCTACATAGGCCTGCGCGACGTCGAGCGTGCGGTCGAGACGCTGGCGCAGGTCATGCGGGGGGCCTTGTGGGATCGCACCGAGTACAAGCGTCGGGCGGCGGTCACATGACAGGCGTGCGGGTCTGGAACCCCGACGGCCTTGCGGCACCCGCCTCGCGCTACAGCCACTGTGCGATCTCCGATGGGACGGGGCGGTTCCTGACGCTTTCGGGGCAGCTCGGCGTGCGCGCGGACGGAACAGTCGCAGAGGGCTTTGCCGCGCAGTTGGACCAGTGCCTCGCCAACATCGACACCGCGCTCCGTTCGGCGGGGATGGAGCGCAAGAACCTGATGCGGCTGACGGTCTATGCGACCGATCCCTCGGCAGAGGCGGTGGCGCTCTATCGGGCGCGGCGCGATGCGTGGATCGGCAAGGCGCCACCTCCGGCCGCGACCTACGTGGTCGTCGCGGGACTTGCGGCCCCGGTCTTCCTCGTCGAGGTCGAGGCACTCGCCTTCGGATAGTCCTGCCCGTTCAGCCCGGCACCCAGCGCATCAGCACCCTTTGCGGGGTCCGATCCTCGATCTCGGCAAAGCCCGCGCGGGTCAGCGCCGGCACGAAGCCTTCGAACCCCGCACCCCACATCAGCGAGCCGCCGGGGCGGCGGGCCGCGGCCTCTACCGCGGTGGCACCGCGCGAGGCGGCAAAGCTGCAGGCGGCGGTCGCGAGGGCGGCCATCAGGCCACGGCGGCGCAGGTCCTTGCGGATGAAGAAGCACGACAGCGCCCAGGTCCCGGCAGGGGTATCGGCTGCCGGGCGGGCGGTAGGGACGCGCTGGAAGCGGGAGAGGTCCTCCCGGGGAGTGATCTGCACCCAGGCGGCGGGACCGTCGGCATCCGAGGCGATCAGGCCAGGCGGTCGGGAACCTTGCGCGATCCGCGCCAGAAAGGCTGCGCGCTTTTCGTCCTGCGACGCAGCGTTGAAATCCTTGCGTTCCATCCGCCAGAACTGGCACCAGCAGCCCCGGCAGACGCTGTCGGCCTGAAACAGTCGCACGAGGTCGTCCGCCCGGTCGGGCGTCAGCGGGTCTATCGCGAGCGTGCCGCTCACCGGCCCCGGATGCGCGGGTCGAGCGCGTCGCGCAGCCCGTCGCCGATGTAGTTGACCGACAGAACCACGAGGGAGATGGCGACGCCCGGCCAGATCACCCGTTCGGGGTAGTCGCGGATGTAGTCGACCGCGTCGAACAGAAGCCGGCCCCAGGTCGGGAAGTCGGGCGGAAAGCCGAGGCCCAGGAACGACAGCGCGGACTCGGTGATGATCGCATTGGCGATGCCGAGCGTGGCCGAGACCATGATCGGGCTCATCACGTTGGGCAGCAGGTGCCGCGTGATCATCCGCCGCGAAGGCGTACCGATCGACCTCGCGGCCAGCACGAACTCGCGCTCCTTGAGCGCCAGCACGTCGCCGCGCACGATCCGCGCCGTCTGCATCCACGAGGTCGCGCCGATGGCGAAGACGATCAGGATGAAGGTGCCCATCTCGGGCCCGTAGAGCCGCGACAGCGGCTCGCGGAAGAACATCACCATCACGAGCAGAAGCGGCAGGAGCGGCAGCGCAAGGAACAGGTCGGTGAACCGCATCAGAAGGCCATCGAGCCGCCGGAAGTAGCCCGCGAGGACCCCGATCAGCGTGCCAAGCACGAGGCTCAGCAGCATCGCCGTCAGCCCCACCGCAAGCGACACCCGCCCGCCCGCCATCATCCGCGCGAGCATGTCTCGGGCAAGCTGGTCGGTACCCAGGGGGTGCGCAAGGCTCGGTCCCTGGTTGCGCATCCTGAGAAGGTCGACCGCACCCGAAGGCATGGCCGTCGGCGACACGCGCCAGAAGAACGGGCCGAAGACCACGGCGAAGACGATGATCCCGAAGATGATCAGGCCGAAGAGCGCGCCCTTGTGCGTCTTGAACTGGTCCCAGACATCCCACCACTGGTTGCGCGGCGGCTTCAGGGCGGCCTCGACGGTGAAGGGCTTGGGGGCTTCCGGCGGCAACGTCGCGTCAGTCATAGCGGATCCTCGGGTCGAGGAGGCCGTAGAGGATGTCGGCCACGAGGTTGAACATCACGATCAGGATCGCGAAGATGAACGTAAGCGTCTGCACCATCGGCAGGTCGTTGGCGTAGATCGCGCCGATCAGCGCCTGGCCCAGCCCGTTCACCTTGAACACCTGCTCGGTGATGATCGCACCGCCGAAGATCGATGGCACGCCAAGTGCGATGACCGTGACGACCGGGATCAGCGAATTGCGCAGAACGTGCAGAAGCACCACGGTCCGTTCGCGCAGGCCCTTGGCGCGGGCGGTGCGCACGTAGTCCTGATTGAGGTTGTCGAGCATCGAGGCCCGCATGAAGCGGCTGATCTGCGCCGCGTTGAAGAGTGCGAGCACCGCAACCGGCATCGCCATCTGGCGCAGCTGCCTGACGAAGGAATCCCAGTCGGTGACGCGCAGTGTCGTGTCGTAGACCGAGGGAAACCAGTTCAGCTCGATGGCGAATACCACGATCAGCAGGACGCCGGTGAAGAAGGTCGGCACCGAGAAGCCGATCATCGAGATGAAGGTGCCGATCTGATCGAACCAGGAGTATTGCCGGTAGGCGGAGATGATGCCGATCGGCAGCGCGATCAGAACGCCGATCAGGTAGGCGACACCGACCACCGTGAGGGTCTGGGGCATCCGCTGCCAGATCACGTCGAACACCGGCGCCCGGAACTGCCAGGAGACGGTGCGCTCGACCGGGTAGATGAAGGCGTCGTTGCCGGTGATCCAGCCGATCAGCCGCTCGAGCCCGTCGGTCGGCATCCAGCCGGTCGCCGACTTCACCCAGTACGAGGGTTCGACGACGAAGAACTGGTTCAGCCAGAGCAGATATCGCCAGTACCACGGCTGGTCGAGGCCGAGTGCCACGCGCATCTTCTCGCGCACTTCCGGCGGCACCGTAAGCGGCTGGTCCGCCAGCGGATCACCCGGCGCGGCTTCCAGAAGCAGGAAGATCACGAGGCTGATGAACAGCAAGGTCGGGATGGCCGCCAGCAATCGTCGGAACGTGAAGGTCAGCATCTGCCGGCGCCTCGGGGAGTTGGACCGCGGGAAATCAAGGGGGCAGGGTGGGCACTGCTGCCCACCCGAGGGATGCGGATTACTGCATCCGGTACCAGTCGGCCACGTTCCAGAGTTCGCTGTCCCAGGTATTCAGGACAACGCCGCCGAGCGTGTTGGAGTGTGCCGAGTTCCGGCCACGGTCCACCAGCGGAACGATCACATAGCTGTCCTTGGTCAGCATCTCGTTCAGCCGCTTGGACAGCTCCGCCCGAGCTTCGATCTCGCCGGTCTGAGCAAGTTCCGCCACCAGCGCATCATAGGCCGGGTCGCAGAAGCGATTGATGTTCTCTCCCTGCCAGCCATTCTCGGGCCCGGGGATCTTCGAGCACAGGTACTGCGCGAGGTAGGGCTCGGGGTCGGTGCCGTCGAAGTTGTTGGCGTACATCTCGACGTCGGCGTAGAACTTCTGGAACGTGTCCGGGCTGCCCGGATCGCCGCCGAAGTAGACCGAGGCGTCGATGTTCTTCAGCTCGACCTCGACGCCGATTTCGTTCCACCACTGCTTGATGACAGCCTGGAAGTCCTGGCGCACCGCGTTGGTCGACGTCTGGTAGAGGATCGACAGCCGCATCCCGTCCTTGGTGCGAACGCCGTCGGCCCCGAGCGTCCAGCCGGATTCCTCCAGGAGTGCGCGGGCGCCGTCCATGTCCTGCGTCAGGCAGTCGGTGTTGTCCGAGGCGAACATCGCCGGAGCGGGGACGAGGTTGCAGGTCGGCCTTCCGGCAGATCCGTAGCCGATCTCGACCAGCAAGTTGCGGTCGATCGCCATCGACAGCGCCTTGCGGACGTTGAGGTCGGTGAGGAAAGGATGCGCGTGCTTTGTGGTCGACCGCTCGCCCTCTGGCAGGTCGGGCGACGGGTTCGTCATGTTCATCTCGATCCGCTCGACGAGCGTGCCGAAGGCGTTCACGACGGTGCCCTTTCCGGCCGCAGCCATGCCGGCGATGACGTCGGGCGCAAGCTGGAGGTTCCAGGCATAGTCGAACTCGCCGGTCTCGAGCACGGCCCGGCCCGCCGCCGCCGCATCGCCGCCGCCCTT
>CAZOHN010000050.1:8318-15933 GCA_964579325.1 uncultured Rhodobacterales bacterium
GCCGTCGCGAAGCGCGGCTTGGCGGGGTCGCGGTAGTTCGGGTTCGCCGCCATCGTGATCACGTCGTTGGGGCGGAACTCGGTCACGACGAACGGACCGGTGCCGATCGGACGGAAGTTGGCATCGGTGCAGGTGGGCGCGGCCGCGCCGAGGCAGTTTGCAAACTGCGCCTTCTGGAGAATCGGCGAGGTCGAGCCGACGAAGGCCTGGTAGGGGTTCGGCTTGGGCGAGGTGAACGTCACCTTGACGGTCAGGTCGTCGATCGCCTCGACGGATTGCACCCCTTCATACCGGGCCGCCTGCGCGCAGCCGCCTTCGGGATGGGTGCAATACTCCCACGAGAAGATCACGTCGGCCGACGAAACCGGCGAGCCGTCCGACCACAGCATGCCGTCCTGCAGCTTCCAGGTGATCGTGGTGAGATCGTCCGAGAACCCGCCATTCTCGATGGTCGGGATTTCCTGCGCGAGGCGCGGATACAGCTCGCCGTTCTGGTCGAAGCCCGCGAGCGGCTCGAGGATCATGGATGCGGATTCCACGTCCTTCGTGCCTGAGGAAAGGTAGGGGTTCAGGATCGAGGGCGCTTGCCAGTACAGGATGTTCACCTGGCCGTCGGCGCCGCGTTCGGCGAATGCGGGCAAGGCCATCGCCGCGAGGGCGGAGGCGCCCATCAGGGCTGATCTGAGTTTCATCTTACACTCCTTGTTGGGGACTGGTTTGTGGTTTGCTCGATACCTCGAGGGCAGCCTTCTCCGGGCTGGCCAGGGGATCGTTGTAGAGGTGGCAGGCAACATGGTGGCCCGGCGCGACCGCCCGGTAGGCGGGCGGCTCGCGGCGGCAGATGTCCATCACCTTCGGGCAGCGGGTCGAGAAGCTGCATCCCGGCGGCGGGTTCGAAGGCGAGGGCACGTCGCCCGTCAGGATGATCCTCTGCCGCCGCGTCTCCTCGCGCGGGTCGGGTTCGGGCACGGCCGAAAGGAGCGCCTGGGTGTAGGGGTGCAACGGGGTCTCGTAGAGCGCATCGCGCGGGGCAAGCTCGGCGATGCGGCCGAGGTACATCACCGCCACCCGGTCGGCGATGTGGCGGACCATCGAAAGATCGTGGCTGATGAAGAGGTAGGTCAGCCCGAACTGCGCCTGTAGGTCCTCCAGCAGGTTCACCACCTGCGCCTGGATCGACACGTCAAGAGCCGCGATGGGTTCGTCGCAGACGATGAAGCGGGGGTTCAGGGCGAGCGCACGGGCAATGCCGATCCGCTGGCGCTGCCCGCCCGAGAAGGCATGGGGGTAGCGGTTGGCGAAGTTGCGGTTGAGGCCGACCGCGTCCATCAGGTCGTAGACCTTCTCGAGCCGTTCCGCCCGTGTCAGCGCAGTGTGTTCCTCCAGCGGCTCGCCGATGATGCCCGCAACGGTCATGCGCGGATTGAGGCTTGCCTGCGGGTCCTGGAACACCATCTGCATCCGCGGCCGCATCCGGCGCAGATCCTCGGAACTGAGATCGGCGATCTCCTGGCCCTCTATCTTCACGCTGCCCGAGGTGAGCTCGTAAAGTCGCAGGACGGCGCGCCCGCAGGTAGACTTGCCGCAGCCTGACTCGCCCACGAGGCCCAGCGTCTCGCCCTCGTAGATGTCGAAGCTCACGCCATCGACCGCCTTCACCTCGCCGGCGCGGCGACGGAACAGGCCCGCGAAGATGGGGAAGTGGATCTTGAGGTCGCGGACCTCGACGAGCTTGCGGGTGTCCTGCGGAGCGTCAAACATGGCGAGGCTCTCCCGTCGACGGGTCCCAGAAACAGGCGACGTCGTGGCCCTGGCTTACCGGAATCCTATGGGGGTTCTCGCGGCGGCAACGGTCGAAGGCCTGAGGGCAGCGGGCCGAGAACGGGCAGGCGGAGGGCGCAGCGGAAAGGATCGGCGGCTGCCCCTCGATCACGTTGAGCCGCGCCGCACGTTCGCCCCGCACATGCGGAATGGTCTGCAGGAGCGCGCGCGTGTAGGGGTGCTGCGGGTTGGCGAAGAGCTCCTTGACCGGGGCCTGCTCGGCGACCTGGCCGCCGTACATCACCATCACCCGGTCCGCGATCCCCGCGATCACGCCGAGGTCGTGTGTGATCCAGACGATTGCCATGCCCAGCTTGCGCCGCAGGTCGCGCACCAATTCGAGGATCTGCGCCTGGATCGTGACGTCGAGCGCGGTGGTCGGCTCGTCGGCGATCAGCACCTTGGGGTCGCAGGCAAGCGCGATGGCGATCATCACGCGCTGACGCATCCCGCCCGAGAACTGGTGCGGAAAGTCGGAGAGCCGACGCCGCGCATCGGGGATGCCCACGAGGTCGAGAAGTTCTGCCGCCCGGGTCTGCGCCGCGGCCTTCGACAGGCCCATGTGCCGCCGCAGCGGCTCCATGATCTGGAACCCCACGTTGAACACCGGGTTGAGCGAGGTCATCGGGTCCTGGAACACGAACCCGATCTTGCCGCCCCTGACGTCGCGCAGCCGGTCGGGCGAGCACTTGAGCAGGTCGGTGCCATCGAAAAGCACCTCACCCTCGCGCACCTCGGCCGGCGGCGACGGCAGCAGCCCGATCAGCGACATCATCGTGACCGACTTGCCGGAACCGCTTTCGCCCACGACCCCCAAAAGCTCTCCAGGCTTCAGCTCGAAGCTCACCGAGTTCACGGCGTGAATCTCGCCCCCGCGCGTCCTGAAAACGGTCTTCAGGCCCCTGACATCAAGGACGTTCTGCGCCCCGTCGGGCATGCAAGGCTCCCCGTGTGCTTGCTTTTTCTTGTTGTGGCCCGTCTGGGTCGAGACCCGCCGCGCAATTTTCATAAACTGTTAGCACGAACCGGCCTTCCCGCAAGCATCATTCCGGTTTGCTGCCGCACGGTCAGGCGGTTGCCCGGAAATGCAGCGCCCCTTGACCGCGGCGCGGGCGCCACGCAGGGTCGCGCACCAACAACCCGGAGCCGCCCGCCATGGTTCGCGACCTGACGCCGCGCCAGATTCTCGAAAAACTCGTGGCCTTCCCGACAGTGAGCCGCGACAGCAACCTCGCACTGGTGGACTGGGTCGAGGAATATCTGGCGAACTACGGCATCCACATCACCCGCGTCTTCAACCCCGAAGGCACCAAGGCGGCGCTTTTCGCCCATGTCGGGCCCGAGGTCGCGGGCGGGGTGATCCTGTCGGGTCATACCGATGTGGTGCCCGTCGACGGCCAGGACTGGTCCTCCGATCCCTGGGCGGTGACCGAACGTGACGGGCGCCTATACGGGCGCGGGACGGCCGACATGAAGGGTTTCGATGCGTTGGCGATCTGGGCGGCGGTGCAGGCCGCGAAAGGTGGCGTGAACCGCCCGCTGCAACTGGCGCTCTCCTATGACGAGGAGGTCGGCTGCACCGGCGCGCCGCCGATGATCGACGCGATGATGGCGGCCCTGCCGCGCGCCTCGGCGGTGCTGGTGGGCGAGCCCTCGATGATGAAGGTCGTCACCGGCCACAAGGGCGGGATGGGCTTTCATACCCATATCAAGGGTGTCGAGGTCCATTCCTCGATCATGCACACCGGCGTCTCGGCGATCCACGAGGCCGGCAAGCTGATCGTCTGGGCCAACGAGGTGAACGCGGCCAATCGCGCGGCCGAGCCGAACCCCCTCGCCGCGGTGTTCGATCCGCCCTGGACAACGCTCCACATCGGCCAGATCGAGGGTGGAACGGCGCACAACATCACCGCGGGCGATTGCAGCTTCGGCTTCGACTTTCGCGTGGTTCCCGGCGAGCGGATGACCGACTGGGAGGCGCGCTACCGCGAGAAGGTGGCCGAGGTACAGGCCCAGATGCAGAGGGTGCGGCGCGAGGCACGGATCGACGTCACCCCCTATTTCTGGCTCTCCCCGCTCGAGCCCGAGACGGACGGCGAGGCCGAGCAGCTGGCGCGGCGGCTCACGGGCGACAACGGGCAGAGCGTCGTCAGTTACGGCACGGAGGCCGGTCACTTCCAGGCGCGCGGCTATTCGGCGGTGGTCTGCGGTCCCGGCGACATCGCCCAGGCCCACCAGGCCGACGAGTTCATCGAGATCGCGCAGCTTCAGGCCGGGCAGGCCTTCATGGAAAGGCTGCTCGCGGAGCTTGGAGATTGACCTTCCCGATCTCGGAGGCAACGCCCGTCGCCCACCCCGGCCCGCCGCCCGGTAGCGTCGACGTCGTGGTGATCGGAGGCGGTGTCATCGGCGTCTGCACCGCGCTCTATGCGGCCGAACGCGGGCTCAAGGTCGCCCTTGTCGAGAAGGGCCGCATCGCGGGCGAACAGTCCTCGCGCAACTGGGGCTGGATCCGCCAGCAGGGGCGCGACCCCGACGAGTTGCCGATCATGGTCGAGGCGAGCCGGCTCTGGGAGGGTCTTGCGACCGAGGCCGGTCCCGAGGCGGTGGGCTTCCGCCGCGAGGGCGTGCTCTATCTCGCCAACGGGCCGGCGGATCTGGCGCGGTTCGAGCGCTGGCTGCCCCATGCAAGGGAGCACCAGCTCGACACGCGGATGCTGACCCGTTCCGAGGTGCAGGCAATGATCCCCGCGCACCGGGCCGAATGGACAGGTGGCATCTTCACCGCCTCCGACGCCCGCGGCGAGCCCTGGACGGCGGTGCCTGCGCTCGCGCGCCTGGCCGCCGCGAAGGGCGTGGAGATCGCCGAAGCCTGCGCGGCCCGGGCGCTCGACATCGCGGGCGGCGGGATCGTGGGAGTCTTGACCGAGAAGGGCCGCATCGCCTGCACGCAGGTCGTGGTGGCGGGAGGCGCGTGGTCGTCGCTGCTGCTGCGGGCGCACGGGGTCGAGATTCCGCAGCTTTCGGTGAAGGCCACCGTCGCTGCGACCGACCCGATGCCGGAGGTCTTTGCCGGGAACGCCGCCGACAGCCATTTCGCCTTCCGGCGCCGGCAGGACGGGGGCTATTCGCTGGCGCCGGGGGATTTCCACGAATTCTTCCTTGGGCCCGATGCGTTTCGCCGCTTCCCCAAGTATGTCCCGCAACTCCGCTCCGACCCCTTCGGCACCCGCTTCCTGCCGGCCGCACCCGCAGGTTACCCCGACGCCTGGGGCACGCCACGCCGCTGGGACGCCGACCGCGAAAGCCCGTTCGAGCGGACCCGCGTCCTTAATCCCGCCCCGAACCGCGGCCGCGTCGAGCGTATCCGCCGCGCCTTCGCCACCGCCTTCCCGTCGCTGGGCGAGGTCCGCATCCGGACGGCCTGGGCGGGCATGATCGACACGATGCCTGACGTCGTGCCGGTGATCGACCGGGTCGAGCGCGTGCCGGGCCTGGTAATCGCCACTGGCATGGCCGGCCACGGCTTCGGTATCGGCCCCGGCATCGGCCGGGTCGTCGCAGACTTGCTGGCGGGCCGCCCCTCGGGCCACGACCTCACCCGCTTCCGCTTCGGCCGGTTTTCGGATGGCTCCCCGGTCCGGCTTGGCCCCACCATCTGACGACGTGCCCTTGTCCAACGCCGTCGTTGGGCGCAGATAACAGGACAACCGACAGGAGACCGCCCATGCCCGTCAAGAACCGCATTGCCGAGATGCAGCCCGAGATCGCCGCCTGGCGGCGCGACCTGCACGAGCACCCGGAACTGATGTTCGATACCCACCGGACCTCCGCGACGGTGGCGGCGAAGCTGCGGGAGTTCGGCTGCGACGAGGTGGTCGAAGGGATCGGGCGCACCGGCGTCGTGGGCGTCATCAAGGGCCGGACCGATACGCGCGGCCGCGTTGTCGGCCTGCGCGCCGACATGGACGCGCTGCCCATCCTCGAGGCGACGGGCGCGCCGCACGCCTCGAAGACGCCCGGCGTCATGCATGCCTGCGGCCATGACGGCCATACCGCAATGCTCCTCGGTGCGGCCAAGTACCTCGCCGAGACGCGCAACTTCGACGGCACCTGCGTGGTCATCTTCCAACCCGCCGAAGAGGGCGGCGGCGGTGGCCGCGAGATGGTCAACGACGGAATGATGGACCGCTGGAACATCCAGGAGGTCTACGGGATGCACAACATGCCGGGGATCCCCTTGGGCCAGTTCGCGATCCGCCCCGGCGCGTTCTTCGCGGCGACCGACACCTTCACGATCGAGGTCGAGGGCAAGGGCGGCCACGCTGCCAAGCCGCACGAGACCATCGATACCACGGTCGTTGCCGCCCAGATCGTGATCGCGCTCCAGACCATCGTCAGCCGCAATGTCGATCCGGTGCATCAATGCGTCGTCTCGGTCACCAGCTTCGAGACCGAGAGCAAGGCCTACAACGTCATTCCCCAGAAGGTGGAACTGCGCGGCACCGTCCGCACGCTCGATCCCGGAGTGCGCAAGCTCGCCGAGGAGCGGTTGAAGGCGGCCGCCGATCTTACCGCCCGGGCCTATGGCGCGCAGGCGCGGATCAGGTGGACCCCGGGCTACCCTTCTATGGTCAACGCCGAAGCCGAAACCGAGTATGCCCGCGAGGCCGCCCGCAAGATTGCAGGTTCAGTCGCCGACGCGCCCTTGATCATGGGCGGCGAGGACTTCTCCTACATGCTCGAGGCGCGTCCGGGGGCCTATATCCTTGTCGGAAACGGCGATACCGCGATGGTGCATCACCCCGAGTACGATTTCGACGACAACGCCATTCCTGCCGGCACGTCATGGTGGGCGGAGATCGTCGAGTCGCGCATGCCGGCCGGCTGACCGCGCCGGATCAACCCGGCAGCAAGGTGGGCGGCGTTGATCGGCAGCAATGCCGCATGGGGCGCCCAGACCGGCACGAGGTCGAGTTGCAGCCCATAGGCGATGAAGATCACGTTGGCGCAGATCGCGGCGGCGCGCAGCGAGATGCGGTGCGGCAGGGAGAAGCTGACAAGCACGAAGCCAGCAGCAAGAATCGCGAGTGTATCGGCCATTGAAACGACCTTTCGGTGGGGGGCAGCACCCCTGAATGCGCAGCAGGCGAAACAATATTGCGTAGTGTAGCAGCCTGCGGCCGAGTCGCCAACCTGCCGTAAGGTCAGGTTTTCCACACCGTTACCGCATGGGTCAGCAAGTCGGGCGCCTCGGCCACCCGCGCCTCGACGAACTCGGTAAACGCAGCGACCTTGGCAGGCAGCCGTTCATAGGGCGGAAAGGAGGCGGTGAGCCAGATCTCCGGAGCCTGCCACTCCGGCAGAACCTCCGCAAGCCGTCCGTCCCGCAGGGCATCCGACACGAGAAACCGCGGCAGGAGCGCGATGCCCTCGCCCCGAAGCGCGAGCACAGCCAGAAGGTCGCCCGAATCCGCCGAGAGGGCAGGGCGAGGGGTGAGCACCTCGGTTGCGCCCTGGCGGCTGAGCCGGAGGGTCTCGCCCGCCGGGTCGGAGCCATAGGCCAGCAGATCATGGCTGGCGAGCTCGGCAGGGGCGAGCGGCGTGCCGCGGCGGTCGAGATAGGCAGGGGACGCGACGAGCGCCCGCGGGACGACGCAGATCTTGCGCCAGATCGTCGAGACGCCATCCGGCGGGCCGGAGATGCGCAGCGCCATGTCGTGGTCGCCGCCGAGGATGTCCACGAACCTGTCGCTGAGGTCGAGCGTCAACACGATCTGCGGATGCAGCAGCC
>CAZOHN010000050.1:16033-18514 GCA_964579325.1 uncultured Rhodobacterales bacterium
GGATGCGAACGAAAACAACCGCTTCTTCACCGAAACGCTCGGGCTGCGGCGGGTGAAGAAGACCGTGAACTTCGATGCGCCCGAGGTCTACCATCTCTATTACGGCGACGAGGCGGGAACACCCGGCAGCGTGATGACCTACTTCCCGTTCCCCGACATGGGCAGGGGCCGCCCCGGCGTGGGCGAGGTCGGCACGACCGTCTTCGCGGTGCCCGACGGGGCGCTGGGCTGGTGGCGCGAGCGGCTTGAAGGGCGGGGTGTCGCCGGCCTCGGCTCCGCCACGCGCTTCGGCGAGGACTGGCTGCACTTCGAGGGCCCGGACGGCGACAGCTTTGCCCTCGTGGAATCCGGCGGCGTGGTCGGCGAGGGCTGGACCGGCGCCGACGTGCCTGCCGATACCGCGATCCGGGGCTTCCATTCGACCTCGCTACGCTTGCGCGACACCGGTTCGACGGCGGAACTGCTGGCCTTCATGGGTTACACGGTGGCAGACCGTCGCGACGGCCTCACCCGGATGATCCGCGAGGGCGGCAACGGGGCGCATGTGATCGACCTCGAGGAGCACAAGGACGCCCGGCCCGCCCAGCTGGGCGCGGGCTCGGTTCACCACGTCGCCTTCGCGGTCGAAGACAGGGCGGCGCAACTGGCCGTCCGCAAGGCCATCGCCGACACCGGTTACATGGTCACGCCGGTGATCGACCGCGACTACTTCTGGTCGATCTACTTCCGCACTCCCGGCGGCGTCCTGTTCGAGATCGCCACGAACGAACCCGGGTTTGCCCGCGACGAAGACCCCGCGCATCTGGGCGAGGCGCTCAAGCTGCCGCGCCAGCACGAACACCTGCGCGGCTGGCTCGAAGCCCATCTCCCCCAGATCGCGGCGTGAGGCGGCCATGAACTACCGTTACCTCGAGGAGCGGGCGCACAAAGGCGCGCCCGTCCTGTTCACCTTCCACGGCACCGGTGGCGACGAACACCAGTTCGCCGGCCTCGCCGAGACCCTGCTGCCCGAAGCCACCCACATCGCACCCCGCGGCGACGTGAGCGAGCACGGCGCCCTGCGCTACTTTCGCCGGACGGGCGAGGGCGTCTACGACATGGACGACCTCGCCACCCGGACGGCGGCAATGGCCGGCTTCGTTGCAGGGCACACCGCGCGGCTGGGCGCGACGGAGACCCTGGGGCTCGGCTACTCCAACGGCGCGAACATCCTCGCCTCGGTGCTGTGGCACAAGCCGGGGCTCTTCAGGCGCGTGGTGCTGCTGCACCCGCTGATCCCGTTCCGCCCGGAACCGGCCGACCTTTCGGGGTTGCGCGTGCTCATCACCGCCGGCCGGCGCGACCCGATCTGTCCCGCACCGCGCACCACGGCGCTCGCCGACATGCTGCGCGAGGACGGGGCGGAGGTCGAACTGGTCTGGCACGACGGTGGCCACGAGGTGCGCCCCGAGGAGATCGAGGCCGCGCACGGGTTCCTGCGCGGCTAGGGGCAGGCGGCGGACTGGACAACACATTCGGTAATCACTATGTGTTCTTCCAAGCGAACAGGAAAGGACACCCCTCATGTCTGCAGCCCCCGTATCCGGCACCCCAGACTCTGCCGTCCCGGTCGATCTTTCGGTCAAACCCGAGGTCACCGCCTTCTTCGACCCGGCCACCAACACCATCAGCTACGTCGTGAAGGACCCCGGTTCCAACGCCTGCGCGATCATCGACTCGGTGATGGACATCGACTACGCGGCGGGCCGCATCGCCCATGACCACGCCGACGCGATCATCGACTTCGTGACGCGGAATGGGCTGGCCGTCGAATGGCTGATCGAAACCCACGTCCACGCCGACCATCTCAGCGCCGCGCCCTACATTCAGGGCAAGCTCGGCGGCAGAATCGGGATCGGCGCGAACATCACCGTCGTGCAGGAGGTCTTCGGCAAGATCTTCAACGAAGGCACCGAATTCCAGCGCGACGGGTCGCAGTTCGACCGGCTGTTCGAGGACGGCGATAGCTACACCATCGGCGGCCTCACCGCGACGGCCCTGCACACGCCGGGCCACACCCCGGCCTGCATGACGCATGTCATAGGCGACGCGGCCTTCGTGGGCGATACGCTCTTCATGCCCGACGGCGGATCGGCCCGCGCCGACTTCCCCGGCGGCGATGCCGGCACGCTCTACGACAGCATCCAGAAGGTCCTGTCGCTCCCCGACGAGACGCGGCTCTTCATGTGCCACGACTACGGTCCGAACGGCCGGGACATCCAGTGGCAGACCACGGTGGCCGACGAAAAGGCGCACAACATCCATGTGGGCGCCGGCCGGACGCGCGAGGAGTTCATCGCCTTCCGCACCGCACGCGATTCACAGCTCGACATGCCGCGCCTGATCCTGCCCTCGCTGCAGGTGAACATGCGCGCCGGCAAGCTGCCGCCCCCCGACGACACCGGCAAGCGCTATCTCAAGGTGCCCCTCAACGCCATCTGA
>CAZOHN010000051.1:0-13853 GCA_964579325.1 uncultured Rhodobacterales bacterium
GCCTCGGCGAGGAACCCATCCGCACGTGATCGCTCGATGAACTGATCGAGCGGGCCGATCAGGCGCGTCTCGAGCTTCCTGGGCACGCCCAAGGCCTGCTGGATCAGCATGAAATGCGGCTGAATCAGACGCAGGCCGCCGATCCGGGCGGCGTCCATTTCCAGTTGCGCCCGCACACCTGCGGCCACGTCCAGACCCAGCCGGAGGAAGGTGTCCACCACTTCCGGCGAGGTGCATTCGCGCACGAGGGTGGCCTTGAGGAGGGTGCGGGTCAGAAAAAGGTCATAGGCGCTGTCGCGTCCGACACCGACCAGCACGCCCGTCTGGTCCACATCCTCGTTGCACAGATAGGCGGACTCGTCGCGCACCAGGAAATTGCCCTGGATCGCCAGCCAGGGCCGGGTGAAGGCGACCGTTTCGGCCCTTGCCGGATCGGCGGCGAAAAAGCCGAGGTCGCAGTCACCCGCGCCCACCGCAGCCGTGGCGTCCTTGGCCGCGTCGAAGGGGATGAGACGGCAGTCGAGCGCAAGTTCCGAGGCAATCCGCCGGGCAATGTCGACCGACACCCCGGCCGGCTGTCCCCGCGCATCGCGGTAGGCGAGGATCGGGTTGCCGTAGTTGATAGCCACACTCAGGACACCGGCGAAAGCCGTGTCGAATGCTTCGCCCTTCACCGGCGCCCCGCCCATCACGCGCCCCTCCCGCGCAGGATCGCGTCGGGGACCAGCACTGCGCCCTCCATCAGGCGCCGCGCGCTGCGGCTCATGGTGACCGATGTGACGGCCCAGTCGCTGCCCTGCCTGACGGTCTGTGCGCCGACCAGCAGGCTGCCCGAGGGATGGCCAAAGCGCATCTGCGCGCGCGGGCCGCCGAGCGTTTCGCTGACCTTCGTGCCGGGGATGGCCGCCGCCGCCGCGAGGCCCACCGCGCCGGTGCCGGTCATCGCGTGATGCAGCTTGCCCATGGAAAAGATGCGGGCATTCAGGTGAACGTCCTGTGCCGAAACCGCTTGACCGCTCGATGCGACGTAGGACCGGGGCGGCGAGACGAAGGCCAGCTTGGGCGTGTGCGGGCGCAAGGCCGTCGCCTCGGCGGCCGTTGCCGACAGACCCATGCGAACTGCACCATGGGCGCGGATCGCCTCGGCGCGGTCCAGCAGCGCGGCATCGCCGTTGATGTCCGCCTGCAACTCGGCCCCGGTCAGGCCAAGCGTTGCCGCCTGCACGATGATCGCCGGGTTGCCTGCGTTGATCAGCGTTGCCTCGATGGGTCCGACGCCGGGAACCTCGAGCGTCTCGATCAGCTGCCCGGTCGGGAACATCGCATCGGACTGCCCGGGGTCCTGCAGGAATTCGAGCTTGATCTCGGCCGCGGGAAAGCCGACGCCGTCGAGCACGAAATCTCCGCCTTCGACAACACGGCCGCCCTGCACCGGCACATGCGCGATGATCCTTGCGCGGATATTGGTCTGCCAGATCCGGACCGTGGCGATCCCGTCCCGAGGTGGCGTGACCAGACCTTGCGCGATGGCAAAGGGACCGACCGCCGAGGTCAGGTTGCCGCAATTGCCCGACCAGTCGATGACCGGCGTGCCGATGGAGACCGCGCCGAAGGTATAGTCCACGTCGCAATCGGGCTTCGACGCGGGCCCAACGATCACCACCTTGGTGGTGCTGGACGTGCCCCCGCCCATCCCGTCGATCTGCTGGCCGTAGGGGTCCGGGCTGCCGACGACGCGCAGCAGGACCTGGTCCCGGATGGCGGGGTCGGCGGGCAACCAGTCGTCGCGGAAGAACACGCCCTTGCTGGTTCCGCCGCGCATGTAGACGGCTTGAATCGGGGTCTGCATGGTCATGGCAGCGGCCCCGGGCGGCCGCTGAAAATCTCGCGCAGCACGAAGGGGACGATGCCTCCGTGCCGGTAGTATTCGACCTCGATGGGCGTATCGAGACGGACAACGAGCGGCACCTCGACTGCGCTGCCGTCGCTGCGCATGATCACGAGCGTTGCGCCCTGTCGCGGCGTCAGGGGTCCGTCGAGCCCCTGCACATCGAAGGCCTCCGATCCGTCGATCCCGAGGCCCTCCCGGGTGAAGCCGGGCGCGAATTCCAGCGGCAGGACGCCGAGAAGGACGAGGTTCGAGCGGTGGATGCGCTCGAAGCTCTCCACGATCACGGCGTCCACGCCAAGCAGGCGAGTGCCCTTGGCCGCCCAGTCGCGCGCCGAACCGGTGCCGTATTCCTTGCCACCGAAGACAAGGATCGGCGTACCCTCACGCTGATACGCCATCGCGGCATCGTAGATCGGCACGATCTCCGTGCGGCCCGAGCTTGTGTGTTGGATGGTACGCCCGCCTTCTTCGGGCGCACCATCGTTGCGCGCGGGCAGGATCAGGTTCTTGATGCGGCGATTGGCGAAGGCGCCGCGCATCATCACCTCGTGATTGCCGCGACGCGAGCCATAGGAATTGAAGTCGGCCGGTTCGACTCCTTGGCCCTGAAGATAGGCGCCCGCCGGTGTGTCGGCGCGGATCTCGCCTGCCGGGCTGATGTGATCGGTGGTCAGCGAGTTGCCGAAGATCGCCAGCGCTCGCGCGCCCGCGATGGGCCGCTTGGCCGGTGGGGCCAGATCGAAATTCTCGTAGAAGGGCGGCCGCAAAAGATAGGTCGAACTCGGCCAGTCGTAGATCTGCCCGGTTCCGGACGGTAGCGCATCCCAGTCAGCGCCGCCGTCGCCCAGGCGCGCCGTAGCGCGGAACGACTCCACGCTCACATGGTCGCGGATCACGGCCTCGACCTCGGCGTCAGAAGGCCAGATGTCGCCCAGGTAGACCGGCTGCCCCTCGCCGCCGGTACCCAGGGGCTGGGTGGTTATGTCGATGTCCATCGTTCCGGCGATGGCATAGGCAACAACCAGCGCGGGCGAGGCAAGGAAGTTGGCCTTGATGCTGCCGTGGACGCGGGCCTCGAAATTGCGGTTGCCGGAGAGGACGGCGCATCCGACAAATTGTTCCGCCTCGAGCACGCTCTCGATGGCGGGATCGAGCGGCCCGGAAAAACCGATGCAGGTGGTGCAGCCATAGGCGACCACATTGAAGCCGAGCGCCGACAGCGGCGCCAGTAGCCCGGCGCGGCCCAGATAGTCGGTGACGGCCCGCGACCCGGGGGCAAGCGATGTCTTGATCTGCGGCGCGACCCTCAGCCCCAGTCGGGCCGCATTCCGCGCCAGAAGACCGGCCGCCACCATCGCCCAGGGGTTGGAAGTGTTGGTGCAGGAGGTGATGGCCGCGATCAGGATGTCGCCGTGGCCGATGGAGAAGGCGTTCTCGCCGCTCCGGACGTCGATCCGGTGTCCGAGGCCGGCGGCATCCACGCCGTAGCCGCCCTCTGCTGCTGGGGTCGCCAGCATCGCCGCAAAGCGCGCCTTTGCATCGGTCAGCGCAATGCGGTCCTGCGGTCGGCGCGGGCCCGCGATACAGGGCACCACGGCGGCAAGCTCGATGGTGATGACGCGGGAATAGTCGATATCGCCCCGCTGCGGCATGCCGAACAGGCCCTGCGCGGAAAGATAGGCCCGCAGCAGGTCCGTCGGCCGGTCGGTTTCGCGGAAGTAGTCGAGCACGGCTTCGTCGGTGGGAAAGAACCCGATAAAGGCCCCGTATTCGGGCGCCATGTTCGCGATGGTCGCCCGCGTCGGCACGGGCAATGCCGCGGCGCCCGTCCCGAAGAACTCCACGAAATCCCCGACGACACCTTCCTTGCGTAGCCTCTCTGTAATGCTCAGGACGATATCGGTCGCCGTCACGCCGACCGGAACGATCCCCACCAGCTCGACCCCGGTCACGTCCGGGGTAAGAAAGTAGACGGGCTGCCCAAGCATACCCGCCTCGGCCTCGATCCCGCCGACACCCCATCCCAGCACCCCGATGCCATTCACCATCGTGGTGTGGCTGTCCGGGCAGACGACGGTATCGGGAAAGTAGACCCCGGACATCTCGCGCACACCCGTCGACAGGCGCTCCAGATTGACCTGATGGCAGATCCCCACGCCGGGCGGGATCACGTTCACCCCGGCGAAGGCTTGCGCGCCCCATTTGAGAAAGCGGTAGCGTTCCTCGTTGCGCTCGAATTCCAGCCGCATGTTGTGGCGGAGCGACAGCGGCGAACGCACGCTGTCCACCTGAACCGAATGGTCGACAACCAGATCGACATGGACCAAAGGCTCGATCAGGGCGGGATCGCGGCCAAGCTCGACCGCCGCGTCGCGCATGGCAGCAAGATCGGCGATGATCGGAACGCCATTCAGATCCTGCAGGAGAATGCGTGATGGAACCAGCGGCACTTCGCTATGCCGTTTCCCGTTCGGCTGCCAGCCGGCCAGTTCCTTCACGTGCTGAGAGGTGATCTTCCTGCCGTCGCAGTTCCGGACGGCGGCCTCGAGCAGTATCCTGATCGAAACCGGCAGCCGGGAGATCTTTCCCGCTCCGCGGCGTTCCAGCGCAGGCAGGGAATGGAATGCGCCCGCGCCGCCCCCGGGCAGCACGAACTCATCCAGCACATCGAATTCGGCTGTCGGCGCGTCGCGCATCGATCATCCCCTCCCAGGATGGTCCGCACCCGGCGACCTTTCAGGCCGTCTTGGGTGACACCCTTTGTAACGGGGGGGGGAAGCCTTGGGCCAATACGCGTGCTGGGGTGGGCACCAAAGAAAAACTATGGGGGAGTGTGGCCGACGCTCAGCCTCCTTGGCGATCACCTCGGGAAACGGATCGGAGAATTTCGACGAATGCGGACAGGGCTGCAGACTCCACCACAGCGGCAGGTCTGATCAGTTCGGCCGAGAGTTGCTGTGTCGGCTTGATGGGACGGGCTACGAGCCCGGGCGGTTGGACGGCCGCAAAATAGAACGGCTCGACAAGAGCCAGGCCGACGCCCTGATGAACCAACCGGATGGCGGTGATCGTCTGGCTGACCTGCAGGGACAGGTTCGGCTGGATGTCGAATTCATCGAACAGGCTCTCCACCTTGGCACGGAGCACGTCACCATCATCATAGGTAATGAGCGTCTCACCCACGAGATCGGCCACCTCAACATGGCACTTGCCGGCTAGCGGGTGGCGTTCGGGCATGACGCAGATCATCGCGCCCGTGGCTAGTTCTTCTGTCTCGAGCCCGCTGCTGTTGATCCCTCCATAGCAAACCCCGAGGTTGAGTTCGCGCGCCACGACACGCTCGATGATGTCGGGGGTTTGCAGGGAATGGATCGTGACATCGACCTCGGGATGGGATCGCGCAAAGATCGACACCGCATCGACGATGTAGCCATTGGACAGCGCCAGCGTTCCGGCGACGTTGATGCGCCCAAGCCGGCCCTGCGCAAGGGAACGTGCGTTCTGGCTTACCCGATTGACCCTTCGGAAGATGTCGGAGATTTCGGGGAAAAGCGCCTCGGCCTCGGGCGAAGCCTTCAGTCGCCCGCCCGCTCTTTCGAAGAGCTGCATGCCCAGCTGCACCTCCGTGTGTTGCAGAACCGTGCTGACCGAAGGTTGCGACACGTTCAGCAGCTTGGCCGCGCCAGTGACGGACCCGGTCTGCAGGATCGCATGTAACACCTCGATCTGTCGCAATTTCATGAGGCCCTCCACAGCAGCGGATGGGCGATCGACGTCAACCGTTCTCGTGCCATCGGTCGTTCTTCTTTGCCCTGCCTGTAGCGGTCTCGGCTGCCAGTAGGCGGCACCCATCGGAAGGTGGCTGCCCAAGCGGCAATCGCGGTCGCTTCTGTTGTATACCGGTTTCGCGATTGAATGCCTAATTGTGACATCCAGCATCGTTCCAGACCCGCTTCCTGAAAGGGTCCGGTCTCTGGCCCGGCCGGTCCCTGAGGGCGCCGATTGGGGATCGCCCTTTCAAGACCGAGTGCGGCAGCTGGCCGTTGGAGAGCCGGACGTAGCGCCGGAGGGTCTTTGCCAGGTCCTCGCTGCTGCGGAAGCGACAGCGCTGCAGGACGTCCTCGATCCGGCCGTTGAACCGCTCGACCGTGCCGATTGCCTGCGGCCCCATCGGCGGTGCACGATGCCAGGCCCGGCTCAGAGCAGGTCGAACTCGTGCAGCCTGGTGAGGCGGCGATTGCGCAGGCCGAACAGCCGGTCACCAAAGCCTATTCCCTTCTCGGTCGGCACCCGGGTTTTCTGCATGGGGGAGGCCCGCTGGAGGTCGCGCAGGACGCGGTGGGCATTGGCTACGGTCAGCGCCGGGTAGATGCGCAGGACGACCCGAGCCACGTCGCCCGCCCGTTTGCCACGAAGAGGTATCCGCGGCGCACGTCGGCCATCTGGGGAAGGCGTTTCACCTCGATATCCAAATAGCCGGGCGCCAAGGCCTTGAAGGTGCCGTGCGCGGGCTTCGACACTTTTGGCTTCTTCGCAGATTGCCCACGGATTCGCCATTGCGCCCGGACCAATGGCGCACGATGGCGATTGGCCGCGGGCAGCGATCCAGCCCGGACCGCGAGATATCCGGGTTGCGCAAGTCGCGTACCACGGCGAGCATGTCGGCGCGTGGCAGCAGAAGCGCCTTGCGCAGCGCCACTGCGACGGCCCGCTGCTCCGGTGTCAACGTCGCCTGAAGCTCGCGCGGGGGGTGGTTCAGGTCGTGAACCGTATCGCGACTACGCCGCGTCCAGAACGACTGCTCGGAGATCCCGCATCGCTCGGCCACCATCCACGCATAGTCCGCGCGCGCCCGGATCACTGCATGTATCTTGGTGCGCCATCGTGCTTGAACCAACGGTGTGTCAACGGATCACCGTCGTCACCTGATTGTGCCGAGAGATCGGATTGATCCCATCCCGTCCCGAACCTCCCGCAGGATCGTCCATGCCCTGAACAGGGCGGAGCGGTGGGAGTCCATGTGATCATCCGGGATGGACGGGCTTGCCGACCCGAAGGATTGAAACGCAGACTGCAGACTGCAGACTGCAGACAACAGACTGAAGACCGCAGACCGGACACGGGGAGTTCGTCGTCCCGGAGGAAGCAGTCGGTCGATCGGGGCCGCACCCCGTCGAGGATGCGCGTGCCGAACCTGGGCACGGGGTACCGTCGGTCTCGCGACGCCTCCGTTTGGGTCGTTCCGCCGGAAACTCACCGGAAGCACCCGGATGGGCTCTCGGGCTTGAGTCAGGGCACAGGATTCGGAGTCCAGCGGGGCCGCAAGTCGAGTCTTGGTGGAATCTTGGAGCGCCCTGTCGCGCCGGAAGAAGGCGCATAGAAGACCTAGCCTCACATGCTCTCGAGGTTGAAATCCGGTTAACGCTCAAGACGCTTCTGTGTTATATCAATGTCTTGGGTGTCTTGCTCAACTTGAGCAGCGCAGCTGCGGGGCTCAGACCTGTTCGATCCGGATCGCCACAGGCTCGCCCACCACCACCCCCGTCGCCGGCAACCGGTCGCGGGCGAAGTCGAGCGCGTCGCGGGTGGTCTTGTGCGTGACGATCAGCACCGGGGCGGTCGCGTCGGCATGGCCGTACTGCCGCATCCGATCGATCGAGATCCCCGCCTCGCCCAGCACCGTCGCCACCTTCGCCAGCGCGCCCGGCTTGTCCTGCAGCGTCATCCGCAGGTAGTAGGGCGCCGGTGCGGCGGCCTTGGCCGCCACCGGGTCGGCCAGGCTCCGGGCGGGCCGCCCGAAGGTGCTCACCCGGAACCCCCGCGCCAGGTCGATCACATCGGCCATCACCGCGCTGGCGGTCGGCCCTTGTCCAGCACCCGGCCCCCGCATCACGATCTGCCCCACGCTGTCGCCCTCGACCACCACCATGTTGGTCCCGCCCTGCAGCTGCCCCAGCGGGCTGTCCGCCGGTACCAGGCACGGGCTCATCCGCTGCTCCAGTCCCCGGCCCGTCATCTGCGCCACGCCCAGCAGCTTGATGCGGAAACCCATGTCGGCAGCCTGCCGGATGTCCTCGATCGTCACCGCGCCTATGCCTTCCAGCTCCACCGCGCCGAAGCTCACCTTCGTCCCGAACGCGATGGCGGCCAGCAGCGACAGCTTGTGGCCCGCGTCGATCCCGCCGACGTCGAGCTGCGGGTCGGCCTCGAGGTATCCCAGCGCGTCGGCTTCCCGGAAGACCTCGTCGTAGGGCAGGCCCGCGCTCTCCATCCGGGTCAGGATGTAGTTGCAGGTGCCATTCATCACGCCCATCACCCGGGTGATCTCGTTGCCAGCCAGCCCCTCGGTCAGAGCCTTGACGACCGGGATGCCCCCCGCCACCGCTGCCTCGAACCGGATCACGGCCCCCGCCTCCTCCGACGCCTCCGCCAGCCGCTGGCCGTGGTGGGCCAGCATCGCCTTGTTGGCGGTCACCACGTCTTTTCCGGCCGCAATCGCCGCCTCCGTCGCGGCCAGTGCCGGGCCTGCGTCGCCGCCCATCAACTCGACGAACACGTCGACGTCAGCTCTCTGCGCCAGCGCGACAGGGTCGTCCTCCCAGGCGTAGGCGCCGAGATCCACGCCCCGGTCCTTACCCTTAGTGCGAGCCGAAACGGCGGTGATCTCAATCGGCCGCCCTGCGCGGTCCGCCAGAAGGCCGGCGTGCGTCTGCACAATCTTCACGACACCCGCGCCCACGGTTCCAAGGCCGGCGATGCCGAGACGAAGGGGAGAGGACATCGGCGCAGGCTCCGGGCGATGAAGAGGTCGCGGTCCTGTTAGCGCGAAGGCGGGGCCCGTGCAACGATGGGCCTCGGGCCGCCGGGCGCGCGGAACTCGTCCGTCTGCAGGCCGCCGGTCCGCGATCAGGTCGCTTAGGGCTTCGCCTGTTCCGGTCCAGACCGGCCATCGACCGGTGACACGGTCAACCCGGTAAGCTATCGGCATCCGCCCGACGCGGAGACCGGAGATCGAGGCGGCGGTCCCGTGCCACCCGTGGTCCGTGGCCGACGGGATCGCGCGATCGCTTGCGACTCAAGTAGAGTGGCCTGAGGCAGGCCGTCATGGCGCGATGGGTGCGGCCGCCTCCGGCGCCGCGACAAGGCAACGGCGGTTCCTTGCATGCCGCAGGGCAAGCTTTCGACCCATACGACCGCGCACCAACGGACGGACGGGCGACATGGCGGCCACGGGATCTTGGAGGCCGGGAAGGATGGCGCCGATTTCGGCCACCGCAGCGGCACCAAGCGCCGTCACTGCCTGATCGCCGAGGTACAGGCTTTCGCAGGCGAGGTTGTGGGCCAACAGGAGTTCATGCCGACAGAGCATGATGTGGAAGTACTCCACCGCTTGCGGTGCCTCGACGATCCTGACGCCGTCCAGTCCCACGAGGTGTTTGACTGCGACCAGCACCTCGTCGCTGCCGAACATGCGCCGGGCGATGCGTGACCGCACCAGGACCCGGTGTTGGGGTGACAGAAACAGCGGGGTGTCCGGTAGCCCCCGGCCCAATGCTCCAGCTGCGATCCTCACGGGCCAGAGGTGCCGATGATGCGCTCGTTCTTCGGCCGAGAGGGTGCGCGAACCGATCCACCGGATTGGCTGCAGGCCGTTGTCTGCAGTCAGGATCGCATCGCCCGTGGCGAGCAGTTCGACGGGCCGCCGGCGCCCGGCGCCGGTATCGATCAGAGTCCCGCGCCCAAAGCAGACAATCCCGACATCGTTGTCGGCAGTCGAGATGATTTTCGCATCGCTGCCTGCCGCGCTGTCGATACCCCCGGTGGTGATGGCCTGGACATTCATATCCCCGAACCGGTCGTTCGGGACGATGAAATGACGGACACTGGACCCTGACGAGATAGTCAGGAACACCACATCGAGGTTCGACTCGGACGCCGTGAAGAAGTTCTGTGTGCTGCCGTCCCCGAGGAGAAAAGTCCCGGTGCTGGATGGTTTCGCGATTGCGTCGATCCGCCAGGCAACACCATCGATGTAGGCGATGTCGCCCACATCGAACTCGCCGTCGGACAGCGACGTTCCCGAAAGCCCGTCCACCACGCCCAGAAGATTGCCGTTCGCAACCGAATAGGTGGTGTTCGCGGTGATCGAGGTCACCTCGATCAGGTCAAAGATCGTCGCCATATCGAAGGTTCCGGTGTCCGCTCCATCCGATCGCCGGTCGCGGGCTGCCCGACCGGGTGACCGGTGTGGCCGTCAGGGCAGATCGCGCCGTTCAGAATTGCCGCGCATTGATGCAGGTTCGATTAACGGCGGCTGGTTCGGTCGCAACCGGGCACGAGCGGCGCAGTGTCCGCCGATCAACCGGCGAGCTTCCTCCCAATCTAGCCCCGCCCGGCACCAGCCGCGCGTGCCCTTGCGGCGACGAAGGCCGTGGGGCTCATGATCTCCGCGACAGGCCCCGCGACCCTCTGTTGTGCTTGGCCGGTTCGTGATGTGCCATCCGGGGCAGGTTCGATCCGGCGTGTCCGCGACTCAACCGCCTGCCGCGGCCAGCGGTGCCCGCTCGTGTGCGGGCATCACCGGCCGGGTCAGCCCCGCCGCCCGTGCCCTGAGTGCTGCCGCCCGCGCCTCGAGTGTCGCCCGCGCGGCCTCTGCCGCCGTGGTGTTGCCTGCCTCGGCCACGGCCCCGTCGAGGGGCACAAGAGCGGGCCAGGGCACGGCCTGCATGTCGGTCCGGGCCCGTGCATCGAGTTCGGGGAACTGCGTGCAGCCGGAAAGCGACAGGACGGCGAGGAGGAGGGCAGGGCGCATGTTCCTGTCCTACTGCGCAGCCTGCTGCCGGTAAAGCGGACTTGAACTGAACGGGCGTTCAGTTAGGCTCGGGCGCCCATGGCCCGCAAGCAAGGTTCCCACTCCGAGACCACCGGCCCGCGCGTTCGCGACGCGGCGCTGCGGCTTTTTGCACGCCACGGATACGCCGCCGTCTCGATGCGCCAGATCGCGACCGAAGTCGGCGTTCAGGCCGGCGCGCTCTACCTCTACACGCCCGACAAGCAGAGCCTGCTGTTCGACCTGATGCGCGGCCACATGGACGACGTCCTCGCTGCCTGGGAGGTCGAGCCCAAGGGCCAGACCGCCACCGAGCGGCTCGAAGCCTTCGCGCGGTTCCACCTGCGCTTCCACCTCGACCGGCCCGATGCGGTGTTCCTGTCCTACATGGAACTGCGCAACCTCGAGCCGGAGAACTTCGTAGTGGTCGAAGGACTGCGCCGGCGCTACGAGGAAGAGTTGATGGCTATCTTGCGCGACGGGCAGGAGGCCGGCCTGTTTCAGGTTCCTGACCTCAAGCTCGCCACGATGGCACTGATCGCGATGCTGACGGGCGTCAACACCTGGTATCGCGAAGGCGGACGGCTGTCGCGCGAGAGGGTGGAACGGATCTACTGGAACATGATCCGCCGCGCTGTGAAGGCGTAACCGGCGCGCTCCTGTCGCAAATGGCCAAGACAGCCTCCGCCGTGCCGGAGAAGGCTCGCCGGGACATCGCAAGGGGACAGGGCATGAAGGTTGGTTTTATCGGGCTGGGCAACGTGGGCGGCAAGCTGGCGGGATCGCTCCTGCGCAACGGGATCGACCTGACGGTGAACGACCTCGACCCGACGCTCGTTTCGGGCTTCGTGGCGGGCGGTGCCAGGGCAGGCGAAAGCCCCGCCGCGATGATGGCCGCCTGTGACGCGGTGATCACCTGCCTGCCCTCGCCCGCCGCCTCGGCTGCCGTGGTGGAGGGGGCCGATGGGCTGCTCGACGCGATGGGTCCGGGCAAGTTCTGGCTGGAGATGTCCACCACCGATACCGCAGAGGTCGTGCGCCTTGGGGCAATGGTGGCCGAAAGGGGCGGTCACTGCGCCGACGTGCCGGTCTCGGGTGGGGTCCACCGGGCGGCCACGGGCAACATCTCGGTCTACGCCGGATGCGACCGGGCGACCTTCGAGGCGATCCTGCCGCTTCTCACGATCCTCGGCCGCGACGTGCTGCATACCGGGCCGTTGGGGTCGGCCTCGACCCTCAAGGTGATGACGAACTACCTCGCCACGGCGAACCTCCTCACGCTCTGCGAGGCGCTTGTCACCATGAAGGCAGCGGGGATGGACCTTGCCACCACCTACGAGGCGATCCGCATCTCCTCGGGCAACTCGTTCACCCACGAGACCGAAAGCCAGCTGATCCTGTCGGGCTCGCGCGATGTGAACTTCACCATGGACCTGGTGCAGAAGGACATCGGCCTGTTCCAGACCATCGCCGAGCGGCACGGCGTGCCGCTGGAGATCTCGCCGCTCCTGATCGGGATCTTCACCGACGGGCAGGCGCGCTATGGCACCCGCGCGCAGTCGGACCGGATCGTGGAGCGGCTCGAGGAGGCGACAGGCCTGAAGGTCCTTGCGCCCGGTTTCCCGACCGAACTGGTCGACGACCAGCCCGAGGAACGCGGTGCCGAGGTGCGGCCGCGTCGCTGATACCCTCGACGCGGATACTCTCGACGGGCGCGGCAGGGGCGGTTAGGACGGGCGGCCAGCACCGGAGCCCCCCTTGATGTCCGACGTCATCGCCCACCTGCCGCCGTCTGCCCCGCGCCGCCTCTTCGCGATCGGGACGTTGCTTTCCCTTGGCGGGGCGGCGCTCTGGTTCGCGCTCTTCGATGCAGCCGAAGCCCTCGGGACGCGGGTCATCCTTTTGGGCTTCGGCTCCGTCGTGCTCGCGCTTGCCGAGGCACTTCGGCGGGCGACGGCGGTGGGGCTGGAGCTGACGCGCCAGGAATTGCGCACCACGCGCGGCGAGGTCTTGGCGCGTGTCAGCGACATGGTCGCCATCGACCGCGGCGTCTTCGCCTTCAAGCCGGCCAGCGGTTTCATCCTGAGACTGCGGGCGCCCGGCCCGTTCGGCTGGTCGCCGGGCCTGTGGTGGCGGATCGGACGACGGATCGGCGTGGGTGGGGTCACGGGGCGCGACGAGGGGCGCTACATGGCGGACGTGATTGCAGCGCTGCTCGCCGAGCGAACCTCCGGAACTGCGCGCGGCTAGGGCCGGCTCAGGTGCCGGCCCAGTTGAACAGCGGCGCGAAGCGCGGCCGGGTCACGATGAACGAGGTCAGTGTGCGCGGGTCGATGCCGACGTTGCTCGAAAGCGGCACGAATTCGGTGAAGGTCTCGACAATGATCACCACGTCACCGTCGGGCATGGCCGGGATCTTGTTGCTCGCCGCGTTGAGCGTCGTCTGGGTATGCGCCGCGGTCGTCTTGGTGCCGCGCGACCACTGCAGAATATGCTCGTTGGTGTCTTCCTTGTAGCGGACCGAACTGATCCGCAGCGATGCAGGGCCCTGGCTGAGGGTGAGGTAGTCGAAGAGATCCTGCATTTGCTGGATGTAGGCGTCATCCACGCCCGCGGTCTGGCGCGACAGCATGTCGGCGATCGTGTAGGCCGCCTTCTGGTTCAGGTTCTGGGTCCGCAGTGCGTCGAAGAACACGAAGGTTCCGAAGTAGCACCAGCAGAGCGGGACCAGGATCACCAGCGTCTCGGCGGTGATCGTGCCCGTGGTGTCCTGCGCAAAGCGCGCGACGCGGGCTCGGAGGTGGGAGAGGGCGCTGCGGATCATGTGTCGGGCTCGTTCACGAAGGCGGACATGGCGTACATGCGGAACCCGCCGGTGCCGTCGAGGGGCAGCTTGAGGCCCCAGGCGGTGGTCGGGAAGATCGGGTCGACGACGACGCAGATACGCACAAGCATCATCTGGTTCTCCTGCCCGGGGATGTAGTCGGTAACCGGCTGGATCGCAGCGGAGCGATCAACGCAAGGAACGGTGCCGGTCGGGAAGGCGCTTCCATTCACTGGCGTCAGGTCCAGCCGGACCACGCTCTTGCAGTCGTCGATCAGAGCCACGCGGTCGCAGATCAGGTCCTTGAG
>CAZOHN010000051.1:13953-18089 GCA_964579325.1 uncultured Rhodobacterales bacterium
GTCAACCTCAGCTTGTTGATTTCGCGCGCGATCTCCTGGAAGGCCACGCCGATGTCGGTGCCGTTCACGTCGAAGAAGTGGTTGATCGTGGACGCGCAGTTCTGGAGCGTCGTGACACCCACTGGCGGGGCCTCGAAGGCAATCGAGAACACCGTGATGCCGTTATTTTTGGCGGCCGTGCAGATCTGCTGGGTGCGGGTGTTCTTGGTCGAGGCTCCGGTCGCGCCGAGGATGGCGTTGACGGTGTTGTTGTAGGTCGAGCTGCCGCCGAGCGCTTGAGCCACGAGGGCATTGGCGTAGTAGCGCACCGGCATTTCGGCCCAGACCTGCTGCCAGGTCAGCTGCGTGTTGGCGGAGAGGCCGCCATCGGGCGAGTTGTGCCAGGAGTTGGTGGCATCGCGCCAGTACTGGCCCTTGCTGGAGTGCCACATCGACAGGTTGCCGTTTGAGTTGCGACGGTAGACCGGAGAGATGCCCGTGTCGTAGGGCGACTTGATGACGAACTCGGCTGTGTTCTCGCCGTCGGACATGACGATGATGAACTTCTTGGTGTCCTCCTGGTTCCAGGCAAACGGCCGATCGTCGAAGTCGGAGTTGACCGAGCCGGCCGAGATGTAGTCGTCGAGGATGTTGCCGAAGTTCGGGTTCATCATGGCGACGCCCCACTTCATGCCGATTTCCATCGAGGTGTTGCCATCGGCGACGAAACTGTCGACGCGGTTCTTCAGGAAAACGGGGTCGCTGCTATAGACGACGACCTCCTGGCTCGAATGGGTCGGGCAGTAAGTCATCGTGATGTTGCGCGACGTGAACCAGGGGTCGAACAGGTGCGACCGGATCAGGGTCGAGGACTGCGATACCGAGGTGTTGCTGAACGTCGAGCCGGCGTGGTTGATGCACTGTCCGAAGGTACTGACCCCGCCCACATTGTAGTGGGACAGAAGGGTCGAGCCGGCGTTGACCTGACCGGTGTACGGGATGATCGAGACCGACACGAGGTCCTGCGCGGTCTCGTTTCCGAGAACGGCGTCGACGAAATCCTTCGCGGCGACCTTGAGGTTTGGCAGGCGGTTGTTGGAGTTCATCGAGTTCGACAGGTCGAGGACGAGGGAGATCTCGACGTTCTTGACCGCCTCTTGCGCCTGACCGCTGGCCGGCGTGGGCATCTCGTCGATGCCGATCATTCCCATGAAGATCGTCGGCACAACGGCGAAGGCGTCGGCGGTGACCTCCCGCGAGCTGTAGCCTTCGACGACGCGCACCGACTTGAGGTACTGCGTGACGCCCGCCTTTTCGAAGTAGTCGCGGACGACTGCCTCGGGGTCGAGCGTCTGCTCGAGGTCGGCGGCGGCAAGGACCGAGCGGTCGAGCGTGTTCTGAAGCTGTACCCGGGTGTATTCCGAGCGCATGATGTCCACGGCCATGCCGGCAATAGCCAGCATGAGGATGAGGATCAGCACCCCGAAGAGTACCATCGAGCCGTGTTCCTCGCGTCGGAACGTCTCGAGTTGCTTCTGGCAGCGTTCCATGCGGCGAACCAATCCGTCGAAACCGATCATCATCACGTCTTCACCCTCTTCCCGGAACGTGTCCGGATCACCCCCCACTCGCGTCCCCTCCACAGACGCCAGCACCGTATAGGCGCCCCCAGATGTGGCCAAAATTGGGCGAACGGGGCGGCAACTGACCGCAAACGCCGGAACAGGTTTACAAATCACCCGCCATGGTCGGCTCTGTTCTCATTCCGGATACGGATGCGCCACCTTCTGCTTCCGGCACCCGCCGCGGTCGGTCGTTCAAGTCAGGTTAAAGTTCTGTGATTCGCGGGCGGCTGGTGCGCCGCCCGGTCGTGGCATCACGTCACTGCGTCAGGCGGAGCTTGCTTATGTCGCGCGCGATCGACTGGAAGGCGGCCGCAATGTCGGTGCCGTTCACGTCATAGAAGTGGTTGATCGATGTGGCGCAGTTCCGCAGCGTGTTGAGGCCTCCGGCCGGCGCTTCGAAGCCGATCGTGTAGACCGTCATCTTCGCCTGGCGCGCGTTCGTGCAGATCTGCTGGGTGCGGGCGTTCTTCACCGCCGGGGGGATCGATCCGAGGGCCGAGTTGAGCGCGCCGTTGAAGGTTCCGATTCCCCCACCCAGGGCATCCATCACAAGACGGGCGGCATAGTAGCGAACGGGAACCTCGTTCCAGACCTCGGGCCATGACAGCTGCGTTGCACCGCCAAAGCCGCCGTCTGGGGTAGTCGCCCAGGTGTTGGAGTTGTCGCGCCAGTACTGGCCGACGTTGTTGTGGAGCATCGACAGGTTGCCGTTGCTGTTGCGGCGCCAGATCGGCGAAAGGCCCTCGTCGAACCCCGATTTGATGAAGAACTCGTCGGTGTTCTCGCCATCCGACATCAGGACGATGAACTTCTGGGTGTCCTGCTGGCCATGGGCATAGGGACGGTCGGAGAACTGCGGATCGACCTTGCCCTGCGCGATCAGGTTTCCGAGTACCGGCGAGAACGATGGGTCGAGCGTCGCCACGCCCCACTTCATCCCGATCTCGATCGACGTATTGCCGTCCGCGACGAGGCTGTTGATCTTTGCTTTCAGAGCAGCCGGATCATTGCTGTAGGCCATGATCTCCTGGCTCGGGTGCTGCGGGCAATAGGTCATCTGGATCGTCCGCGTGGCGTGCCAAGGGTCGAACACGTCGAACCGGGCCATCGCAGCCGTGTTGTCGAGGGCTGTGGTGTTGTAGACCGAGGGCGAGTGGTCGATGCAGTTGCCGAAGCTGTGCACACCAGTGACGTTGTAGTTCGACAGCAGACCCGAGCCGGCGTTCACCTGCCCCGTGTAGGGAACGATGCTGATCGAGATCAGGTCCTCGGAATTCGGCTGGGAATAGATCGTGTCCACGAAGTCGCGCGCGGCGACCTTGAGGTTGGGCAACCGGTTGTTGGAATTCATCGAGTTCGAGACGTCGAGCACGAGGGTGATCTCGATGTTCGTAACGCCTTCGGCCGCGGCGCCGCCGACCGGCGTGGGCATCTCGTCGATACCGATCATGCCCATGAAGATCGTCGGCACCACTGCGTTCGCAGTTGCGGCGACCTGCCGCGAGGAAAAGCCCTCTGTCACGTTCACGCCGGTAAGGTATTGGGTCAGTCCCGCCTTGGCGAAGTAGTCGTTGACCACAGCTTCGGGGTCGAGGGTCTGCTCGAGGTCAGCGGCGGCCAGGATCGCCCGGTCGAGCGTGTTCTGAAGCTCGACGCGCTTGTGTTCGGACCGCATCAGGTCGACCGCCATGCCGGCGACGGCCAGCATGAGGATCAGCATCAGGACGCCGAAAAGCACCATCGAGCCATCTTCGGCCCGGCGGAAGCGGGAGATGAGGTGGCCCATGCGACACCGGTGAATGTTCATCTCACGCATCTCCGTACACCCCCATCCGGTCAATCCCGGTCCCTCGAACTTTCGGCGTCGCATTAACCAAACCCGTCACGACAGCCGTTGGTTAATCGCCCGGAAAGGACGATCAGGAGAGCAGGGCAGCCCTCAGATTGTGGCAAGATTATGGCAGGAGCGCCTCGGGCCCCGCACCTGCACCGCATTGGAGGACAGCGCGCAG
Source organism: uncultured Rhodobacterales bacterium (assembly GCA_964579325.1). Classification (GTDB taxonomy): domain Bacteria; phylum Pseudomonadota; class Alphaproteobacteria; order Rhodobacterales; family Rhodobacteraceae; genus CAZOHN01. The sequence goes on from CAZOHN010000051.1 coordinate 17,570, forward strand.
ACGGGAGCCCGCACTGTTTCCGAATCGCGAAAGCGACCGAGGGGAGGCCGGAGAGAAATCAATAGAATCTTAAGGTTAACGAATGGCGATTCGCGGCAACGTCTTAGATTGATCGCGCCGACGGGCGGCTATTCTTCAGGTTGCATGCCTCGCGTCATGGTTAACGCTGGGCCACCGCATGGCGGAATTGCGGCAACGGCGCCGGTTGCCATCTGCGGTTGTGCATTCGGCTGCGCTGAGGGTAGGCTCAACCGCGGCGGGCCCGAAAGAGGCCCGGCCAAGGGAGGAAACCACATGCAGCGCGCGACCGAGCCGACGTTCCGCGAATCCGTCGATATCATGTTCAACCGGGCCGTAAGGCTGATGGACCTCAGCCCCGGCCTCGAACAGAAGATCCGGGTCTGCAACTCGACCTACACAGTGCGCTTCGGCGTACGCCTGCGGGGGCATATCCACACCTTCACAGGCTACCGCTCGGTCCATTCCGAGCACATGGAGCCGGTCAAGGGCGGCATCCGCT
>CAZOHN010000052.1:0-3695 GCA_964579325.1 uncultured Rhodobacterales bacterium
TGGTGTCCTGATACTCGTCCACGAGGATGTACCGGAACCAGCGGCGGTACTGCTCCAGAATGTCGGCATGGGTACGGAAGATCGTCACGCAGTGCAGCAGCAGGTCGCCGAAATCGACCGCGTTCAGGGTGCGCAGCCGCTCCTGATAGGCGGCGTAAAGCTCCGCCCCCGCCCCGTTGAAGCCCGAAGCTTCCGCAGCCGGCAGGTCGGCCGGCGTCCAGGCGCGGTTCTTCCAGTTGTCGATCAGCCCCGCCAGCGCTCGCGCCGGCCAGCGTTTCTCGTCGATGTTGGCGGCGACGATGAGCTGCTTGAGAAGCCGCACCTGGTCGTCGGTGTCGAGGATGGTGAAGTTCGGCTTCAGCCCGACAAGCTCGGCATGGCGGCGCAGCAACTTGACGCCGATGGCATGGAAGGTGCCGAGCCAGGGCATCCCCTCCACCGCTTCGCCCAGAAGGCGCCCGACCCGCTCCTTCATCTCGCGGGCGGCCTTGTTGGTGAAGGTGACCGACAGGATCTCGTTGGGCCGCGCCGTCCCGGTGGTGAGCAGATGCGCGATCCGCGCGGTCAGCGCCTTGGTCTTGCCGGTTCCCGCGCCCGCAAGCATCAGGACCGGTCCGTCCAGCGCCTCGACCGCCTCGCGCTGCGCGGGGTTAAGCCCATCGAGGTAGGGCGCCGGCCGCGCGGCCACGGCGCGCGCCGACAGGGGCACGCGCGCGGCGGCCTCGAAGGCATCGTCCTCGGCGAAACTGCTCATGCGGAGCAGTGTAGCGCGACTGCACGTCGGGTTAAAGAACTGTTCTCATTTCGTTCGCACCAATTTCCTCAAGGCTGCCGCAATCGTCCCCCAGCGTCGCAGACCATGCAGGCGGGGCCGTGCGGGAGGCCGAAATGAAGGACCTTGTGCAGGCGGGCCTGACCGGGGCGGCGGTGGCGGGCACACTCGCGGCGCTCGGCTGGCTGGCGTCGCGGGCGCGCCCGAAGGCACAGGGCGCGGGAACCGGCCGGGTGCGTCCGGGCATGCCGACGATCCTGCTCGTCGTCGTGCTCGGCACGGGCATCTGCGGGCTGGCGTCCTATGGCTGGGCCTTCGCCGACGGCGGCGGCGCGGCGCTGGCCGTCGCCATCGGCGCGGGGCTGGGGGCCGCCTGCATCGCGACCTTCCTTCTTCCCGTCCACGACGTGGTCTGGGATCGCGGCAGTGTCGAGGGGCCGGCGTCCTACGGCATCTGGCCGTTCGGCCCCCGCCGGGCGCGCATCGGCTGGCCCGACATCGCGGGGTTCGGACAGGACCTCTGGGGCTCGTGGTTCGTGGAGGACGCCGGCGGCAACCGCATCCGCTGGAGCCCGGTCCATTCCGGTTATCCCGCGCTGATGCGCGCCATCGAAGAGGCCTGCCCGCATCTTTTTCCGCCCAGGCCCGCCCCCTGACGCGAAGGTATCCGGGCGCATCGAGAGGTTGAAATCCGGTTAATGCTCAAGTCAAAACCTTTCTGAATCAACGCGTTGACCGATTTGCTCAATTTGAGCAGCCCCGCTGCGCGCGGCCGGGCCGCCCTACCTCCGCCAGGGGGCATGGAACCGATCCGGCCGGGAGGCGTTTCCTTTCCGAAGACCGCGCACGGGACGTGGTCCGGTCCGCGCCCTCGCGGCGCCGGACCCCCCGCAAGGGCGCGGGGGCCGCAACCCGGACGAAAGGAAAGCATCATGGCTTCATCTGCAAAGACCTCTAATGGAGGCGCAACCGCCGCCGCCAAGGCCGCAACCGGGGCCGAGCCGTCGTTCGACGACGTGACCGACCAGCTCGCCACGCTGCGCGGCGACATGGCCCGGCTCGTCGAGACCGTGGCAGCGCTCGGCCGGGCGACGTCCGACGACGCCGCAGGTACGGTCGCGTCCACCGCGCAGGACCTTCGCGAGAAGGGCCGCGAGAGCCTCGCCGCCGTGCGCGAGCGGGGCGAGACCGTCGTGGGGGACATCGCCGGCTTCCTCCACCGCCGGCCGACCGAAGCGATGGCCGTGGCGGCCGGGCTCGGCTTCATCGTCGGGTTGCTCGCCCGGCGGCGCTGAGGCGCGGGCCGTGGCCGTTCCCTCCCCCGACAACACGCTGCGCCGCCTGGCGCGGTCGGCGGTGTTCTTCGCCCTGGCAGGGCTCGCGTTCCTGCCGGGGCTTGCGCTCCTCAGCCACGCCGCCTGGGTCGCGCTCTCCGCGGCACAGGGGCCAGCGGTCGCGTCGCTGGCGATCGGGATCGCCTGGTGCGGCCTGGGCGGCGCGTTCGCCCTGATCGCCCGGAGGCCGCCGCGTCCAGGACAGGACGCGGGACGGCTCCCCGCCTCCGCCTTCGCCGAAGCATTCCTGACCGGTCTTGACCTCGGCCGCGCGGCGGCCGGCGGGCCGCGCCGGGCGCGCTGAGCGGAATTTCGATCCGCGCTCCAGGCCCGCATCTTTCAGACGAGGTTCCTCAAGCCCTGCCCGACACCGCGGCCCAGGCAGCGGCCCTCCGCGCGTTGCCCCTTCAATTCCCCCCAAGCACGGTGTCCCCATGGCCGAACTCCATCGCCTGTCCAGCCTCGCCCTCCTGCCGGTCGGGATCGTCGCGCTGACCGGCGGCCTGTGGTTCGCCGCCTCGATCCTCGCCCCGACGGCCCTGGGGCTGATGATCGGCATCGTCGCGGCGCCATTCGCCGTCGCGCTCGCCGAACGCGGTGTGCCGCCCCGCGCCGCCGCCGTGGCCACCTTCGCGGCCAGCCTGACCTCGGTCGCGCTGCTGGCACTCTTCTTCCAGCCGACCGTTGCGCACCTTGTGGAGCGCGCGCCCGAGATCCTGGCCGACCTGCGGGAACTGGCGTGGATGGTCCGCGGGTTCTTCCGGGGCGTGTCGGATGTAACCTCCGCGGTCAGCGATGCCCTCGTGCCCGAGGCGCGGGCGGATGGCGGGAGCGATGCGGCGGCAAGGATCCCGAGCGTCACCGACGCCCTCCTGATGGCGCCGGGATTGCTGTCGCAGCTGCTGATCTTCGTGGGGGTGCTGTTCTTCTACCTGCTGTCGCGCGACGAGATCCTCGACTGGATAGCCCGCGTCTGCGAAGCGGCGGCGACGTCCGGTCAGGACACGGCCACGGCGGTCCGGGCCCGCCTCGAGACCGCCGAGCGCGACGTCTCGCGATACTTCGTGACGGTCACGCTCATCAATGCCACGCTCGGGGCGGCGACCGCGCTGGTCCTCCATTTCATCGGCCTGCCTGGTGCGATCACCTGGGGCCTCGTGGCGTGCCTGCTGAATTTCCTGCCCTACCTCGGGCCCTCCCTGTTCATGGGTGGCCTGCTTCTCGCCGGGATCGTCAGCTTCGAGGGCGGGATGAGCCTTGTCCCGGCGGCGGCCTTCCTCGTCCTGAACGTGATCGAGGGGCAGTTCGCGACGCCGACGCTCGTGGCCCGGCAGCTGTCGCTGAACCCGCTGGCGGTCTTCCTCGCGCTGGTATTCGGCATCTGGCTCTGGGGGCCGATCGGTGGCGTGGTCGCGATTCCCGCGCTGGTCTGGCTGCGGTCGGTGGCGGTGCCGGCCAGGGCCGAGGCACCGGACTCCGGGCACGCGGACTCCGGCAAGCTCTGCGCGGAGCCGCGCCGCGAGGGCGGCCATGCTTGATGGGCCGGGGCACGGGTCCGGCCAATGGGCCAGGGGGCGGTCAGGGGGCGG
>CAZOHN010000052.1:3795-9647 GCA_964579325.1 uncultured Rhodobacterales bacterium
TTGATGGGCCGGGGCACGGGTCCGGCCAATGGGCCAGGGGGCGGTCAGGGGGCGGCGGCGGGACCGGGGGTATCGCCCAGCACGGTACCTTCCCGTACTGCCTCACCCTCCGCCAGTTCCTCGTCCACGCCCACTTCCTCGTCCTCGTTCACTTCCTCGTCCTGCGCTGCGGCGTCAGCGGACTGCACCGGAAAGGCCAGCGCCAACACATAGGCGCCGTCACCCTCCTGAACCTCGATCGCCCCACCCACCTGCTGGGCGAAGGCCGCGATCAGCTGCGAGCCGAGACCGGTGCTGTCGGCGATCGCGTCGTCGTCCGCGCCAGCTCGGTCGTCCGCGCGGGATCCTTCGCCGGCGGGCACCGAGTTCGCCACTTCGAGCAACGCGCGTCCCTCACCGATGTCGCGCAGGGTGACGGACAACGACGACGGCCGGTCCTCGACCGCGCCCGCGTGCTTGATCGCATTGGTCAGCGCCTCGGTCACAAGGAGCGCCAGCGGCACGGCCTGGTCGGGAACAAGCACCAGCGGATCGAACCCGGTCCTGACCTCGAACCGGCGGTTCGCACCGGTTGCGAGCTTGAGAACCTGCCGCGTGATGTCCGCCAGAAGCTCGTCGGCGCGGACCTCCGCCTCGCCCGAGGTCTGGTAGAGCTCGCGGTGGACGGTGGCGAGGCTCATTACCCGGTCCTGAAGACCGCGCAGGAGGTTCTTCGCTTCGGGCGAGCGCGCCTTGCGCATCTGGAGGTTCATGATCGAGGCGATGAGCTGGAGGTTGTTCTTCACCCGGTGGTGGACCTCGCGCAGGAGCAGGTCCTTGTGGTGCAGCGCGTTCTCGAGATCGGCCTCGTCGCGGACGATGGCTTCGGTCAGGCGGGCGTAGGCCGCCCCGACGGCACCGATCTCGACCGGAGCAGACCGCAGGTCTGGCGCCGCGACCCGACGGTCGCCGGCGGCGAAGGCCGTCATCGACTTGCCCAGGGCCCGGATATGGCGCGACACCAGCTTCTCGGCCCCGAGAAGCGCCGTCGCGAGGCTGGCGATCCACATCAGCGATGCGAAGACCACAGGCGGCAGGCCGCCAAGCGCGGCGGCCTGCCCGGCGTCCTCGACACGCCAGCTTCCCATCATGAACATCTTGCCATCGACGATCGGCACCACGGAATAGACCCGTCTGTTGCCGTTGCGCGAAACGGCATCGAAGGCGACGGGATGGTCGGAGGCAAGCGCCTTGAGCGCCCGATCGGCCGGCACCCGTCCTTCGGCGTCCGCCAGTCCCCCCGACCCGGTGACGATCTGTCCCTCGGCATCGAAGGTCAGCAAGGCAATCGGCTTGGCCTCGCCGTTCGCGCCGTCGATGCCGAGGAAATCGCCGTGCGGGATGACGAGGGTGAGGTAGCCGCGGAACTCGCCGGCGCGGTCCCGAACGGGATGCGAAACCGTGACCATGGCTGCCAGCGCGTGGCTGCCGATCCGCTCGACCGCCAGCAGGGGTTCGGGGGTCTGAAGCGCGGCGGCGGCGGCCGGAACAGGGATCGGCCGATCCCCGGCGGCGCAGAGCGTGGCGCCGTTCGCCGAGACCAGGCCGGCAAGGTCGACCTGTCCGCCCATCTCGGCGACATAGGCGCGCAGCAGGCGGTCGCAGGCGGCGCGGTCATCCACCACGTCCGAGACGACGGCGGCGAGGGCCCGCACCGCACCGCGCGACTCCTCGATGCGGCGCTTGGCATGGGCGCCCGCCGAAAGCGTGGCGCCTGTGAGGGCCGACTGGGTCCGGGCATGGACTTCGCGTTCAACGGCGGAAAGCTGGATCAGCAGGATCACCCCCAAAGGCAGAAGGGTTACCGACAACAGCAGCGCCTGCCTCACGCCGAGACGGCGAAGGAACCGCCGCGCCGGACCACCGGAACGGCCTGGCATCTCAGCCTGCGGTCAGGTCGCTGCGGCTGATGACAGCCTGCGTCGCGCCATCCACGCCCGAGAACATGTCCTCGCCGTCCGCCAGTTCGAGCAGGGAGGCGAGACGGGCACGGGCGCGGCTTGCCCGGCTCTTCACGGTGCCGACGGCCACGCCCATCATCCCGGCCGCGTCCTCGCAGGAGAAGCCGGAGGCGCCGACGAGGATCAGGACCTCGCGGTGCTCGGGGCTGAGCTGGTCGAAGGCGACACTGAATTCGGTGAAGGCGAGGCGTCCATCGTGTGCGGGTTTCGTCACCAGCGTCGCGGCGTGATGGCCCTCGCCGTCCGACACCTCACGGCGGCTCTTGCGGCGGTCGGAGTAGAAGGTGTTGCGCAGGATCGTGAAGAGCCAGGCACGCAGGTTCGAGCCGGGGGTGAACTTGTCGATGTTGGTCCAGGCCTTGACGATGGTGTCCTGCACGAGGTCGTCGGCCGCGGACCCGTTTCGCGTGAGCGAGAGCGCGAAGGCCCGAAGTGCGGCCAGGTGATCGGGAAGTTCGTCGCGCGGATCGACCGGGTTCGCGGTCGCGCCGTCCGCCGGGGCCACGCCAGGAGATGCAGCCAGGCCCGCAGTCGGGTCCGCAGTCGGGGTAGCAGCCTGGGTCGCCGCCGGGACTGAAGTCGCAGCCGCCGCGGCCTTCGCCACATCCTCCGCCACGCTCATTTCCCGGCCTCCTTGCGTCGGAGTGCCTCGAGAAGCTCGGCAAAGCGATCGGGCACCTTCTCCTCCAGGGTCTGCTGGTAGACCCGCCGCAGGTTCTCGTCGATCTGCTCGTTCAGGCGGTCTTTCGCAACCGCGTCTCGGTTCTTGTCGTGCATCGTTCCGTCCGGTTCACTTCATGGCTTTTTTTCATGGCGCGCGGGAACCAACACCCAACTTCCGAGTTGGTTCCCGGCAAAAGGAAAAAAAGGGGCACGCATGTCTTCGAACTCTCCGGCCGACCTGGCGACCGTCATCGGTGAGGTCATTCCCTACCTGCGGCGCTATGCCCGCGCGCTGACGGGCAACCAGGATACCGGCGATCGGTTCGCCGCCGCGACGCTGGAAACGCTGCTCGTCGACAGCGCAGTGGTGCGCGGCGCCGCGAGCCCGCGCGAAGGGCTCTTCCGTGCGTTCCACCTGATCTGGCTGAGCGCCGGTGGCCCGGTCGGTGACGCCGACGGTCCGCTCGCCGCCCGCGCGCAGGCACACATGGCGCGGCTCACGCCGCATTCGCGCGAAGCGCTCCTGCTGCACAGCATCGAGGGGTTCGGTGTCGACGAGATCGGCCGGATCATGGGCTGCGGCGCTCCCGAGGCGCAGGACCTGATCGGGGTCGCGCGCCGCGAGATGGAAGGCGCGGTGGCCGGCAAGGTGATGATCATCGAGGACGAGGCGATCATCGCGATGGACATCCGCACCATCGTCGAGGAGATGGGCCACGGCGTCACGGGCATCGCCCGGACCCGGCGCGAGGCGGTGGCGCTTGCCGGACGCAGGACGCCCGACCTGATCCTCGCCGACATCCAGCTGGCCGACAATTCCTCGGGCATCGACGCGGTGAACGACATCCTCGCGGGTTTTCCCGACCTGCCGGTGGTGTTCATCACCGCCTTCCCCGAGCGCCTGCTGACAGGCAAGCGCCCCGAACCCGCGTTCCTCATCACCAAGCCCTACGACGAGGACCAGGTACGCTCGGCGGTCAGCCAGGCGATGTTCTTCGCCTCGACCGAAACGCTCGTGACATGACCTGACGGCGCGCTGGCGTCGGACCGCGCATCTCGCCCCCCATCCCGCTCCCCACTGCACCGACAGCCCGCCCCAATGCCCTCCGGCCCCACGCCGGGGGGCATCTTCCCCACGGGCAGCTTTCCGCCGCCGAGAGCCGGGGCAAGGGAACGGTCCGCCGCGCGAGGCGTTGTTGCCGCACAGGGCCGGAACTCCCGGCCACAAACGTCAGCAACCCAGGAGGCAGACCATGTTTCGCTCCCTCGCTCTTCCCGCCGCCCTTGCGGCGCTTCTTTCGACCAGCGCGCTGGCCGACCCGGTGTCGGTGGCGGAGATCTCGGTGGAAGCCGATCTCACGACCATCGACAACGAGGCCGCCGGCCGGTTCTGGGCCAACGTCGAGACCGACCTCACCAATGCGCTCGCGACACGCCTCACCGACCAGATCGACGAGAAAGGCTCGCGCCTGACCGTCCGGATCGAATCTGTGGCGCTCACCAACTCCTACGCGCTGCTCACCCGTGGCGAGCAGGCGCGCCTCGAGGGCCGCGTCATTGTCAGCGGCAACCAGGTGTCCGAGGCCTACCTGCTGACGGTGTCGGTGCCCGCGGTTCGGCTGGTGGCCCCCGCCGGGACGACCGCCGCCACCGCCGAGGCACCCGACATCACCACCCTCGCCGGCGACGAAGCCGCATACTACGAAGCCATGATCGGCACCTTCGCCGACCACGTCGCCGACAAGCTCGGCTGACAAGAACCGGCACGGGCCATGTCGAGACTGCAGGCCCCGGGGCAACGCCTCCGGGGCCTTGCCGCATCCGGACGCCCGGTCGAAGGCGCGACTTCACGCCCGATCGGAGCCGCGTTCAGACCTGCGATGCAAGCAGCGAGATCACGTCGGTGGAGGTGAACGGACGGTGCAGGACGGTCCAGGGCAGCGATGCCGCCTTCTCCTCCGCCCGGTCTCCCATCAGCACGATCCGCGCGGCGCGGTCGGCCAGCGCCGCGAGCAGGGCGGTGGCGGCGGCGTCTTCGGGATCGGCCGCGATGAACGCGACCTCGACCGCGCCCATGGACCCGACGCGCTCGAGCGCCGCCTCAGGTGTCTCGAACAAGGCGATCTCCGCCTGGGGGTCATGGTCGGCGAGGGTCAGAACCATGTCCTGGGCAACCAACGGCTGATTCAGGACAACCAGGTACAAGGCACCCATTCGCAGCTCCGCAAGGCGATGCCAGCCCCTTGCCGGTCAGCCCGTGGCCGGACACTACGAAATGGGCGATGCCGTGCAACGCGAAAAAGCCGAGCTGCCGCTTGCCCTTGCGACATTCGGAGGCAGACGGCGGCACCCCGGATGCGCCCCGGCGGCACGCGAAGCTCCCGCCGCCACCCGCCCGGCACAGAAAGTGGACCGCCCGGCAGGACTCCGCCGCAGCCGGCGCGGCACGGCACCCTTCCGGTCGCCCCGCAAGGAACCCCGGCCGGGACCGTGCGTTGGTTCTGCATGTGCTCGAAGGCACTGAACGTGACCGAAACAAGCAATGGAGTCCCAGGATGAAAGTCCCTCTTCTTTCGACCGCCCTCGCGACCGCTCTCGTGACCGCTGGCGCGTTTGCCGCTGCCGCGCAGGAGGCGGAGACGAACCAACCGGGTGCGCCGGCCCAGCAGGACGAACTGCTGATGCCCGAAACCGGCCAGGAGGCCCTCGGCGGGACAACGGCCGACGCCCCGGCGGCGGTGCCGTTGGAGACCGTCGGCAATGTCGGAGCCCTGCCCGTCCAGCTGACCGCCACGCAACTGACCGGGGCCGCAGTCGAAGGTTCGGGCGGCGAACAGGTCGGTAATGTTGCCGATCTCGTGATCAACCCGCAGGGCGAAGTCACCGACGTGGTCGTCGATGTCGGCGGGTTCCTCGGGATCGGGGCGCGCGCGGTCGCCCTGCCTCTCTCGGAGATGGACATCCAGTGGGACACCGTCTCGGACGACCTTCGGATCGTCGCGCCGATGACGCGGGAGGACATCGAGGCCCTGCCACCGTACCAGGGCTGATCCACAGCTGGCCCGGGGCTGATTCCACAGGCTCGGTGCAACTGACGGGGGCACGCCGCAAGGCGGGCCCCTCGTGCGTTCCAGGTCTTGCGTTCCGGGTCTTGCGTTCCGGGTCTTGCGTTCCGGGTCTTGCGTTCCG
>CAZOHN010000052.1:9747-18021 GCA_964579325.1 uncultured Rhodobacterales bacterium
GACCCTGACGGACAGACTGGGAAGGCACGGCCACCGCAAGGGGCCGTGCCTTTCTCCGTTTGGCTCAGGGTGTCGGAGGCGCCAGCTGGGCGTAGAGCCAGATGGCCCCGACCAGGATCGGCTGATGGACGAGGTAGAGCGCAAGGCTGTGCCGCCCCGGCCAGCCCAGCCAGCGCAGGAGCGGCGCTGGCGCCGGGGCCGCAAGGCGGGTCGCCAGACCGGTCGCCTGAATTGCCTTGCCGGTGGCCAGCCCCGCAAGGAACGGGGCGAGCCAGGGCACCAGCGGCACGAAGTCGACCGCGGGCGGAGGCGCGGCTGCAAGCCCGGTCCAGGCCAGAAGCCGGGGGTCGAAGGCAGCCGCCCCGCCCCATCGGTCGAGCAAAAGGATGCCGGCCGCGAGGGCAAGCTGCGCGGCCACCGGCAGCGGCAGCAGGATCAGCCCGACCAGGCTCGCGGCGGCGATGCAGTGCAGGATGCCGAAGTAGACGTAGCTTTGCGGCATGAATGCCCATGTCGCCACGCTTATCGCCGCGGCGGCGAGCGCAAGGATCGCAAGCCGCCGCAGCGCCCTGTCCCAGCGCACGCCCCCCGCGTGGGCAAGCGCAAGGCTGATGCCCGACAGGAGCAGAAAGCTCCCCGCCACGATCCGCGCGAGCCACCACCATCCGCCCTGTAGCGTTGTGCCGGGCGGCAGGTAGCCGAACAGCGACAGGTCGAAGGCGGTGTGGAACACGGCCATGCCGAGGACCGCGAGGGCGCGGGCGAGGTCGAGCGCGACGATCCGGTTGGTCAGGCTGGCCTCCCTCGGAGTGTGGTCGGGTTCGGTGCCGACGTGCCACGAAACCGGCTCCGGGTCGATCCCAGCTGCGCGACGCGGCGTGCGCCAAGCCGCCCGCCCGCATCCCCGCCCGCATCCTCGCCTGCGTCCCTACCCGGCCGTCCCCGGCCGCGCAAAGGTATTGAAATCCGGTTAACGCTCAAGGGGAATACATTACGAATCAATGGGTTGACCCCTCTGCTCAACGTGAGCAGCTCGCCGTTCGGCCCCGCCGCGTCAGTCCTCTGGGAAGTCCTCGTAGGCGAACCGGGTGATCAGGGCCTGCCACCCCTGCCCGGTCAGATCATGGGCCAGAAGCCCGACGAAGGCCCCGGTGAAGCTCGCATGTTCGCCCCGCCCGCCCTCGTCGCTGATGATCGAGGCGTCGAGTTCCGGGCCGACGCGGTCGCCGTTCACCACGAACCGCTGCACCGCCCCCCGGACCTCGACACCCAGTGTCACCGGCCCGTCGACCACCGGCACCCGTCCGTGGACCGTCAGCCGGGTCTCCGGCCAGTCGCCAAGGCACGAGACCAGCACCACCACCCGCGCGCCCTCTTCCCGCGTGACCAGAGCGGCGTGGAACTTGTGGCGGTTGTAGTAGGTCACGAGCCCCACCGCCTGCTGCCATCCCGGCGGGTCGGCGACGGTCTCCGCCTCGGCCGTGTAGCGCGCCTCCTCCTGCCGCCGCGCGACGAGGCACTGCTCGAACCAGCTCCCGACCGACTCACGGCCCGTCAGCCGCAGCCCTTCGGGCGTGAGCGTGAAGAGCCGCTCCGGATGCGGCGTGCGGAGCCACTGGAACTCGGGCGGCAACGCCGCGAAGCCGCGGAAGTCGTGCTCGATCCGTCCCACCCACCGCCGCTCCGCAGCCAGCGGCAGCTCCACCGGCGGCACCTGCCCGCCGCCCTTGAGCCAGAGCCAGTCTTCGCGCCATTCGACCTCCGCCAGCCCGGTCTCGCGGCCCATCGGGCAGGCGCGGACCTCCTCCAGCGGGCGGCCGCAGAGGAAGCTGTGCCAGTGCCGCCCGTCGTGTCCCTCGACATACTGGCCGTGGCCGACGCGCTGGAGGGGCGAGGCCGGGTCGTCCTTCGCGGTCAGAAGGTGCTTCAGCGGGTGCGTCTCGTAGGGGCCGCGGATGTCGCGCGCCCGCGCCATCGTCACCGCGTGGCCATAGCCGGTGCCGCCCTCGGCGGTCGTCAGGTAGTACCAGCCTTCCCGCCGGAACAGATGCGGCGCCTCGGTCAGGCCGAGGTCGGTGCCGGTGTAGATCGTGGTCACGGGACCCATGAGCCCGCTTTCGGGGCGCCACTCCTGAAGCTCGATCCCGTCGAAGCTGTCGTGCTTGGGGTTGCCGCCGGTGCCGCTGCCGCGATGGTTCCAGCGCATGTTGAGGAACCACTTCCGGCCATCCGCGTCGTGGAACAGCGAGGGGTCGAAGCCCGAGGAGTTGACGTAGACTGGGTCCGTCCAGGTGCCGTCGATGGTTTCGCAGGTAGTGATGTAGTTGTGGGCGTCCTTGAACGCGCCGTCGAGCCGCTTGACGTCGGTGTAGACCAGCCAGAAACGGCCGTCGGCGTGGCTCAGGCAGGGCGCCCAGATTCCGCAGCTGTCAGGGTTGCCGCGCATGTCGAGAAGCGCGGCCCGGTTCAGGGGCCGCGCGACGAGACGCCAGTTCACGAGGTCGCGGGAGTGGAAGATCTGGACGCCGGGATACCACTCGAAGGTCGAGGTGGCGATGTAGTAGTCCTCCCCCACCCGGCAGAAGCTCGGATCCGGGTTGAAGCCGCGCAGGATCGGGTTCTGTGGCATCGTGGACCGCTCAGACCAGAAGCGCCCGCGCCTCGGCGGGCGAGAGCGCCGCGGGGCGGGTGCAGGTTGTGGTCATGGTGACGAAGGCGCCGGTCTCGCCCGACTTCAGGCAGGCGGTCATCACCTCGACCCCATGCAGCGCACGGTCGAGCGAGCAGCGCGCGTCGCGCCCCTCGATCAGCGCCATCGCCATGTCGGCAAGCCCGGCCGTGCGGTAGTTCGCGACGGCCCCGCGCGGGTGGTCCTGGTTGGCCTTGCCGAAGGGATGGTCCCAGGGCTCGACCGTGCCGAGCGTTCCGTCGCGCCCGCCGATCTCGACCGGGCCGCCGAAGAAGTTGGGATCGGGGACATAGAGTGTGCCTTCGGTCCCGTAGAGCTCCATGTGCGCGCGCTTGTGGTGCCAGACGTCCCAACTTGTCGAGAGGTTCACCGTCGCGCCCGATTGGAACTGGAGGAGTGCGTGGATGTTTGTGGGCGTGCGTACGGGCACCGTCTCGCCCTTGCGCGGGCCGCTGCCGATCGTGCGCTCGGTCTCGGCCGCCGAGGTGAGTGCCGCGACGCGGGCGACCGGGCCGAGGAGGTTGATGAGGTTGGCGATGTAGTAGGGTCCGAGGTCGAGCATCGGGCCACCGCCCGGCAGAAAGAAGAAATCGGGGTTCGGGTGCCAGCTTTCCATTCCGTGGTTCTGGACTGCCGCGCCGCCGGCCGTGATCGTGCCGATCCGCCCCTCGTCGAGCAGTGCGCGGGCCTGCTGGTGCGACCCGCCGAGAAAGGTGTCGGGCGCGCATCCGACCGAGACGCCCTTCGCCCGGGCGGCATCGCGGAGCGCCACGCCGTCCTCCAGCGTCAGGACGAGCGGCTTTTCGGAATAGACATGCTTGCCGGCCTCGACGGCGGCGCGCGAGACTGCGTAGTGCGCGTCGGGGATGGTGAGGTTGATCACCACGTCGACGGCCGGGTTGGCGAGGAGGTCGCCCACCTCTTGCGCCATGGTGCCGAATTCATCGGCGCGGGTGCGGGCGCTGGCCATGTTCATGTCTGCGACGGCGTGGACCTGAAGGCCGCGGAACAGGGGAGCGAGGCGAAGGTAGGCGGCGGAGATGTTGCCGCACCCGATTATGCCAATGCCGAGCTTTTCGTTTCCCGAGGTCATGTCAGAAGCCTTTCGCGGCGGCGAGCGAGCGCGTGGCGAAACGCGCGTGGTCGGCGGGGTTGTCGTGTTCCATCACGAAGTGGCGGCAGGCGGTGGCCCGCAGCGCGGCCATGATTACAGGCCAGGCGACGGTGCCGTGGCCCACGTCGGCCCAGCCGTCCTCGGAGGCGTTCTCGCCTGCGGGCGCGATGTCCTTCACATGTGCCGAGGTGATCCGCGCGGCGTGGCGTCCTATCCAGTCGAGCGGATCGGCGCCGCCGCGCACCACCCAGGCGACGTCGATCTCCCATTCCAGCGTCGGCCCGCCCTCGAAGATCGCGGTCTGCGGGATGGTCCCGTCCGGCAGCGGCCGGAACTCGAAATCGTGGTTGTGCCAGCCGAAGCCGAGGCCCGCGCGGCGCAACGGGATCGAGGCACGTTCAAGGCGCGCCCCGAAGGCGCGCCAGCCGGCGGCTTCGGCGGGGCGGTCGTCGGGCATGAGGAAGGGGCAGTAGACGCGCTCGATCCCGAGATCGCGTGCGATGGCGAGCACGCTGTCGGGTTCGTCCTCGATCATGGCGAACGAGAAATGCGCGGTCGGCATCGCGAGGCCGGTCGCCTTCAGGCCCTCCCCCAGCGCAGCGACAAGGCCGGCGTCGGCATAGAGCGCGCCATAGCCCTCTACGGCGCCGTATCCGGCGTCGGCGAGCATCCGCAGCGTGGCATCGAGGGGCGGGAAGTTGCGCGAGGAGTAGAGTTGATAGCCGAACATCTCAGGTCCTTTCGGGGGTGCCATGGGTGGCGGAATGCAGGTGGCGGATCGTGAAGATGGGGCGTGACGAGGGATCGGCCGGGCGGAAGCGGACCGCGCGGTCGCGGCCGGGGATGAGCGCGAATGCGTTGTCAGAGAACCGGCCGGGCACGTCGGCCTCGATCGAGAGGAAGGGCGCGAGGCAGGTGGCCGCGAGGTCGATCCGCCAGCCGTCGCCATCGGGCGTGATGCGGGTGCTTACCTGTGGGTCGCGCAGCGCCTGGGCCTTCCACGGACCGAGGGACAGGATGTCCTCGCCTTCCGCACCGCCCGACCACTCCCAGTGCAGGACTTCACCGTCCCCAAGCGTGCCGGCGGCGATCACGGCGAGATCCTGTGCGGCGTCGGTTCCGATGGTCGCCTCATGCACTGCCAGCGGACGGAGCCGTCCCGACATGTCGAGGGCATGGACGCGGAGGTCGAGGTGCAGCGGTGCGGGACCGTCGTTCACCGCACGGAGCACGACGCCCTCGCCCTGCGGGACGGCAACCACCGTGACCGGGGCGAAGAACCGGCGCGCCATGTGGTGCAGGAGCTTCCAGCCACCGCCGTGGTCGAGCGAGGACCACGAGCAGACGGGCCAGGTGTCGTTGAGTTGCCAGAAGAGCGTGCCCATGCAGTGCGGCTTGAGCGCCCGCCACGCGATCACGGCGGTCTGGATCGCAAGGCCCTGCTGGACCTGGGAGAGGTAGACGAAGCTCGGGAAATCGACCGGGAAGCGGAAGGCGCGAAACATCGTCTCGGCGATCCGGGCGTTGCCGCCGGCGTTCTTCTGGTGGCTCTCCATCACCGGGGAGGCGATGTTGAAGTCGGCGGGCTCGGCGAAACGGCGGATCACGTCCATCGAGGGGTAGGACTGGAACCCGAATTCGGAGCAGAAGCGGGGCCGGACATCGCGGTAGTGGTCGAAGTCGCGGCCCTCGTGCCAGACCGACCAGAAGTGCATGTCGCCAGAGCAGTCGTCGTGCCAGGCATCGCCGAAAGCCAATGGGCCGGGGCTGGGCGAGGAGGGCCACCAGTTGGCGTCGGGGAGCGTGGCGCGAAGTGCAGCCTCGACCGTGCGGTTCAGCCGGTCGTAGCTGACGAGATACCGGTCGCGGTCGCGGCGGCTCTCCTCGAACCAGTTCAACGCGCCGATCAGTTCGTTGTCGCCACACCAGAGCGCGAGGCAGGCATGGTGGTTGAGGCGCGCAGCGACGTCGCGGACCTCGGCGTCCACTTCGGAAAGGAAGTCGGAGGTTGAGGGGTAGAGGTGGCAGGCGAACATGAAATCCTGCCAGACCATCAGCCCGAGCCGGTCGCAGAGGTCGTAGAACCAGTCGGGCTCATACCGGCCGCCACCCCAGACCCGGATCATGTTCATGTTCGCCTGCACCGCCGAGCGCAGGAGGTCCTCGACGGCCTCGCGGGTGATCCGACCGTGCAGAGCATCCGCCGGGATCCAGTTCGCGCCCCGGGCAAAGACCGGGCGGCCGTTCACCTCGAAGCGGAACGAGCGCCCTGCGGGGTCGGGTTCGCTGACGTGGCGCAGGTCGCGCAGGCCGATCTCGCGGGCCGCGGTGGCGCCCGCGGCGGTTACGACGAGGGTATGGAGGGATTGCGAGCCGAGGCCGGCGGGCCACCAGAGGTCGGGTCCAGCGATCTCGATCACGAGAACCGCCCGCCCGTTCACGACGATCGAGGTAGCGGTGGCACCGCAGATCGAGGCCGTGACCGGCGCGCCATCCGCGACATGGGCGGTCACGATGGTGAGCGTGACCTCGACGGCCCCGTCGCGGTGTCGCTGTTGCACGAGGACATCGGCGACGCGGGGGCCCTGCGGCTCCAGCGCGATCCGGCCCCAGATCCCGAAGCTCGGCAGGGCGATGTTCCAGTCCCAGCCGAAGTCGCACTGCGGCTTGCGTAGCATGTTGCCGCCCGGAACGGGGCAGTTCGCGGCGTGGTGAGGCACCGGGAAAGGCAGGGCCGCAGCCCGGGCGGCGCCTTCGCGCACGGGAGAGCGGAAGCGGATCGCGATCTCGTTTAGGCCCGGCCGCAGGGCATCGCCGCAGGGCACGCGCCAGCGGCGGAAGGCATTCGCCGCCGAGAGGACCGGCGTTCCGTTGATGGACACCTCCGCCACGGTATCAAGCCCGTCGATGACGAGATCGGCCGCGCCACTGGCGTGCTCGAACGTCCGCTCAATGCGCCAGTCGCGCTCCGCGATCCAGCACAGGCCGTACTCGTTGCGAGCGGCATAGGGGTCGGGGATCACACCGGCGCGGTGGAGTGCCGTCACCCCGTCACCCGGAATGGCCATCGGGACAGCGTGCTCGCCGGTCTCGTCGGTCAGCCGCCAGTCGCCCGCAAGGTCGAGCGCCTCAGAGACGCTGTTCGGTGCCAGCATCGAACACGCTCGCCTTCGTCTGATCGATCCGCAGGTGGACCTCGGTGCCCGGGGGCAACCGACGCTCGACCGGCACGCGCACCGACATCTGCCCTCCGCCAGTCTTGAGCCAGATCAGGCTATCGGCCCCCATCGGCTCGTCGATCTCGACTGTCGCGGCGATGGTCCGGCCAGGCTCGGGCGCCGTGACGACCTCGAGGTGTTCGGGGCGCAGTCCGATGATCGCCGCACTGCGCGTTCCGATCGGCCCCCCGTCGTATCCGCCGAGGTCGAGCCGCGTTCCGTCCTTGAGGACGAACAGCTGCCCGCCCGCTTCGGTGCGCCCGGGCAGGAAGTTCATCGAGGGGCTGCCGATGAAGCCCGCCACGAAGAGGTTGGCGGGGCGGTTGTAGATTTCCTGCGGGGCGGCCAACTGCTGGATCACGCCGCCGCGCATCACCGCGATCCGGTCGGCAAGCGTCAGGGCCTCGATCTGGTCGTGGGTGACGTAGACCATGGTATTGTTGAGCCGTGAGTGCAGCCGCTTGATCTCGACCCGCAGTTCGGAGCGCAGCTTGGCGTCGAGGTTCGACAGGGGCTCGTCGAAAAGGAAGACGTCGACATCGCGGACAAGCGCGCGCCCGATCGCCACGCGTTGCCGCTGCCCCCCCGAAAGCGCACCTGGCTTGCGGTCGAGGAGCGGTTCGATCTGGAGAATTTCCGCTGCGCGCGCCACGCGCTCGTCGATCTCTGCCTGCGGCATGCGTTGGTTCTTCAGGCCGAACGACAGGTTCCCGCGCACCGTCATCTGCGGGTAGAGCGCATAGGACTGGAACACCATTCCGATCCCACGCTCGGACGGTTCGGCCCATGTTACGTTCCGACCCTTTATCCAGACTTGACCGTCCGAGATATCGAGCAGACCGGCGATACAGTTGAGCAGCGTGGACTTGCCGCAGCCGGACGGACCGAGCAGCACGATGAATTCCCCGTCGGCGACGTCGAGGTTCAGTTCCCTGAGAACCGAGACCGCACCGAAATCGAGCTTCAGGTCGCGGACGGAGATGGAGAGTGTCATGCAATCAGCCCTTCACGGCACCGGCAGCGATGCCGCGCACGAACAGTTTTCCCGAGACAAAGTAGATCGTCAGCGGAACGAGCCCCGTCAGCAGCGTCGCCGCCATGTTGACGTTGTATTCCTTGGTGCCCTGCACCGAGTTGACGATGTTGTTGAGCTGCACTGTCATCGGGTAGAGGTCGGGCTTGGTGTAGACGACGCCGAACAGGAAGTCGTTCCAGATGCCCGTCACCTGCAGGATGATCGCCACCACGAAGAT
>CAZOHN010000053.1:0-4896 GCA_964579325.1 uncultured Rhodobacterales bacterium
CGCAAATGTTTCGCGCGCGAAACATTTTTCCTCCAAGCCATTGATTTCATTGAGTGGGGAATCTTGCGAAACATTGGCGACAGGGCAGGGGATGCGGTTCGACCTTCCCGGGGGGCGCAGGCCCGCAAATGTTTCGCGCGCGAAACATTTTTCCTCCAAGCCATTGATTTCATTGAGTCGCGATTCCGCGCAACGGCACCGTGCGCTGCGTTTGCCGGATCGCAGGCAGGGCCGGCGAAGGTGATGGCCCCGACACAAGGAGGCACGCCATGGCCCGCCGCCGTCTGACCCCGCCTGATCCCACGGTCCTTGGCCCCGCACTGGGTCCCGCACCGGGCCTCGACCTCGATGCCGTGCCCGCGCCGGACCCGGGTGAAGGGGCAGCACCCGAGACGAAGGGATACGTCAACGGCTGGGTCGGCTATCGGCGGCCAGCGCCCATCGCGCAGGTTGCGGGCGATGCTGCGGCGCGCTCGGCCTTCGAGGCGGTGGCGGAGGAACTGGCGCAGGCCCGCGCCGAGGGGCGGCTGGTGCAGCGCCTGCCGCTGCGCGCGATCGACGAGGGCTATCTCGTCCGCGACCGGCTGGTGCTGGTGGACGAGGAGATGGAGGCGCTGAAGGAGAGCCTGCGCGCCCGCGGCCAGCAGACGCCGATCGAGGTGGTGCAGCTTGCGCGCGGCGGCCACACCGCGCCGCCGGGCCAGCGGGACGGGCGCTTCGGACTGATCTCGGGCTGGCGGCGGCTCAGCGCGCTCCGGGCGCTCCACGCCGAGACCGGGGAGGAGCGTTTCGCGACGGTGCAGGCGCTCCTGCGCCGCCCCGACACGGCGGCCGAGGCCTACCTCGCGATGGTCGAGGAGAACGAGATCCGTGCCAGCCTGAGCCATTACGAGCGCGCCCGGATCGCCGCCCGCGCCACCGAGATCGGCGCCTTTCCCGGCGTCAAGCAGGCGGTGCAGGGATTGTTTGCCAGCGCAAGCCGCGCGCGGCGGTCGAAGATCTATTCCTTCCTGACGGTCTACGGGGCGCTCGACGGGGTGCTCCGGTTCCCCGTGGCGATCCCCGAGCGGCTGGGGCTGCGGCTTGCCCAGGCGCTCGACGCGGGCGAGGGGGCTGCCGAACGGCTTGCGGCAGTGCTGGTGGCAGCCGCGCCAGAGACGCCGGAGGCCGAAACGGCGGCGTTGGAGGCGGCGCTGGAGCCGGAAGGCGGGGGAGAGAGTGCCGCGCCCGCGCCGAAGGCGAGCGGAGAGGCAAGGGCGGAGCGGGGAGCGGCGGCGCGCGGCGAGGAAGTCGTGCCGGGGCTCTTCCTCGAGGCACGGGCCGGCGCGCTGCGGCTCTGGGGGGAGGGGCTCGACGAAAGTTTCGCGGCGGACCTTCGGGAGTGGTTGAAGGGCAGGGGGCAGGGCAAGGGCACCTGAGGCGCGGTCGAGGGGGGCTTTCCCCGATGGGGGTGGCTCGGCTATGGCTTCGCCCCGAGGACTGCCCGCAAGCCGAGAGCCCGTGCCGATGCCAGACACTTCCGCACCCGCAGGCCCGCGCTACGCGGTGATCATCCCGCATTACAATGACGTTCGCCGGCTGATGCGGTGTCTCGCGGCGCTGGAACCCCAGGTCGGACCCGATACCGAGGTGGTGGTGGCCGACAACGGCTCGACCGAGAGCCTCGATGCGGTGCGTTCGGCCTACCCCTGGGCGCGGATCGTGATCGAGCCGACCAAGGGGGCGGGGCCCGCGCGCAACCGCGGCGTGGCCGAGACAACCGCGCCCTGGATCCTGTTCATCGATTCCGACTGCCTGCCCGCGCCCGACTGGCTCGCTGTCGGCAAGCGGCTTGCGGCCGAGGGCAAGGTGATCGGCGGGCGGGTGGACGTGTTCCACGAGACGCCGCCGCCGATGTCGGGCGCGGAGGCCTTCGAGACGGTCTTCGCCTTCGACATGCGCGGCTACCTCGAGAAGAAGAAGTTCCTCGGCAGCGGCAACCTGGTGACCTCGCGCGCGGTCTTCGAGGCGACGGGCGGCTTCCGGCCGGCGGTGTCGGAGGATGTGGACTGGAGCCAGCGGGCGGCGGCGGCGGGGTTCACGCTGGCCTATGCCGACGATTTCGCGGTGGGCCATCCGTCGCGGTCGGACTGGCCGGCGCTCGAGCGCAAGTGGCGGCGTGTCACCGAGGAGGGATTCGCGCTGCGCGGGCAGGGGGCGGCAGGGCGGCTGAAATGGGCCCTGAAGGGACTCGCGATGCCCGCGAGCGTTCCGGTGCACGTCCCGAAGGTGCTGTTTGCGCGGAAGCTCGCCGGAGGTGAGCGGATTTCCGCTCTTGCAACCCTCGCGCGTGTCCGCCTGATGCGGATGATCTGGATGCTGCGGCAGTCCGCGACCGGCGAACCGGGCCTTCGTTGAGGCTCTGGAAACAGCGAATCTCCGCAGAAATAGGCGAAAGTTCACCGATCCATAGGTAATAATCCGCTGGCAAGGCGGATTGTTGCCCGAGAAAGGACCTTCGGCATGAAAAAGCCAAGGTTCGGGCCGATTCCAGCGCGATCACGCCCAAGCTTTTACCAGATATTGTCCAATTCATCAGCAATACCCCTTCCTGTCGCAACTTTGCCGCGCCGATGACGCAGGACCTGAAAACGGACTGTTCCCGGAGAACCGCGGTCGGAAGAGAAGGGCCAGAACGGCATGACCGGAAGCGTGTTTTATGTTGCGAGCTCGCAGGAGCTCCAGGCCGCGTACCTGACACTCTCGAAGAGCGGCGGCGGGACGATCTATCTCAAGGACGTCGATACCCGCTACACGATCGGCCTCGACGGGACGAACGCGGGGGCCGGCGCGGTGAAGATCACCTCCGCCAATGCCAATGACCCGACTGTCATCGGCCGGATCAACATGACGGGCGTGAAGAACGTCACGATCGACAACATCGAACTGAACAGCACCGGGATCGTGCGGGCCGAGTCGATCGCCGACATGACCGTCGCCAAGTCGAGCGGCGTGACGATCACCAACTCGACCTTCACCGGCAACGCCACCGGGGCCTATGATGGCGTGAAGATGGAGAGCCTCGGCCACATCCGCTGGTCGGACAACGTCACCTTCGCCGACAACACCGTGTCGAACTACTACCACGGCCTGTCGATGCAGGAATCGACCAATCTCAGGTACACCGGCAACGACATCTCGCAGATGCAGGGCGACGGGCTGCGGATGGCCGGGGTGAAGAACGTCCTGATCAGCGACAACTATTTCCACGACTTCTTCGGCACGCCGCAGAACTTCAACCACAACGACATGATCCAGATGTGGTCGCCGAACGCCAAGATCGTCTCGGCCAACGTCACGATCTCGGACAACGTCTTCAACAGCAGCGGCGGCAGCGCCACGCAGTCGATCCTGATCGGCAACGAGCAGTTGCGCACCAATCCCGACCACATCTACCAGAACTTCAAGATCACCAACAACCTGATCTACAACGGCCAGTCCAACGGCATCCAGGTCAACGGCACGAACGGCCTTGTGGTCTCCGACAACACGCTTCTGTGGAACAAGGATTCGCTCATCGACACCGGCAGCGGCTCGATCAACAGCGCGCCGCGGATCCTGGTGCGGGGCAGCACGAACGCGGTCGTCGAGAACAACATCTCGTCGAACACGATCGCCACCAAGGGCGACGTGGTCGTGAAGAACAACGTGATCCTGAACTACTCCGACCTGAACTCTCCGACCTATGTCAGCAAGCATTTCGTGAATGCCTTCGAAGGCGGCGAGGCCGATATCCGCGACCTGCGCATGGTCGCGAACAGCCCCTGGAACGGCAAGCTCGGCGCTTCCGACAGCTGGGCCGCGACCAAGAGCCCCGACGGTTCGGTCGATGCGGTGATCCGCTCGCAGGCCTCGACGGCGGACGCCGCCACCTACACCTTCGACGGCAGCCTCTCGCTCGATGCCGACGGCTACGCCAACGAGAGCTTCTACAAGTACGTCTGGAGCTTCGAGGACGGCACCAAGCTCGAGGGCGTGAAGGTGACGAAGACCTTCACCTCGACCGGCGAGCAGGATGTGAAGCTCACGATCTTCAAGAACGGCGTCAAGATGGACGAGGTCACCCGTGAGGTCGAGCTGGCCGAAAAGGACCTCCTGAAGATCGACTTCGACGCCAATGTCTCGGGTGCGGCGAAGCTGGCGGCCGGACCCATCTTCCTGGACGAATCGAGCCACGAGTCGAAACTCATCAACTACCAGACCTCGAACGCGGTTCAGGGCGCGACCGGCGAGGGCTACGCCTACAGGATCGGCGGGACCGACAAGCTGTCGATCGCCCGCGGCAACGAGCAGATCCACGGGCTGCATTCGTTCCGGCTCGAGTTCGACATCGGCCTGGTGAAGGCCGGATCGAGCGGTGTGTTCCTCGACTTTCCGAAGGTGATGCGGGCGCATGTGAACCCCGAGGGCGTGGTGAAATACACCTTCACCACCAACGAGGGCACCTTCACGATGACGAGCGCCAAGCCGGTGCTGACCGGCACGGGGATGCACCGGATCGAGTTCGCCTACGACGACAGCGCGAACAAGATGGCGATGTACGCCAACGGCAAGGAAGTGGCGTCGGCCGTGGCCTCGGGCATGACATCGCCCAAGGCCGGCTATGCGCTGACCTTCGGCAATACCTGGGGCAACTCGGTCGCGGCGAAGATCGACAACATCGAGATGGGCCTCGATGCCGGCCTGAGCGGTGGCGGCACCACGACCACCGCGGTGAAGACCGCCGCGGGCTATTCCTCGGCGACCGCCGCCGTGGCGCCGGCGGGTGCCGAGGAGACGCAGACCGTAGCGGAGGTCAGGGGCGTCAGCGCCTCGGCCGAGAGCGCCGCGCAGGCCGACCCCGAGACTGCGTCCGAA
>CAZOHN010000053.1:4996-17995 GCA_964579325.1 uncultured Rhodobacterales bacterium
GCCGAGACTGCCGCCGAGACTGCGGCCAAGACAGCGCCGGAACCTGCCGCGCCCCGTGGTGCCAGGGGGCTCGAGGAGGCTCTCGACCGGATGGAGGGCAAGTCTCCCGCCGCCGATGTCGCGGCCTCCCGCCTGGCGCAGTTGCTCGACCGGCTGGGGTATCCGCGCGAGGAGGCGCCGGAGGCCGCGGCCTCCGATGCCACCCCGGGCGGCGCGAGCAACGCGGGCACGCCCGCGACCGCAACGCTGCACGACCTGATCCCGGCGACCCGGGTTCTCTCCGAGACGCCCGGGCTGGAGGACGCCGATCAGGACCAGGACGAGGAAATCGACGCCTGAGTCCGAGCAGTCCCGGATCCGTCCCCGGGTCCGTCCCGACACCGACAGGAACCAAGCCGCCGCAGGGTAATCCCTTGCGGCGGCTTTGCCTTTTCCGACCGGCCCGGGGCGCGTCCCGCCTGCGGGAGGGGGCACCGTCACGGTGGTATCGGAACTTCTAAACGGGTCGCCGGTATTCCTCTGGCGGCAATGGCGAGGACGTGATTCCCGGGGACAGTCACGGGAAGCGACCCGGGCAGACCCCCCGGATGTCCGCGCGTCCCCCTCCGACATGCGTCCTGCCCCCGATGGCACTTCCATGAAGGAGCGGACCCTTGACCGACCTGTTTCAGCGTTTCCAGCCCGGCCTCGAAAGCCCGGCCTCCCGGCTTCTCGCGGTCACGCCCAGTGACACAGCCGACCTCGCCGTCGCCTCGCGTGCCCTCAACGTGGCGCAGGCGGGCCTCGTGCGGGTGACCACCGTGGCTGGCGATACCGGCACGGTCTTCATCGCGGCGGGCGTTCCCTTCGCGATCCGGGTCTCCCGGGTATGGGCCACCGGAACCACCGCGTCGGGGATCGCTGCCCTATGCTGATCTCGCTCGGCCTCCAGGCGACGACCATGGGGGCGCCGGTCGATTCCATCTCGGCCGTCGTCTTCCCTGCCCTCGTCCCACCCTTCGACACGCAGGTGCTGCGGCAGGCGTTGTCGCCGGCCGGCGCAACGCTGCCCGCGAACTATGTCACGACCGCGGAAGGGGCCACGATCGGGGCCCCTTCGGTCGAGATCCTGGTCGATGGTGTCGCCCGGGGGCCGGAAGCGCTCGATCAGACCCATCCCGCCGGAGCGGTGATTTCCATCGCGGTCGCGGTGACCGACAGCGCCGGCAACGCGCGCGTCTTCGAACTCGGGCCGGTTGCCGTCCAGGCGGACGACTGCGAGAACATCCTTGCGCCGGTGCTGACCTGGCCCGGCGCCGCGGCCGATATCGGCGAGACGATCACGCTCGATCCCGGCGACTGGGTCTCTGCCTCGGGCGGCACGGACTTCGAGTTCCTCGCGGTCTGGCGCCGCGACGACGCCATGGTGCAGGAGGGCGCGGCGCTTTCCTATGCCACCACGTTCGCCGACGCCAACCGCATCCTCAGCGTGACCCTGGCCGCCCGGCGACCGGGCGGGACCTTCTCGGATCCGGTGCCCGCCGCGAACGAGGCCATCGTGGTCGACCCGATCGCACCGCCGGCCGCGATGACTGCCGCGCAATGGAGCCTCGCCGACGCGCCGAGCGCAGGCGGCGACCGGCTGCGGATCACCATCCTGGAGGCGCCGGCCTCGAATGGCGCGGCGATCACCGGCTACGAGTGGGAGCGGAACGCGAGCGGCCTGTGGACCGTGCTGGCCTCACAGCGCGGCAGCTATGTCGTGACGGTTCCCGCCGCTACCGCCGCCACGGTCCGGCTGCGGGCCGTCAACGTCGTGGGGGCGGCCCTGGCCTCCGACGACAAGACCGCGACCCCGAGCGTGCTGTCGGGGGCCAACTTCGTGGAGCTCCAGTCCTGGGGCTCGGCCATGGGCGTCACCGCGTCGCTCGACCGTACCGTGCCCACCGGCACCTTCGCCGACGGATCGGTCTGGGCGGCCTCGGGCGGAACGCCGCTCGGCATCCCCGGGTTCTCGCTGCCCGCGCAGCAACTGAGCCGCACCCTGACCGCGGGCGGCAATCCCGGCACCACGACGAGCTGGGCGCATGGTGCGCAGCTGAACCCCGGCCGGGCCGCCTCCGGCGCCACGCTCGGCGCACGCCAGGGTGTCAACTACGGAATCAATACGGCGACCGGGGGCGGGCAGGGCTACGACCAGCTCAACGCCAACGATGTCGAGAACAACTACGTCGATGCGCTGAACGTCGATCCCGGCCGGACCGGGCAGCCGGTCACGCTGACCGAAGGCACGGTGGTCAAGGCGGTATCCTTCGCCACCAGCGCCGATCTCGGCGCGGGCCGGCCGGTGCTCGACAAGCTGATGGCACTGACGGTGCTTCCCGCCGTGCCACCCGCCGATGCGTTCCGGCCGGGCCTTGCCGACCCCGACAAGACGGTCCGCTGGCGGGTGTCGGACCTGCGGATGACCTTGCTGAACAACTTCCCCGCGGGCGCCCTGGGAACCACCTTTCCGACCGCGCAGGAGGCGATCCAGACCCTCTCGACGGTTCCGACCTTCCAGCACACCTACAACAGCAACAGCCGCAACATCGTCGCGCTGAACGGCAAGGACGCCTTCAACCGCGAAGCCGCGCAGATGAAGGTCAACGCCTATTTCGGCACCTATGCGCAGACGCTGGCCAACGCGATGGTCGCGCTGCACTTCGACGCCTGGACCCCGGCCCAGAAGCTCGAGGTGGTCAAGCGCCTGGTGCAGATGGGCATCGACGTGGCGGCCCGGATCGAGCAGGGCGGCGTGTTCTTCGCCAACGGCGGGCACAGCAACGGGCGGCTGTTCCTGGTGGCCTTCGCCGCCGAGATGCTGAATTCGGCCGAGTTGCGCGCGACCGTGGCGCGGGTGACCGAAGCCCCGACCTATACCCAGGACAAGGCCTTCGTCGGCCAGCGTGTCTTCGCCGACATCCAGCAGACCGGCTACCTGACGCAGACCGAGATCGACCAGAGCCAGGGCTTCGTGACCGCGACGGGCCGGTCGCTCGCCTACCGGCAGGACCAGCTCGGCTGGCCCCGCTTCGGCGTCGAGGAGGACCGCAACCCCGCGCCGGCCGAAACGCTCGGAAACCTCGTCACGTCCGGCGGAAGTCACCCGGTCACCGGGAACGCGCCGCGCGGCGACTACATGCACATCTCGTGCAAGTCGCTTGCCACCTTCTGTCTGGCGGCGCGGCTCACTCCCGGCATGGCGGCGGTCATCGACGCTCCGGCGATGCTCCACTGGGGCGACCGCTACATGGACTGGTGGATCAACGGGGCACTGCCGACCAACACCAACCTGACGGGCGACGACCTCAGGCCTTCGGCCACCAACGCGGTAACGCCCTGGGTGCGGCAGGCCTGGATCGAGCGCCGCGGCACGCAGGGCCTCTGGCAGTCCGTCGGCGGCGGCGGTGGCGGCGGTGGGGACGATACCTTCGTCTTCGTCGACATGGGCCAGTCGGGCCGGGCCTACTGCAACGAGACGGCCTCGTTCTATAACCCGTCGGGCTATACCCGCCCCGCGCTGGGGCAGCAGGTCGGGCGCTTCGTGGGGATGTCGTCGCCGAGCGATGCCTCGATCAACGGCGTGAGCCTCGGAAACGGGCTTCTCGACCGGCCGGTGGACGACACGACCTATCCCGCCCGGCAGATCAACCGGGGCACCGCGGAAGTGCTCCGCTGGCTCAAGTGGCTGCACCCGGAGAAGACCTTCGTCTATGTCGATCTCGCCACCTCCGGCACCGGCATCGCCGACCTGATGGACAACGCCAACACCACGCGGCGGCATGTCAACCATCGGGCGATCCTCGACCATGTCGAGGCGACCTACGGCACGCCCGATGCGGTGGTCGTCTCGTGGTACGGCAACGACGGGGCGACCTTCCCCAGCTACCGGCGCGAATGGATGCCCTACTGGACCGGGACACGGCTCGACGGAACGCCGCATCCGCTCGGCACGCCCAACCCGGTGAGCACGCGCAACCCGACGGTGCCGGTGGACAACTGCTGGTACGATGCCACGGTCGCGGTGAACCAGCGGGGCAGGGGCGACGTGACCCGGGCGACGAAGATCGCCCATGTCATGCATCCCAACGCCAACGTCACGCCCGCCTCGCGCGCCGAGTTCCAGGCCTTCCACGACGATCCGCGGATCGCGCCGGCGAGTCTCGGGGTGGATCACTTCCAGCCGATGTCGGGCCATGCCGAGCCGAACAACGAATGGGAGCAGCCGCTCGTCTCGATCCTGACGCTGGGATCGGCGCTGCTGCGCGCGCTCGGACGCCCCTACCAACCGCCCCGGGTCCTGTCGGTCTCGGCGCCGGCGGACGGCACTTACGCCGATGTGCGCATCAGCCTGCCGAACGGCGGCAACCTGACCACGATCCGCGCGCAGAACGGGATTCCCATGCCGGTCGCGCCCGATGCACGGCATCTGCCGGTCTATGGCTTCGAACTGGCCCGGAGCGGCACGAGTGTCGCGAACCGCTCGCGGCTGCGCCGGATGGACAGCGCCGAGGCCGCAAACCTGCGGGCAGGCGTGGCGATCACCGACCCCGGAACCGGGTCGGGCGCGGAGCGTGTGGCGACCGTGCGGATCACGCCGGCGGTGCCCTTCGCGACGGGCGACCAGTTGTGCCACCTGATGGGTGACATGACGGACAATCCGGGGCAGGGGGAGCAGTGGTTCTTCTCGCTCCTGGTCGAGGAGGTGCCGTCGCTGCGTCAGCCGGGGCAGAAGTTCACCTTCCCGGGCTTCCTCGTGGCCTCGAGCGATGCCGCCCTTGCGATCACGCTGGGAGCTGCGCCACCGCCACCCCCGCCACCCCCGCCGCCTCCGCCTCCACCGGCGGACTGGACCATCGCCGGCGGCGCCGGCGCCGTCACCGTCACCTCCCTGCCCACCGTTGCCGCCCCGTCGATTGCCGGTGGCGCCGGGCAGTTCACAGTCAACGGATGAGAGCAAGATGACCCGGATTCTCGCCACCCCTTCCACCAACGCACTCTGGGACTTCTCGGGCGTCCAGAGCTTCGAGGAAGGCGCCGCGCTGCCCTATGGCATCGCGATCGACCCTGGTTCCTGGCGGTTCTACCGCGCCGCCGAAGGCCCGGTCGTGACCGTCACCTCGGCCTCGGCCGACTTCTGGACGCAGGGCGCGACCGGTCCCTACTTCGTCGACCCGGTCAACGTGCCGAACCCGACCAGCCGCATCCGCCATCGCTGGCGCTGCCGGGTGCCCACCACCATCGGGCTGCCGACCGGCAACCGGGCCTTCGCGGCGCAGGAGAGCAACGGCTTCGACGTGCAAGGCAACTTCGCCACCGCGGGCATCTTCCGCGTCACCGTCACCAAGCTCGAGGGGCCGAGCGGCGAGACCCTTGCCCGCACGGGGTCGATCGCCCTCGAGGATCTGCCGCGCGACACCTGGATCACGCTGGAGGTCGACTGCAACATGATCGCCGGTACGATCCGGGGCTATCGGGACGGCGTGCTGACCGGGACCGAGACCTTCACGCCGCCTGCCGACCCACGCTTCCAGGGGGGGCGGGAGATCAGCTTCATGGCCTGGTCGGCCGGCCAGAACCTGCTTCCCGCAGGCCTCGAGTTCGAATTCATCGAGAGCTGGTTCACCGACGGCACCGGGGCCGAGAGTCTGCGCAAGCGGATCACGGGAAATGCGGCTACGGTGAATGCCGACCCCTGGAAGGCGGGCGGTGACGCCGCCTGAGAGGGGCGGCCGCGCAGTGCATTCTTCAGGTTGAGCGTTGAGCGTTTACAATCTCTTGGTGTAGGCGAGATTGTTCCTGCTGTTGTCGGAAGCCCCCCGCGACAGGCTTCCGGCAGCGGCAAAGCCCATGTATCAGGAACCGTTCGCTCCCGTGACGCCGGGGGCCCGAGTGTTCAGGCAGGCGTGCTCAGGCAGGCGGCCCGGGGGATCGACGGTCACGATGCGCGAGTTCTGGACATTCGAGGGCCTGCCGCGCGACCTTTGCGCCATCGTTATTTCTGGCAGCGCGGGGTTCACCTACGGGGACCTTTCCGACCGGGCCGACATCTGGGCCGCGCGGATCGTGCAACTCACCGGGGAGCGGCGCTGCCTGGTGGCGCTCGAGCTCGACATCGATCCCGAGGCGATCGCGGCCTATCTCGGTGCGCTCAGGGCGGGCTATCCGGTCCTGATCCTGGAGCCGGGGCAGCTTGCCAAGGGCAGCCGCATCGAGGCGGTGTGGCAGCCCGAGATCCATATTCCCGCCGGGGGCCGCACGCCGATCCTGCTCCGCCCACCCGGCGAAAGCGGACCTGAGCCGCATCCTGACCTGCGGATACTCCTCTCCACCTCTGGCAGCACCGGCGACCCCAAGCTGGTGCGGCTCTCGGGCCGCAACATCGCCTCGAACGCCTCTGCCATCGCGGAGTATCTCGGCCTCACCTCTGCCGACCGCGCCGCGACGACCTTGCCGCTGCACTATTCCTACGGGCTTTCGGTCCTGAACTCCTACCTCGCGGCGGGGGCCTCGCTGCTGCTGACGCGCCATTCGGTGACCGAGCCCGCGTTCTGGGACGAGGCGCGCGCCGCGGGTGTGACGAGCCTCGCACTGGTGCCGCACCAGGTGGAACTGCTGCATCACGGCGGCTTCGCCGGGGACGAACTCCCCTCCCTGCGCTACATCACCCAGGCTGGCGGCAAGCTTGCGCCCGACCTGGTGCGCCGGTTCGAGGCGATGGGACGGGCGCAGGGCTGGCAGATGGTCGTCATGTACGGCCAGACCGAGGCCAGCCCCCGGATTTCCTATGTGCCGCCCGAGGATCTCGCCACCGCCCATGACACCATCGGCCGGCCGATCCCCGGCGGGCGGATCTGGCTTGCCGACGAGAGCGGAGCGGAGATCACGGAGACCGGGAGGGCAGGGGAACTCGTCTACGAGGGCCCCAACGTGATGATGGGCTATGCCATGGCGCGCGGCGACCTCGCCCGCGGGCCCGAGCTTGCCGACCTGCGTACCGGCGATGTCGCCGAGCGCAGCGAGGCGGGGTACTTCCGCATCGTCGGGCGGATGAAGCGCTTCGCCAAGCTCTATGGCCTCCGGATCAGCCTCGACCAGATCGAGGCCTTCCTGTCGGACCGGGGGATCCCGGCGCAGGCGGTGGCGCTCGAGGACCGGCTGGTGATCCTGCACCGGACGCCGGGGCAGGGCCAGGCGGCCATTGCCGCACTTTCCGCCGAATACGACCTGCCGGCCGAGGCCTTCCATGCCGGGCCTCTCCCGGAGGTGCCGCTTCTCTCCTCGGGCAAACCCGACCAGGCGGCGTTGCGGCGGATCGCGGGGGAGGTGCTCGAGGCTTCGCTCGCCGCCCGGCGGGACGAGCGCGCCGGGGAGACGCTGGCCGATGTCCTCGCCCGGGCGACCCGCAGCCCCCGGGTCGGACCGGGCGACAGCTTCAATTCCCTGGGCGGGGACTCGCTCAGCTACCTGCAGGTGCAACTCGTGCTCGAGGAGCGGCTCGGGCGGGCGCCGCAGGGCTGGGAGGACATGCCGCTTGCCGGGCTCGAGGCTCTGGCGCGGGGCCCCAGGGCGGTGGAGGCCACCAGCGTCCGCATCGGCATCGACGTGCCGCTGCGGCTTGCCGCGATTTCCTTCGTGGTGATCCAGCACGCCACCGACTACGCGCTGTTCGGCGGCACCTGGATGCTGATCGCGCTGATGGGCTTCGCCATGGCGCGCTTCCAGCTGCGCCAGGTCGCGGCGGGCGAGTCTCTGCGGTTGGCGGCGCGCCTGCTCTACCCGATCCTGCCGCTCTATTTCCTGCTGCTCGCCGCCTATGAGGTCCTGCGCGCCAGCGTGCCGGTGAGTTACCTCCTGCTCGTCGGGAACTACCGGATCTGGCCGCGCGGATCGCTGCTCGAGGTCTACTGGTTCGTCAGCGTCTATGCCCAGCTTGTCCTGGCGCTTGCGCTGGTGGCGGCGGTGCCGGCCCTGCGGGCAGCGGTGGTGCGGCGCCCCTGGGCTTCGGCGGCGCTGGCCTCGGCGGGAACCGTTGCGGTTCTCGCAGGGCTCGCGCTCTGGCAGGACCGCTTCGGGCTGCCCTACCATCCCCAGCGCGGGTTCGTGGAATGCCTGTCGGTCTTCCTCATCGGCTGGATGCTGTCCTGCCGGCAGGGGCCGGGGCAGCTTGCGATCACCGGGGGTCTCGCGGTGGTCGAGCTCGGCCTTCTGGTGCGGATCGACATGAGTTGGAGCGTGCTCGGACTCCTGCTTGCCGCTCTGGTCCTGCTCGCGCTCAACCCGATGATCCCGGTGCCGCGCGCCTGGGGCCGGGGGCTGACCACCCTCGCCTCGGTCACGCTGTTTGTCTACCTGCTGCACGAGATATTCGTCTTCGTCCTGCTCAAGGAGCAACTGCCGCAGCCGGTGATGGCGGGGCTGGCGCTGGCCCTGTCCTTCGCCGGGGCGATCGTGGCCCGGTGGGCGTTCGATGCGCTCGACCGGCGGCTGGCGTCCGGCTGGCGGAAAAGACGGCCAAGAAGCGAGATTATGTAATCAAGGGCCCGCCCGGGGGAGTTCCGGGCGGGCCCATCGCTCAGATCAGGAACATCCCTGCGTCGGGCACGGTGTCGGCGCCGAAGTTCAGGATGGTGATCGTTCCGTCGCCCTCGAAGGTGAGGACGAGATCATTCTCCTGGACCGACAGGTGATGCGCGACGAGATCGTCGAAGCTTGTCGCCGCATCGAGCTTGCGCAGGTCGATCCGGTCGAGGCCGACCTCGAAGTCGGTGATCGTGTCGTTCCCGAAGCCGTCCGAGAAGACGAAGACGTCGCGCCCCGCGCCGCCCTCGAGGATGTCGTCGCCCGCGCCGCCGTCCAGCCTGTCGCGCCCTGCGCCACCTTTCAGCGTATCGTTGCCCTCGCCGCCGAACAGCCGGTCGTCGCCCTGGTCGCCCTCGATGAGGTCATCGCCACCGCCGCCATAGAGGGTGTCGGCGCCCAGGCCGCCCAAGATGATCTCGTCACCCTCGCCGCCGTCGATGCGGTCGTTCCCATCCGTGCCCGTGATCAGGACCGGCGGGGGCTTCGGGGCCATCGGAGGTTCCGGCGCCTCTTCGGGGGACGCTTCGGGGGGCGCCTCCGCGGAGATCGAGCTTGTTCCGCCGGCCTCCTGGGTCCCGGTCTCGGCCGGCAGTTCGGGTTCGGGCGGTGCGGGTGGCGGGCGCAAGCCGGAGTCGAGCGACATCTCGATATTGTCGATCCGCGCCGAGAGCGTGCCGCCCCAGGGGTTGCCGAAGACGAGCCCGTGCGAGCCGGGCGGCGGGGTCGTGCCCGCGGCCGTGGTGCCGGCGACCTCGGCCCCGTCCACGAACAGGGCGAGCCTGCCCATCCGGTCGTCATAGGCGATCTCGATCCGGTGCATGGCGGTATCGGTCAGGACCGGGGCGGCGGACTTCAGCAGGAAGGTTCCCGCGCCGGTCTTGAGGCTGTAGCTCAGCGTTCCGTCGGCGCTGACCGATCCGGTCATCACCGTGTGCAGGAGCAGGAACGTACCCGTCGCCCCCGGTGCCTGAAGGCCGAGGTCGAGGCCGATGCGGAAGGACTGCAGGTTGAAGAGCTGCGCATTGCCACGCGTGACCGTGAGCGGGCTGCCGCCGTCGAGCTGGTAGGCCATCCCCTCGCCCGGCGCGCCCTCGACCAGCCGCGCGGGATCGGCGTTGCCGAGCTTCGAGGCGTAGCTCGACTCGTCGAGGATCGCCGGCCCCTCGGGCGTGTCGAAGTCGATCCGCAGGAGCTCCTTCTCGACCGGGTCGATCGGCCGGGCGATGCTGTCCTGCACCACGCCGCCCTTCACGATCGCAAGCTGCACCTGCTGCGGCGCGGTGTCGGCGAAGGCGCGGGTGACGGTGAAGCCGGTCATCGTGCTGCCGTCGGCGAAGGTCCAGACGGCGGTATAGCCCCCGGCCGGGCCGATGGGGCCGGCGGCGTCGAGCGAGAGGGTCGCGTCGAAGGTCCAGACGGCCAGGTCCGCAGGGTCGGCCGCGGCGCGCATCACCGCCTCGACCCCGCCGGCGCTCTGGGTGACGGGTTGCGAGGCATCGGCCCCCACCAGGCCGTTCAGGGGGCTCTCGGGGACAAGCCGGAGGTCGCGCATCTCCGCCGTCGCCCCGGCGGCGAGGTTGACGAAATGCGCGTAGGCATAGGCCGGGTCGGCGGGATTGGCGTAGGACAGCACGACGTTGCCCGACATCGCCGTGCCCGTCGGCGCCCCGATGTCGTTCGAGGAGATGTTGTTCTCGATCACGCCCCCGGTCACCCCCTGCAGGAAGATCCGCGGCGGGTTGCTCAGATGCACGGTGCCGGTGTCGATGTAGGCATCCTTGTTCCACAGCAGCGTGTTGTCGGCCACCGTGACCCCGTCGGCGCCCGAGACGTAGATGCCGTGCTGCTGGCCGTTGTAGATCAGGTTGTTGGCGATGGTGATGTTCTCGTAGACGTGGGTCGGATCCTTGCCGAGCTGTTCGTTGCCCAGAAAGATCGATTGCGTGGCGCTGCCCGCGCCGGTGTCGAGGATGTTGCCCTCGATCAGGATGTTCTTCGAGACCAGCGTGGCATTGGTCGACCACAGCTGGATCATGTCGTTGTGGGTGAAGGTCTGCGGCGCGCCGATGAAGTCGTGGAAGTGGTTGTCCAGGATCACCGCGTCCTGGATGCCGGCCATCCTGAGGCCGTCGCCCTGCATCTGCGATATCTCGTTGCCGATGACAGTCACGCCCACGGTCTCGAAGATCGACAGGCCGTGGTAGTAGTTCGACACGGTGTTGCCGGTGAAGGCGAAGTCGGCATTGCCGCGGGTGATGCCCAGCGTCTCGGCGGCGGTGCCGTCGAAGACGCCGTTCGCATTGCCGGTGAAGGTGGAATTCGAGATCGTCACCCCGGTCGAGCCGGTGACCGAGATGTCGTTGATCCAGCCCGCCCGCTCGATGCCGGTGCTGTCGAGCGCGATGTTGTCGATCGTGACGTTGGTCACGTTCTCGAGCGTGATGCGGCCGATCAGGGTCGGGGCGTCGGGGGCGGCCGAGGTGATCAGCACCGGGCCACTTCCGCCCCCCTTCAGGCTGATCGTGTCGCGATTGCCGAGGTCGTTCAGCAGGATCGTCCCGCCGCCCCCGGTCGAGAGCGCCTGGTAGGCCGCCTTCAGCTCTGCGGTGGACGAGACTGTGTAGACTGTGCCGGTCGTCATGGTGGTGAAGACTCCTTGCCTGTTCCGGTCGCGCGCCGTGTGGTGACCGGAATTGCCTGGGGGCTGCGGAGCTAATCCGGAGTTAAATCGCGAATTCGATCTCAATTTCCATTAATGCGCCTTCATGTCTTAAACTGAAGCGTGTCGGATTGTTCATCACTTGGAAAAATCGTTTTTTCTCATGGCTTTGCTTTGCAGCTTCCGGCAAAAACCCGGATACTCGGAATTATGTCCGATTCCCGACCGATGCGGCGATTTCAGGGAATGGGTGCGGTATCTTAATGTCTTGTCATAGGGAATTTATTGTATCTTCCATGAGAAATATCCGATGAGTTTCCTGCAAATGCCGCACTGCATGGGCAAATCGTCGTCCAGGCCCCATCCGGGCCCATCCGGGCCGTGGCCAGAGCTCTCGCCAGACCCGTTGCCGGGGCCGGGCTTCTCGGCTAGGCAGTCTGCCATGCCCGCCGCTCCCCCCTCTGCCTCTCCCCGACGCGTCCTCGCCGTGGCCTCGGCGGGCGGGCACTGGCAGCAGCTCATGGCGCTGCGCCCGGCCTATGCGCACCAACAGGTCACCTTCCTCACCACGCTGCCCGGCCTGCCCGAGCAGTACGGGGCGGCGCCGGCCCGTATCGTGCCCGACTGCAACCGTGACGAGCCGGTCAAGGCGTTGCGGAGCCTCGTCGCGATCCTCGTCCAGGTTCTCCGGGTCCGCCCGCATGTGGTGATCACCACGGGCGCACTGCCCGGCGTGATCGCGCTCGCGCTCGGCCGGCTCACGGGCGCACGCTGCGTCTGGGTCGACAGCGTGGCCAATGCCGAGGAGTTCTCGGCCTCGGGCCGCCTCGCCCGCCGCGTCGCGCACCTGCGGCTCTCGCAGTGGCAGGGGGTGGCCGAGGCCGAGGGCGCCGACTATGCCGGGGCGCTGCTGTGATCTTCGTCACCACCGGCACCCAGCTTCCCTTTCCCCGCCTGATCGCGGCGATGGATGCGCTGGCGCCCGGCCTGGGTGAGGAGGTCGTGGCCCAGGTCGGTCCTGACACCGCGCCGCGGCCGAACCTCGATCTCCGCGCCACCCTCGCCCCGGCCGAGTTCGCCGCGCTCTTCAACCGCGCGCGTGTCATCGTCGCCCATGCCGGGATCGGCACGATCCTGACCGCCAAGGAGATGCGCAAGCCGCTCGTGCTGCTGCCCCGCCGCCATGCGCTCGGCGAGCACCGCAACGACCACCAGCTCGCCACCGCCCGGCAGGTGGCCGCGCTGCCGGGCGTCCACATCGCCTGGGAGGCCGAGGACATTGCCCCGCTTCTCGCCCGCTCCGACCTCGCGCCGGCCACGCCCGATCCGGGCCCGACCGCGGGGGCGCTGATCGCGCGGCTGAGGGATTTCGTGGATGGCCGCGGCTGAGCCCCGTTGAGCCGGACCCCTCCGGCCGCTAGAGGAAGTCCCGTCGGGTACGAGGGAGAGACCACCATGGCCGGATGCGTCCTGCTGACCGGGGGGGCCGGCTACATCGGCTCGCATACCTATGTCGCGCTCTGCCAGGCGGGATACGCGCCCGTCATCCTCGACAGCTTCGCCAATGCCCGCGACGACGTTCCCGCCCGGCTGGAGCTCGTCACCGGGGCGCCGGTCACGGTGTACCGGGGCGACGTGCGCGACCGGGCGTTGCTGGCCCGGGTGTTCGCCGAGCAGCCCATCGGAGCGGTGATCCACTTCGCCGGGAAGAAGGCGGTGGGGGAATCGGTCGAGAA
>CAZOHN010000054.1:0-17758 GCA_964579325.1 uncultured Rhodobacterales bacterium
AGGTGGCGCGGAAAAACCACTCATCCCGGTTGTTCAGATTTCCAGAACCACCTCTCAACGCAGTGGCCGGGGAGCGTTCGTCCATACCTCTGTCCAACTCCGGTGTCTGCGCCTGCGACGCGGCCGGTGCCCGTTCCATTCATGCCTCCTGGATCGCGCCAGATCCCACCGTCCACAAGCGGCGAAGCGCATGCCGAGGTTTCATTGCGCCCAATGGCTGTCCGGCGGGGGGCCCCAGTCGTGCAGGACGCAGCAGTAGACGGCCGTAGGGTCGAAGGGATAGCGCGCCTCCATCTCGGAGGTCAGCGTCAGGCCGAGGCCCGGGGCGGTGGGGCGCAGCAGTCGTCCGCCTTCGATGCGGCCCTGGTCTGCGATCATCTCGGCGCCCAGCGGGAAGTCGAGCATCGGATACTCGACCAGTTCGCCGCCTGCGGCGAAGGCGGCATGGTAGCTTGCCATGATCGCCGCCGCCCCGCCCCAGGCATGGACCACCACCCCGGTGCCGTGAGCCTGCGCCGCCGCGAACACCTCCATCACCGCCGAGATGCCTCCCATGACAGACGCATCGGGCTGCACGAACGCGTAGACGTCGTTGCGCAGGCGCTCGATCATCTCCTTCGGCGTGGTGATGATCTCTCCGCCGCAGACGGGCACGCCGATGCGCTGGCGCAGTTCGCGAAAGCCCTCGGGCGCATCGGGGCCGATCGCCTCTTCCACGAAGGCCATGCGGAAGGGTGTCAGCGCGTGGACGGCATTGACGAACTGCACCACATCCTCAACCGCCTGCGGCGGATCGGCGAGGTTCTGGCACATGTCCACCCCCACCTCGATGCCGCGGCGTCCGGCCTCATTCAGGACCCAGGCGGTGCGCAGGATGTCGCGCTTGACCGAACGGATTTTATAGAGCGTGATCCCCAGCCGGTCGAGCATGTCCATCTCGCGCAGGAACTGGTGCTTTGCATCGCAGCAGCCACCCGAGCCATAGATGCGGATCGCGTCCGACTTCGGTCCCCCGAGCAGGTCGTAGACCGGCAGGCCGAGGCTCTTTCCCTTGGCGTCCTGCAGCGCAATCTCGAAGGCGGCGATCACATGTCGCGCGGCACCTTGAAGCGACCAGTAGTCGCAAAGCGAGCGGAGGTCCTTGACGCGCCGCGCGATGTCGAAGCCGTCCCTGCCCAGGACCTGCGGGGTGCAGAGGTCCACGATCGACTTGAAGACCAGCGGCGCGAAGACAGCCAGGTAGCCTTCGCCAAGGCCCGTCACGCCAGTGTCGAGTGTGATCTCCACCATGCCGATGGTGCGTTTCGGGCCGTTGGGGAAACACTCCTTGATCTCGGGGTCATCGGCGTCGGCATAGGGCGATGTCAGCAGGATGCAGCGGACGGCAACGATGGCGGGCATTCAGTATCCCCTTGCGAAGTCGACGGCTCCGGTCAGCGGCAGACCGGCGCGGAAGCGTGACAGGTTGGCGAGGAAATGGTCGATCTTGCGGTCGACCTCGTCTGCGCTGCCGCCGCTGGTGTGCTGCGTGAGCAGCAGGTTCGGGCAGGTCCAGAACGGATGGCCGTGCGGCAGCGGCTCGTCGCGCGTGACGTCGATCACGGCCCCCCCCAGATGGCCCGACCGCAGCGCGGCGTCGAGGGCGGCTTCGTCCACGGCCGAACCGCGCCCGAAGTTGCAGAAGACCGCGCCGCGCGGCATCTGCGCGAAGCGGGCGGCGCCGAAGACACCGGCGGTCAGCGGCGTGGCGGGAACGGTGGACACGGTGACGTCGGCGCGCGACAGGGCCGCGTCGAGGCTGTCATCCGTCCAGGTCCGCCCGAAACTGGTGACGGTGCAGCCGAAGGGTGCCAGCAGGTCGGCCAGCCGCCGGTTGATCGCCCCGAAGCCGAAGAGCACCACCCTCGCTCCGGAAAGGCAACGCAGATGGGGACGCGCGGTCTCGCCCTGCCATTCGGTGCGATCCTGCAGCCGCACGAAGCGGGCAACGCCGCGGTAGAGCGCAAGAACCCCCGCAAGCGCGGATTCGGCCACCGGTTCGGCGAAGAACCCGGCCAGGTTCGTCACCTGCACCGGGCCCGCGGGTCGCGACCAGTCGAGCCCGACATATTCGCCGAAGCCAACCGACTCGAGCTGCAGCCAGCGCAGTCCGACGTTGTGCACCACGACACCTGGGTCGGGATTGCCGAACACGACGGCGCAATCGCAAGGCTCGTCCGGCTTCACGATGCGCAGCGTGCACCCTTCGGCCCCGCCGCGCAGCCGCGCCATCTGGGCATCGGTCAGCGGCACGGTGACCGCGATCTTGGTCATCACGTTGCTCCGGCGAGCGAGGTGGCGATCCAGATCGTCTTGGTCTGCAGATACTGGTCCATCGCCTCGGTGCCATTGTCGCGGGCCAGCGAGCCCGACCGCCTGTAGCCGCCGAAGGGCGTGGTGACGTCGCCCTCCGAGAAACCGTTGACCGAGACGGTCCCGCACGGCAGTCGTCGCGCCATGTAGAGCGCGCGGTCGATGTCGCGGGTAAACACGGTGGCATGCAGGCCGTAGTCGGTATCGCGCGCGATCCGCAGGGCCTCGTCGAGACCCGACACCGCCAGCACGCCCAGAACCGGGCCGAAGATCTCTTCGCGTGCGATGATCATGTCTGACGTCAGGCCGGAAAAGACCGCAGGCATGATGAAGTTTCCCGGCCCGAAGGCCTCGCCCCCGGTCAGGAGCCGCGCGCCTTCGGCCTTGCCCTGCGCAATGTAGGACATCACGCGCGACTGGTGCTCGGCCGTTACCATGGCGCCGATGTTCGTGTCGGGATCAAGCGGATCGCCCAGGCGGAAGGCCCGCGCCCGCGCCGCGACCCGGGCTGCGAATTCCTCGGCAAGCTTCAGGTCGACGATCTGGCGCATGTTGGCCGAACAGTTCTGCCCCCCGTTCCAGAACGCCGACATCGCGGCATGTTCGATCAGGTCGTCGCTGAGGTCGGCGTCGTCCAGCACGATGAAGGGGCTCTTGCCTCCCATCTCCAGCCCGATGACCTTGAGGTTGCTTTCCCCGGCGTAGCGCAGGAAGTAGCCGCCGACCTCGGTCGAGCCCGTGAAGGACACGATGTCGATGTCGGGATGGCGGCCAATGATCTGTCCGGTCGTCTCGCCCATTCCCGGCAGCACGTTCAGCACACCGTCCGGTATCCCTGCCTCGGCCGCCAGTTCCGCCAGACGCAGGACCGACAGTGGCGTCTGCTCTGCCGGCTTGACCAGCGTCGAGCACCCTGCCGCCAGCGCAGGCGCAAGCTTCCAGGCCGCCATCAACAGGGGAAAGTTCCATGGTAGCACAAGGCCCACCACCCCCGCCGGTTCCTTGACGATCAGCGCAACGGCGTTCTCGCCGGTGGGAGAGACCTTGCCGAAACTCTTGTCGGCAAGCTCTCCATACCACTGGAAGAAGCGCGGCACCTCGGTCCCGATCTCGTGCAGGCAGTCGGTGATGGTCTTGCCGCTGTCGAGGCTTTCGAGCACGGCAAGTTCATGCGCGTGCTGCCGTATCAGGTTTGCAAGGCGGACCAGCACGTCCTTTCGCGCTTCGGGGGCGCGGCGCGACCATATTCCGTCATCGAACACGCGCCGGGCCGCCGCAACCGCGCGGTCGACATCGGCCCGGCCGCAATGCGCGACGCGCGCGATCACCGCTCCGGTTGCCGGGTTGACCGTTTCGAAAGTGGCGCCATCCGCCGCCTTTGCAAAGGCGCCGTCGATGAAGGCATCCACCTGCGGCGTCAGCGCCGCGGCGATCCGGTGTGCTTCTTGCTTGGTCAGGGACATGACGGGACCTCCATAGGGTCAATGTGCGCCGCGACGGACGGAGATGTGCCACGGGATCAGCAGCCGCTCGGCCAAAGTGACGAGACCGAAAAGCGCGAGCCCGAGCAGCGTCAGGAAGAAAATCCCGGCAAAGGCCAGGTCGGGGCGCATGTTGCCGGTGACGATCTGGATGTAGAAGCCAAGCCCTTGGTCCGAACCGATGAACTCGGCAATCGCAGCGCCGACGGTGGCGTTGATCGCGGCGTACTTGAAGCCGACGAAGCACTGCGGCAGCGCGGCCGGCAGGCGCAGCCGGACGAAGGTGCGCCATGGTCCCGCCCCGGTTGACCGGGCAAAGCGGGAAAGCTCCTCGGGCAGCGAGGAGAAGGCGAGGATGGCGTTCAGGACGATGGGGAAGAAGCAGACAAGGAACACGATGATGACCTTGGGCAGAAGCCCGAAGCCCAGCCAGGAA
The DNA here is from genome assembly GCA_964579325.1 of uncultured Rhodobacterales bacterium. Classification (GTDB taxonomy): domain Bacteria; phylum Pseudomonadota; class Alphaproteobacteria; order Rhodobacterales; family Rhodobacteraceae; genus CAZOHN01. Next base: position 4,270 of record CAZOHN010000054.1, read on the forward strand.
ATGAACAGCGGCGCGAAGGCGATCTTCGGCACCATCTCGATGCAGACGAGGAACGGATAGACGGTCCGGCGCAGGATCGAGGAAAAGGCGATGGCAAGGCCGATGGGCATCGCCAGCACCACCGCCACGACATAGCCCAGCACGACCTCGACGCCCGTGACCCAAGTATAGAAGAGCAGGCGGTCGATGTCGGCCCAGCCTTTGGTGACGATGACAGAAGGCGGCATCAGGATGTAGCGCGGCACATCGAACCATACGACGGCGTACTCCCAGAACAGGAAGAAACCGGCGAAGAACGCCACGAACATCCAGGACTGCTCGAACCAGTTGCGCAGCCGGGCGGTCAGGCGGGGGCGGTCAGAGGACGCCATAGGTGCGGAAAATCTCCTGAATGGCGCGGTTGTAGCGCAGGAACTCGGGGCTGGCCTTCACGTCGAAGTCGCGCGGGAAGGGCAGGTCGATGTCGAAGATGCGGTCGATCCGCCCTGGACGTGGGGTGATGACGGCCACCCGCGAGGACAGCTGGATCGCTTCCTCGATGGAATGGGTGACGAAGACGACCGTACGCCGCTGCTGCAGCCAGAGCGCCTGCAGGTCGTTGCGGATGCTCTCGCGGGTCATCGCGTCCAGTTTGCCCAACGGCTCGTCCAGCAGGAGGGTCCGGGGGTGATGGACCATGGCCTGGCAGAAGGCCGCACGCTGCTGCATGCCGCCCGAGAGCTCGTGTGGAAAGCGGTGCTGGAAGTCCGTCAGTCGGACCGAGGACAGCAGGCCGTCAACGGACGCCGCATGATCGGCCGGCGACAGGCCGCGCAGTTCCAGCTGCAACTCGATGTTGCCGCGCACATGGCGCCAGGGCACCAGCGTGTTGTCCTGGAACATGATTCCGACGTCGGTCTGCGGCCCTTGCACGGGGTTGCCACCAAACAGGATGCTGCCGTGCGTGACGGGAAGCAGCCCCGCGATCATCAGCATCAGCGTGGACTTGCCGCATCCCGAAGGCCCGAGCAGCGACACGAATTCGCCCTCCGCGACATCGAGGCTGACCGGGCCAAGGGCATTCACGGCGTCGGCACCCCGGCCGAATGACTTGGTCAGGTTGCGCAGTTCGATCTGGTTGGGCATGCGTGGACTTCCGGCTGAAGAAGGGGCGGCCCGGGCCGCCCCGCAGGCCTTGTCACTCGATGAACGCGTTGGTGTAGAACGACGTCGGGTCCGCGGCCGGGTCGAGGTCGTTGTACTTCTTCATCAGGTCGACCATGTCGGCCCAGTCGGAGTCAACGTTGAGCCCGAGTTTCCGGTCAGTGTTCGCAGCGGAGTAGAGCAGGCCCAGCGTCACATCGAGCACGGCGCGCGACTGCGCCTTGCCTTCGTCCTCGTTCATCGTGCCCCCCACGATATCGCCGATGGCGGCGACAGCCGCATCGGGCTCGGCCTCGGCAGCCTTGTAGGATCTTATCGTGGCGGCGACGAAGCGCTTCACGAGGTCGGGGTTCTGCTCGACCATCTCCTTCCGCGCGACGATGCAGTATCCGACCTGGTTCACGCCAAAGTCGGAGTAGGGAAAGACCACCGGGGTCTCGCCGCCGTTGGCCTTGATCTCGGCGGGCTTGTCGTCGATGCCACCCAGCATGCCCACCGCGCCGCCCGCGCCCTGCAGGTAGCTGGAAACCAGTGCGCCGTCGGGAACGTTGGTGATGCTGATGTCGCCTTCGGCCAGACCGGAGTTTGCCAGCACGATGGGGAAGAAGGTGTTGACCCCCGCGTTGGCAGTGGTCAGCAGGGCCTTGCCCTTCAGGTCGGCAATGGTCTTCACTCCCGCGTCGGGCCGCACGAGGATGGCCTCGGATCCCATCGCGTCGATCACGGCCACCGACACCAGCGCCGCGCCCTGTGACGCAAGATTCACCATCGAGCCGCAGGAACCGTAGGCGAAATCGCTGTCGCCGTTGGCCACAAGCCGGTGCGCCGAGCCTGAGCCGTTGCCTGACCGGATGTCGAGGTTGATGCCGACCTCGTTGTAGTAGCCGCGGTCGAACCCTAGGGCGAAGCCCGCATGCGAGCCGTAGTACATCCAGTTCAGGCGCAGGCGCACGTCGTCTTCGGCCGTGGCGGCGCTGGAGGCGGCGGCGGTCAGCAGTGCCGAGGCCAAGAGCGTAGTAAGTCCTTTCATGGGCTTCCTCCTTGTCGGGTTTCTTTCAGGTGGTTCCGGGAAACGGTCGCGTCAGGCCGGCAGCACGTCCGGCACGCCGGTCTGCTGCATCATCGCGCGCGCCTCTTCACGGTAGAGCGCGCGTACGTCGCGTGTGGGGGGGCGGCAGCGGCTGCTGGGCAGGCCGATCAACTCCATGCACAGCTTGTCCAAGTAGCCGTCGCCGCTTGTGTATTCGCCCTCGATCCTCATCCAGAGGTGATAGAAGGGCATTGCCTCGGCAGTGAGCATCCGCTGCGCTTCGCGGTAGTCGCCCGCATCCAGTCGCTCGACGAGTTTCTGGCCCCATTCGGGCCAGTAGTTGCACAGATGCACTTCAAACGCGCGTACCCCCATCATGTGGCTCATAGTGAAGAACAGATTGTTGTCGATGATGCTGAGCCGGTCCGCGAAGTGACTGCAGACATGTTCGAATTCCATCGCGTCGGTGCGCGGTGTGGCCCATTTCAGGCCAACGACGTTAGGGATGTCTGCCAGTTTCTCGACCATGCCGAACGAGACGCCGCGGCTGGTCCAGAATGTGTTGTAGATGATGATGCCGGTCTCCGGGGCGGCGTAGGCGGCGGCCTGGACGAACTCGAAGAAGTCGGCCTCGGTATGGTTGAAGTAGAAGGGACAGGACACCTGGATGTAGTCGACCCCAATGGACTGCGCGGCGCGCGCGAGCGCCTGCAGTTCGCGTGTCGAGGTGGTCTGGGCGCCCATCGCCACCGGCACGGAATCGCCCGCCGCAGCCTTGACCGTCGTCGCCACCTTCACCCGCTCGTCAAAGGACATGGTCGAGAAATCACCTGCGGCGCCGCCGGCGAGCAGGACGGCGTTTCCCGCGTGTGCACCGCGGTCGATCAGGAAACGGGTGTGGGAGCGGATGGCGTCGAGGTCGAGCGACAGGTCGGGGTCGCTGAACATGGTGGGAATGGTGATGTAGCAGCCGCGCAGTCCGCGCTTCAGCGCATCCAGTCGATCAAACGGCATGCCGGTGTGTCCTTGTCACTGTTTGCGCATCGCAGGCCGTCCTTCGGGGTCCCGGTGAGGTTCGTTGTGTGGCTAGACGAACCGTGCGGCGGACGATGTCCGGGGAGGGCCTCTGTCCGATGAGCCTCGGACCGCAGGCACGAGATCGGCTTGCGCTTTGCGACGGTTTCTTGATGTTTTCCGCAGCCGCCTCGCGGGCGCCGGGAATCACCGCCTGACGATGTGCATCTCGCTCAGGGTCCAGGTCACTTGCGGGCGATAGCGCGCCATCTCCGCCGGGGCGTGACTGGCGCGGAACGCACTGGGGGACTGGCCGAAGTGCGCGCTGAAGGTGCGGGCAAAAACGGCTGGCGAGTTGAAGCCGCACATCAGCGAGATGTCCGCGATGGGGCTGTGGCTGTAGAACAGCATCTCGCGCGCCTGCTCCAGCCGCACCCGCATGTAGTAGTGTGCGATGGACGATTGCGTCCGCTTGAGAAAGAGCCGCTCCAGCTTGCGCCGCGGCATGTTGAGGGCCGCGGCCAGTTCGGGAACCGGAAGCGGGGTCTCGATGTTCGCCTCCATCACCGTGATCAGCCTGCGGACCGGGTCCTCGCCGCCCTCTTCGTAGCCGCGCGGATGCACACGCTGGACGCCGTCGCCTGTGTCGCGATGGGCATGTACGAAACCGTTGGCGATCTGCCGGGACAGGACCGGCCCGTGCTCTCGCTCAACCAGATCGAGGATCATGTCCAGCGCCGCGATCCCTCCGGCACAGGTCATGATCTGGGGATCGAACACGAACCTCTGCTCCACCAGCATCGTGTCCGGATAACGCTCGTTAAACAGCGGCATCGCCTCCCAATGGCAGACCGCCCGCCGCCCGGCCAGCAGCCCCGCTTCGGCAAGCGCGAAGGCCCCGGTGTCGATTCCGCCCAGCACGACGCCATGCGCGTTGAGCCGCTGGATCCATGACACGAGCCGTCTCGACAGGAACGAGAGCGGGTCGTTGCCGGAAATCACGAGCACCCGGTCATAGGGGAAGTCGGAATAGATACTGGCGTTTGCGCTTAACGTCATCCCCGCGCCGCATTCGACCGGGCCGCCGTCCTCGGTGATGAACGTCCAGTTGAACAGCCGCTTGCCTGCGGTCTGGTTGGCGATCCGGAAAACCTCGATCAGCGGCACCAGCGCATAGAGCGGGAACTGTGGCGCGAGAAAGAGGCCGACCTCCTCATAGGTCCGGATGACGCGCATCGATTCCGCCCCCCGATTCGAACACCTCTCGCAATATGCTGCTAAACTGTCGCAAAACGCAAACTCCTGATGTTCGTTCGGCCCCAGCATTTACGGACCGCCCACCTAACGAAGTGACCCGTTTCAGACCCGGCACCTGAAACCCATGTGTCCTTGGACGTGAGGGGCCGCTGCCGGTAGCCCCGCCGAAGCCGTCAGACCCAGCCGATGCCCGAGGTGAACCGGCATCGGATCCCGACGAGCAAGCCCAAGTGGCAACCCGCAGCGGAATGCGGGTGCCTGCAACAGAGAGGAGCCAAACATGCAATTCCCGACCAAGTCCCGCTCCAACCGCCGCCGTTTTCTGAAACAGGCCGGTGCCCTCGCAGGTGCTGCCTTGGCGACGCCATGGCTTGGCAATCGTGTCTTTGCCTACAACAAGCCCATCGAGATTGTGCACTGGAGCTGGCTCGCCGCGTCCGATGGCGAGGTCTGGGCGCAGATGATCAAGAGCTTCAACGACGCCCACGCCGACAAGGGCATCCAGGTTCGCATGGAACTGGTGCCCGAGGAGCAATACACCACCAAGATCCTCACGGCCGCTGCCACCGGACAGGCCCCGGATTTCGGGTGGGGCACAGCCGGCAAGGCGGCGCAGATGGCGAAAGACGGCGTGATCGTGCCGCTGGATGACCTGATCGCAGCAGCCGGCCTCGACCTTGCGGATTTCTCCGAGTCCTCGGTGCAGGCCGCGCGCTATCCCAAGTACGACAACAAGATGTTCATGGTCCCGATGGACCTGATGAGCCTCCAGCCGCTGATCAACCTCGACCATGTGGCGGCAGCGGGGTTGGACGCCAACGCGATGCCGACCGACGAGGCCTCGCTGATGGCGTGGGCCGAGGCGATGACCCAGCGCGAAGGCGACAAGGTCACTCGGTCGGGCATCCTGATGACCGGATCGGGCGTCCACACGACGGTCACCTGGGGCATCGTTGCCGAGCAAATGGGCTTCGTGCGCGCCAGCGCCGATCTCACGGCCGCCGCCTTGAACCCCGAGGCCGGCATCAAGGCGATGGAGTGGGTGCTGGGCCTGTTCGACAAGGCCAAGGTCGGCACCCGAGACGTGACCGACCGCTACAAGGCCTTCGGCGTCGGCCAGGGTTCGATCTTCTGGACCGGGCCGTGGACACTCAGCGGCTACATGAACCAGGGGCTGAACTTCGCTTCGTTCCTGATGCCCAACATCGGCGGCACCCAGAAGACCTACTTCGAGATGGGCGGGCTTGAACTGTACGTCCAGAGCGATCCGGGCCGCTACGAGGCGACCATGGAGGTGGTGCGCTGGCTGTCGGACAACAGCTTCCTGTGGACAACCGTTGGCCGTGGCGCCGCACCGCGCAAGTCGATCCTGGCAATGCCGGACTACAAGACGGCGGGCATCCCGTGGGACAAGCGCGGCGCGTTCATCGATGGGATGGACATTGCCTCGATCCCCGAAATCCCGGTGCTGGACGGGCCCGACTTCACCATCTACTCGGGCGGAAACTTCCTTGCCAAGACGCTGGACCAAGTGTGGGCAGGCGTCGCCACGCCGCAAGAGGCAATGGAGCAGTTGCAGGAAGGCTGGCAGAAGTCGCTCGACAAGGGCTGATCGAGCCGGAAAGACGCTGCGCGGCCCGTCGCCCTGCTCCCGGCGCAGGCGGGCCGCGCCCTTCACCAGATGATCTCATGCGGTCATTCACATGCACGAAACCGATCTCACGGCGGCGCGGAACGGACGAATGCTCCGCGCAGACGCCTCCGAGCGGGAGCGGATCGAGTGGGCCGGCTATCTGCTCGTGGCCTTCTTCACCATCCCGTTCCTCGTCTTCAACATCCTGCCGGTGTTCTTTGGTGCCTATGTGGCGTTCACCGAATGGCGGATCGTGGGTGCGCCCGAGTGGGTGGGGATGCGCAATTTCGAGGAGGCATTCTCGGACCGGTGGGTTGCCGGTGCCTTCCGCAATGTCGCGGTCTATGCGCTTCTCATTGTTCCCGGTGTGACTGTCCTCGGTTTCCTGGCGGCGCTGTTCGTGAACCAGCGCTGGCCGTTGTCATCGCTGGCGCGGACGCTGTTCTTTGCGCCCTACGTGGTCTCCGCCACGGTGATCGGACTGATCTGGGTCTGGATGCTCGACACGCAGTTCGGTCTGGTGAACCACTACCTGGGCTATCTCGGCATAGCAGAGATCAAGTGGTTGACGTCACGGGAGTGGTCGATTGTCGGCGTCTCCGTGGCCTCGATCTGGTGGGACATGGGGTTGGCCTTCATCCTGTTCCTGGCCGCCTTGCAGGACATCCCCAAGGACATGACCGAGGCGGCCTCGGTCGAAGGTGCGGGGCCGCTGGACCGGCTGTGGTTCATCATCCTGCCGATGATGCGCCCGGTGATCAGCATGGTTGTTACCCTGCAACTGATCTCGACCATGCGCATCTTCAGCCAGGTCTACGTGATGACAAACGGTGGCCCGGCGGGGTCCTCGGCTTCGCCGATCCACTACATTTACCAGGCTGCGATCCAGCGTAGCGAGTTCGGGCTGGCCTCGACCGTTGCGGTGCTGCTGTTCATTGCCATCGTCGTGCTCACCCTTGGGCTTCGCGTCGTCCTGCGCGAAAGGGTATGAATATGAGGAACATGGTCAGCCCGGACCCCAGGCGCCTGCCTGCACACAACCCGAAGCGGATGCGGCTGATCCATGTGCCGATCTGGGTTCTGGGAACCGCCACCGCCATGGTCTGGGCGCTGCCGTTCCTCTGGATGATCTCGACCTCGTTCAAGCTTCCCGCACATGTGATGACCGAGGAAATCGAGTGGATTCCCCGCGTCTTCACGCTGCAGAACTACGTCAAGGTGTTCGAATACCCGATCCTGATCTGGGCCTTCAACAGCATGGTTCAGGCGGTCGTCTCGACCGGGCTTTGCGTCTTATTCGGTGCCATGGCGGGATATGCGCTCGCACGGATGCGGTTTCCCGGCAACGGTCTGCTGTTCGCGCTGTTCGTCGCCTCGCTGATGATTCCGGCCGAAGTCACCGTGGTGCCGCTGCTGCTGGCGGTTATCAAGACGGGCTGGGCCAACACCTATGCGGCACTGATCGTGCCGACCATCGCCAACGTCTTCTCGGTCTACATCTTCCGACAGTACTTCCTGACCTTTCCGTCCGAGGTCGAGGACGCCGCCCGGATGGATGGTGCCGGGGCATTCCGGACCTTCTTTCTCATCGCGCTGCCGATGGCGCGGGCGCCGCTGGTGGCTGCGACGGTCGTCATCTTCACGCTGAACTGGAACAACTTCCTGTGGCCGCTTCTGGTCACCTTCCGCGAGGACATGAAGACACTGCCGGTCGGCGTGGCCCAGTTTGCGCCGGTGGTGGGCACTCACACGCAGCTGGAGGGTTTCTCGGTCTCAATGGCGGCGGTGACCGTGCTCGCGCTGCCCAGTGTGGCGGTCTTCTTCCTGCTGCAACGGTACTTCATCCAAGGACTGTCGCAGGGAAGCGTGAAATCCTGAAATGGTGACTGCATCCCAATGAACAACCTTATGCGTGACAGGCTGCTGATCGGCGGCGAGTGGGTCGAAGCGGTTGCAGCCGAGCGGTTCGAGACCGTCGACCCCGCCACCGAACAGGCGTTCGCCACGGTCCCGCGGGGACGTGCGGCGGATGTCGCCGCGGCCGTCGCGGCGGCCGAGGCGGCGCGGCATGGACCATGGGCCGGGATGACGCCGTTCCAGCGGGGCCGGCTGCTGTTCCGTCTGGCCGACCTTGTCGACGAGAACCGCGACGCGCTGGCCGAGATCGAGCGCCGCGATGTCGGCAAGCCGACGAGCGAGGCGAAGGGCGACGTGCAGGGGGTGGCCAACTGCTTTCGCTACAACGCCGGGGCCGCCGACAAGATGGAAGGCGCGACGATCCCGCTGGGTGCCGACTTCGTGGACTATACGGTGATGGAGCCGCTGGGCGTCACCGCGCATGTCGTGCCCTGGAACTACCCGCTGGGCATGGCAGCGCGGTCGCTGGCCCCGGCGCTGGCGGCGGGCTGCACGGCGGTGCTGAAGCCGGCCGAGCAGTCGCCGCTGACGGCGCTGGCGCTGGGCCAGCTGTGCCTAGATGCCGGAATCCCGCCCGGGGTGGTCAACGTGGTGACGGGATACGGCGAGGAGGCGGGGGAGCCCCTGGTCCGCCATCCGCTTGTGCGGGGCGTCACCTTCACCGGCTCTGTGGACACCGGCCGACGTGTCTACCGGGCCGCCGCCGAGGGGATCAAGCCGGTGGTCCTCGAACTCGGCGGAAAGAACCCGATGATCGTGCTGGACGACGCCGACATCGACCGCGCCACGACCGATGCACTGGATGCGAGTTTCGGCAACACGGGGCAGGTCTGCTCCTCGGCCTCTGTCTACCTGCTGCACCGCTCGGTGCACGGACGGTTTGTCGAGAGCCTCGCCGGAAAAGCCGCCCGGCTGACCGTCGGCCCGCCCGAAACCGACCCAGCGATCGGCCCGCTGGCCTCGCGCGAGCAGTACGACAAGGTCACCGGTTACATCGCGCAGGGTCTGCGCGACGGGGCGCGGCTGCGTTTCGGTGGCGGCCGGCCACCGGGGTTGAACACCGGTTACTATGTCGAACCGACGCTCTTCGACGCGGTCGACCCCGCGCTCTCGATTGCGACGGATGAGATCTTCGGCCCCGTCGCCGTCGCCCATGTCTTCGACAGCGAGGACGAGGCCGTGCGGCTTGCCAACCGGCTTGAGACCGGACTGGTTGCTGGCGTCTACAGCCGCAATATCACTCGTGCGCTATCGCTGACACGGCGGCTGGAATTCGGGTCGGTCTGGGTAAACGGCTGGTTCATCGGCGGCCTTCAGGCCCCCACCGGCGGCGCAAAGCAAAGCGGCATCGGACGCGAGCGAGGCCTGCCCGGCATCCGCAACTATCTGACAATAAAGAATATCGGCATCCGACTCTAAACCGACAGAAACGCCAAGGAGACGATCAGAATGAGTCCGATCAAAAACATCACCCATCATGTCATGGTCAAGCACCCCGAGCATTGCGTGAACCAGGTGATGACCCGCGTCCTGCGCAGTGGCGAGATGGTCGCCGTCTACAACGAGGAACGCTATCCGTTCCACCATGACAGCGGCCGCACCATGATGACCCGGTCGCAGGACGGCGGGCGGACGTGGAGCGAGCCGACAATCGTGCTGGACTGGTCCGACACCATGGGCAACTGGGACTGCGGCATCTGCGAGACGCGCGACGGCACGCTGATCGTGAACTTCACGCTGACCGGCTTTTTCAAGCGCGGCCAGAAGACGCTGCAGCCGTCGTGGTCGCCGGGCCCGGTCGGCCGGGAATGGGGTGACTGGAGCTGGGCCTTCAAGACGCAAGGATGGCTGGGCACCTTCGTCATCAAGTCGAAGGACGGCGGCGCGACATGGTCGCCGATGATCCCAGTAAACGTACGCCCGCTGAAGCACGGCGGCTGCCGGGTGGGATGTTGGGAAATGCCGGACGGCGCGCTGCTGATGGGCCTTTACGGCCGCATCCGGGGCTATGGAGAGGAAGGCGAGGGCGAGACGACGCGTTCGGCGCTGATGAAATCGGAGGATGGCGGAGACCATTGGGAGTATTTCTCGACGCTGGCCTACGACCCCGCCAACATCATCGACTTCGAGGAGCCGGGGTTGGTGCGGCTCAAGGACGGCCGGGTGGTCTGCTTCATGCGTACGCATGTGAATCCGACAAGCGACGCCAAGAACATGGTCATGGTCGTGTCCGAAGACGACGGGTTCTCCTGGACCCCGCCGAAGTGGACGAACATCTGGGGCTTCCCGCCCGAACTGATCGCGTTGCAGGACGGCCGCTACCTGATGGTCTACGGCTATCGCAAGCGACCCTACGGTACGCGGGGGGTCATCTCGGAGGATGGCATCACCTGGGATGTGAAGAACGAGTTCATCATCCGCGAAGGCGGGTTGCCGGGCCAGTCGGAGGCAAACAAGCCGGTGTCGAGCCTTGGGTCCGGCAGCGAGTTCCAGCTGAAGGGCCATGCTTCGGGGCGGATCGACCTCGACCACCCCGGCGTCTACCAGCACATCGGCTATCCCAGCGTGGTGCAGAACCCGGACGGCTCGATTGCCGCGTCCTATCACGAATGGTCCGACGACCCGGTGCCGCTCCAGTACATTCGGACCACCCGCTTCGAACTTGCCTGATCGCCGCTGTGCGGGACGGAGGACCCGACCCGCACATCCAAGCCTTGGGGGGCAATGTATGGCGCAACTGGAACTCGACGGCCTCTGGAAACGCTTCGGCACTTACGAGGTGATCCGCGACCTGTCGCTGACTGTCGCCGATGGCGAGTTCGTGGTCCTGGTCGGCCCCTCGGGCTGCGGCAAGTCGACCGCGCTGCGCCTGATCTGTGGACTGGAGCATCTCAGCGCGGGCGATGTGCGCATCGACGGCGCGTCGGTCCGGCACCTGCCGCCGTCGCGGCGGGGGCTGTCGATGGTGTTCCAGTCCTATGCGCTTTACCCTCACATGACTGTGGAGCAGAACATGGGCTTTCCGCTGCGCATGGAGGGTGTGCCGCGGACCGAGCGGTCCGCCAGGGTGCGCGAGGCGGCGGCGCTGCTTCGCATGGAGGAACTTCTTCAGCGCAGGCCCAAGGACCTGTCCGGCGGACAACGGCAGCGGGTGGCCATCGGACGGGCCATCGTCCGCAAGCCCAAGGTGTTCCTGTTCGACGAGCCGTTGTCGAACCTCGATGCCGAACTGCGCGTGCAGATGCGATTCGAACTGTCGCGCCTTCATCGCGAACTCGGCGCCACCATCGTCTTCGTGACCCATGACCAGGTCGAGGCGATGACGCTGGCCGACCGGATCGTGGTGCTGCGTGACGGCCGCATCGAGCAGGTCGGCGCGCCGATGGACGTCTACAACGACCCTGACAACACCTTTGTTGCCGGGTTCATCGGCTCGCCCCGGATGAACCTCTTGTCGGCCCGGGTCGAGAAGGTGGCAGACGGCACGGTTTCGGTGCTGCTGGATGGGTTCGCGGGGGCGCGCATCGTGACCCCGTGCCGCGGAACCGGCCTCGGACCCGGTGCGCCGGTGACGCTGGGCGTCCGGCCCGAACATGTCTGCGCCGGGGGCGACGGGGAATGCACCGTCGAGGCCGTGGTCGAGTTCGTCGAACATCTGGGCGGCTCGAGTTTTGCCCATGCGCCGTCCTTCGCGGCCGGTCCGCTGATCGCCGCCACCGATCCCCGCCGCGATACCCGGCACGACACTCCGCACCAGACCTTCCGGTTCCACGCCGCCGATTGCCTGCTGTTTGGCGCCGATGGTCGACGTCTGCGCTGACGGGAGGTCGGCCATGCACAGCCCCGTCCACTCGGTGGTTCATCGCGATCCCCATGCCTATTGCGCGCACCCCCACATGGTTCGCGCGGCTGACGGGGCGCTGGTGGTCGTGTTCAACAAGGCTCCGCGGCGCGAGGTTGTGCTGCATCCGCCCGAAGATCCGATGTTCCAGAACATGATCACCCGGTCGACCGACGGGGGCGAGACCTGGTCCGAACCGGAACCGGTGCCGGGCTACAACTGGTCGGGCATGGAATGCGCGGGTCTGACCCTGCTTTCGGACGGCCGGATCCTGCTCAACCAGTGGCAGTTCTACTGGCTGACCGAAGGGCAGGCGCGGACACTTGCCCGCGTCGACGGGTACAGGGCTTCGGCCGACCTGCTGGCACAGTGGTCGGCATCGCCGGAACACGACACGGCCGGGATCGACCTTGCCGCACTTCGCCTCCGGCTGCCCTGGCGCCGCGGCTCCGGCCGTGCCCTGGTGCACAGTTCCACCGACCACGGCCGCAGCTTTGCCGGGTGCGTCACCATCGACACCGCGCCCTTCAGCGGCGGATACGGCATGCGTGGCGCCATCGAGACAACCGACGGCCGCATCCTGCTGCCACTCAGCGACGTGCCCCACTACCGCGTTGTCTTCATCGTCGAAAGCCGGGATGGCGGGCGGACCTGGGGGGCGGCCCGACCGGTCGCCGCTGGCCCGGGGCACGCGTTCGAGGAACCCGCGATCCTGCGCGGCCGCGGCGACCGGCTGATCCTTGTCCTGCGCGACAATGCAACGCGACGGCTGCACCGGTGTCTTTCGGAGGATGGCGGTCGGACCTGGACGTCGCCCGTGCCGCTGCCGGTCTTCGGCTACCCCGCGCAACTGTTGCGCCTCGGGGACGGGCGCATCCTGATGACCTACGGATGGCGGCAGCCGGACTTTGGCGTCCGCGCCGTGGTCTCCGAGGACGATGGAACCACCTGGCAGTCCGACCGCCCGGTCGTGATCCGCAGCCACTTGCGGAACGGCAATCTTGGCTACCCGGTCACCGTCGACCGCGGCGATGGCGTGCTCGTCACTCTCTACTATGCCGAATGCGACGACGGCGTTACAGCGCTGCACGCAACGCGCTGGCAGCCGGACTGAATCTCAGAGCCCGAACGGCAAGGGAACGGATGAAGTGGCGACCGGTGGCTTCGTGCCGCTGTCCGTCACCAGCCTTACGGCCTCGATCTTGAACTCACGGCTGAACTTCCGTCTCGTCATATCCACTCTCCAGTTCCTTGGTCACGATCTTATCTTCGTGTCCACGAAACCGGCAGCAGGCCATCCTGCTGCGCCTTCTCTGCTATCGCATTGTCCGCATTAATGCCCGCCAGTAGGGATGTGACACGCGCAAGATCGGCGCGTGCTTGCTCCAGCTGCGCAAGTTCTGACGTGAGTTCCTCGCGTGCCTTAATGGCCTGAAGCTCGGAATCGGCGCGAGCCAATTCCGCAAGCTCTGCAGCGGTAAAGTCAGCCTGCGTCCGAGCGGACAGTGCGCGTTTCTCCGCAATCTCCGCGTCCACTTGCGCCAGATCAGCATTCGCAGCGCCGAGTCTCTCATTCTCCCGGCTCAACTCACCTCGGACGTCTGCAAGCGTCGCATTCGCTTCCTCTGCACGCTTCTCAGAGTCTTCCGCTGCA
>CAZOHN010000055.1:0-17758 GCA_964579325.1 uncultured Rhodobacterales bacterium
CGTCAGCCACCTCGGGCTCCTGACGATGCTCCTCGGCATGGGCACCAAGTTCGCCGCCATCGTGGCGGTGTTCCACATCATCAACCACCTGACCTTCAAGGCCGCGCTCTTCATGACCGCCGGCATCGTCGACCACGAGACCCACACCCGCGACATCAAGCGGCTGGGCGGGTTGCGGCACCTGATGCCGATCACCTTCCTGATCGGGACGGTGGCGGCGCTGTCGATGGCGGGCATCCCGCTCTTCAACGGGTTTCTCTCGAAGGAGATGATGCTCGACGAGGCCGAGCGGACGGTCTGGGCGGGGAGCCACTATGCCGTGCCCGTGCTGGCGACACTGGGGGCGCTTCTGTCGGTGGCCTATTCGTTCCGGTTCATCGTGCACGTGTTCCTCGGCCCCAAGCGCGACGACTATCCGCACAAGCCACATGACCCGCCTTTCGGGCTCTGGGCGGCGCCGGGGCTGCTGGCGGTGATGGTGGTCGTCATCGGGATCATCCCGGCGGCGGTCGTGGGGCCGCTCGTGGCGGTGGCGGGCGGCGCGGTGATCGGCGGGGGCGAGTTGCCCTACTATTCGCTGAAGATCTGGCACGGGGTGAACCCGGCGCTGATCATGTCGCTGATCGCGGTGGGCGGAGGCCTGATCCTGCTGGCGCTGCACCGGCCGCTGGACCGGGGCTGGATCGCGATGCCACGACCCGAGGCGAAGGTGATCTTCGAAGGGCTGGTGGCCTGGATCGCGGGCCTTGCGCGCGGCGTGATCGAGTGGAGCCACGACGGAGCGATCAGCCGGTATCTGGCGATCTTCGTGGTGGCGACGGTGGCGATGGGCTATGTCGCCTGGTCGGGCGGCGGGTTGCCGGCGCCGACGCGGGAGCTTCTGCCGGTGCCCGAGGTGGTTGCGGTGGGGTGGCTGCTGCTGGTGGCGGCCACGCTCGCGGTGGTGCTGATGCACCGCCAGCGGTTCCAGGCCCTGGTCCTGATCGGGATCATCGGGCTGATGATGTCGTCGGGCTTCGTCTACCTTTCGGCGCCGGACCTCGCGCTCACGCAGATCTCGGTCGAGACTGTCACGATCATGCTGCTGCTGCTGGCGCTGCACTTCCTGCCCAAGGAGACGCCGAAGGAAAGCCCGGTGCGCCTGAAGCTGCGCGACGGGGCCATCGCGGTTGTGGCGGGCGCGGGTGTGGCGGCGCTGGCGTTCGCGTTCCTGCAGCGCGACGTCGAGACGATCTCGGGCTACCACCTGGAGCATTCCTACGGCGAGGGCGGCGGAACCAACGTCGTGAACGTGATCCTTGTCGATTTCCGCGGGTATGACACCTACGGCGAGATCATCGTGCTGGGGATCGCGGGGCTGGTGATCTTCGCGCTGATGGAGGCGTTGTTGCGCGGGCCGGTGGCCAGGCGGCTACGCCGGTCGGACTTCGCGGACGACAGTTCGCGTGACCGGCACCCGCTGATGATGGTGGTCGCGACGCGGGTGATGATGCCGATCGCGATGGTCGTGGGCGTCTACATCTTCCTGCGCGGCCACAACCAGCCGGGCGGCGGCTTCGTGGCCGGGCTCGTCGTCGCCATCGCGCTCCTCATGCAGTACATGGCCTCGGGCTTTGCCTGGGCGCAGGAGCGGCAGCGGATCCACTACCACACGATGATCGGCTGGGGCGTGATCATCGCGGGGTTGACCGGGGCGGGGGCCTGGCTGGTCGGCCGGCCGTTCCTGACCAGCGCCTACGAATACGTCAAGCTGCCGCTGATCGAGCAGTTCGGGTTGGCCTCGGCGCTGTTCTTCGATCTCGGCGTGTTCCTGACGGTCCTCGGTGCGGTAATGCTGATGCTCTACAGCCTCAGCCGGATTGCGCGGCACGCCGGCGAGACGGTGAACATCGGGCCGATGGACTACGATCCTTCGGCGGCATCCCCGGCCGAACCCGCGGCGCCCGCCGGCAAGGAGTCCTGAGATGGAGATGGTGGTTGCGAGTTCGGTGGGGGTGATGACGGCGGGCGGGGTGTACCTGATGCTGCGGCTCAGGGCGTTCCCGGTGATCCTCGGCCTTGCGCTGCTGTCCTACGCGGTGAACCTGTTCCTGTTCGCCAGCGGCAGGTTGTCGATCGACATGTCGCCGATCCTGAACCGTTACGCCGACATCGCCTATACCGATCCGCTGCCGCAGGCGCTGGTTCTGACGGCGATCGTGATCTCGTTCGGGATGACGGCGGTGCTGGTGATGGTCGCGCTGGGGGCCTACTTCGAGGCGCAGAGCGACCGGATCGACATCGAGCCGCCCGCCGAGGGCGAAGAGGGCGCGGAGAGCGGCCGATGAGCCACTGGATCATCGCCCCGGTCATCCTGCCGGCGCTGCTTGCGCCGATCCTTGCCTTCGTGATGCGCCACGATATTTCGCTGGCGCGGGTGGCCTCGGTCGCGGGGACCGTGGTGCTGGTGGCCATTGCCATCGGCCTCGCGGCCTGGGCGGGCGGCGGCGAGACCTGGGTCTATCGTCTGGGCGACTGGCCGGCGCCCTTCGGGATCGTTCTGGTGCTCGACCGGCTCTCGGCGCTGATGGTGCTCCTGACCGCGATCCTGGCGCTGATCGTGCTGATCCATGCCATCGCGACGGGCTGGGACGCGCGGGGGCGGCACTTCCACGCGCTGTTCCAGTTCCAGCTGATGGGCATCTGCGGGGCGTTCCTGACGGGCGACGTCTTCAACCTCTTCGTGTTCTTCGAGGTGCTGCTGATCGCCTCCTACGGCTTGATGATCCACGGTGGCGGACGTGACCGGGTTCGGGCGGGATTGCAGTACATCGTCATGAATCTGGCCGGTTCGACCTTGTTTCTGTTCGCGCTGGGTACGCTTTATGCAAGTACCGGCACGCTGAACATCGCCGACCTCGCGGCGAAGGTGCAGCAGATCCCGATCGAGGAGGCCGCGCTGGTCCGGGTCGCGGCGATGCTCCTGATGATCGTCTTCGCGGTCAAGGCGGCGCTGTTTCCGGTGCAGTTCTGGCTCCCGGGCACCTATGCCAACGCCCCTGCGCCGGTGGCGGCGCTCTTCGCGATCATGACCAAGGTCGGGGTCTATGCGATCATCCGGGTGCATACGGTGGTGTTCGGCTCGGACATCGAGGCGACGGCGGGGATCGCGGGCGACTGGCTGTTCCCGGCTGCGGTGGTGACGGTGGCGGTGGGGGCCTTCGGGGTGCTGGGTGCGCGGCGGCTCATGCCGCTGATCGCGTTCTCGGTGCTGGGCTCGATGGGCACGCTGATGCTGGCGATCGCGGCCTTCTCGCCCGAGGCGACCACGGCGGCGCTGTACTACCTCGTGCATTCCACCTTCGCGGCGGCGGCGCTGTTCCTGATGGCCGACCTCGTGGTGGCGCGGCGCGGGTCGGACAGCCTGGGCGCGCTTCCGGCCACGGTGCAGAACGGGCTTCTCGCGGCGCTGTTCTTCGCCGCCGCGATCGGGATGGCGGGGATGCCGCCGCTGAGCGGGTTCCTCGGCAAGCTGCTGGTGCTCGATGCGCTGCGCGCGCCGGGCGAGATCGCCTGGGCCTGGCCGGCGATCCTGGCGGGGTCGCTCCTGACCATCGTCGGGTTCGCGCGGGCGGGGAGCGTGCTGTTCTGGAAATCGACAGCCCCCGGGGTCGAGATGGCGCCGGCGCCCGGCGTCCCCGCGAGGCCTGCCGAGGTCGCGCCGACAATGCTGGCGGTCGGCGTGCTGGCGGGGCTTGCGGTCTTTGCCGGGCCGGTGGCGGGCTATCTCGAGGACACCTCGGCACAGCTGTTCGATCGGGCGGGCTATGTCGGCGCGGTGCTGGAGCCGGGGGTCGGCCGGATGCCGGTCGAGGCCCCCGGAAGCGCGCCCGAGGAGGCCCCTGCGGGGGCCGAGGAGGGTTGATATGCTGGCACGGCTTGTCCCCCATCCCGTCCTGAGCCTCACGCTGGTCGTGGTCTGGCTGGGGCTGGTCAACAAGGTCACGCCCGGCAATGCCCTGCTCGGCGTCATCATGGGGCTGCTGATCCCGATGCTGACTGCGGCCTACTGGCCCGACCGACCGCGGCTCGCCCGGCCGCGGGTGGTGGTCGAATACATCCTCGTGGTGCTGTGGGACATCGTCGTCGCGAATGTGCAGGTGGCGCTGATCATCCTGTTCAAGCGCAACGGGAGGATCCATTCGCACTGGATCACCGTTCCGCTCGACGTGACCTCGCCCGAGGCGATCACGGTGCTCGCGGGCACGATCACCATGACCCCGGGCACAGTGTCGGCGACGCTCTCGGCCGATGGCCGGTGCCTGCTTGTCCATTGCCTGCATACCGATGATCCCGACGGCACCCGCGCCGGGATCAAGCACCGCTACGAACGGCGCCTGAAGGAGATCTTCCCATGATCGAGACCGCGCTTCTCTTCGCCTTCGGCTGCTACGGGCTCGCACTGCTGTGCTGTCTGTGGCGCATCGCGCGGGGGCCCCATGCCTCGGACCGCATACTCGCGCTCGACACGATGGTCATCAACGTGATCGCGCTCCTTGTGCTCTACGGCATCTGGCTTGGTACGGCGATCTACTTCGAGGCGGCGATGCTGATCGCGATGGTGGGCTTCGTCTCGACCGTGGCCTACGCCCGCTTCGTGCTGCGCGGCGACATCATCGAGTAGGGGCTTGCGGATGGACGCGATTGCAGAACTACTCATCGCCGGCTTCCTCGTCGTCAGCGGGGTCTTCGGGCTTGTCGGATCCTACGGGCTGATCAAGCTGCGCGACCCGATGCAGCGGCTGCACGCGCCGACCAAGGCGACGACGCTGGGGGTGGGGGGCGTGCTGATCGCCTCGATGCTGTATTTTTTCCTGGTTGCCGACGGCTTGTCGATCCACGAGCTGCTGATCACGCTGTTCCTTTTCCTGACCGCGCCGATCACGGCGAACTTCATCGCAAAGGTCTTCATCGCGACACAACTGACGCCCGAGAACCTGCCGGAGACCGGCCGCGAGCTGGGCTGGTCGATCCACGACGACCCGCCGCCGCAGCTGACCGCGCAGCTCGAGCCGCGCGATCCGGGCGGGCGGTAAGGCCGTTTCAGCGGCGCGCCACCAGCGCCGCGGCGACCCCGCGCAGTTCGGCGAGGCCCCGCATCCGCCCGATGAGCGGGTAGCCGGGATGCGTGCCGCGCCCGAGGTCGGCGAGCAGTTCGTGGCCGTGGTCGGGCCGGAACGGGATCATCGTATCGGCCCGGCCTTCGGCGGCGCGGCGGGTCTCTTCCGCGAGAAGCGCAGCGACGAGCGCCACCATGTCGGTGTCGCCTTGCAGGTGGGCCGCCTCCTCGAACGACCCGTCCGCTTCCTTCCTGACGTTGCGCAGGTGCGCGAAGTGGATGCGGGGGGCGAAGTCTCGGGCGATGGCGGGAACGTCGTTCGCGGGGTTCGCGCCGAGCGAGCCCGAGCACAGGGTCAGACCGTTCGCCGGCGCATCCACTGCGCCCAGGACGAAGGCGATGTCGTCGGCGTCCGAGACGATGCGGGGCAGGCCGAGGATGTCGCGGGGCGGGTCGTCGGGGTGGACGCAGAGGCGGATGCCGAGGTCTTGCGCCGCCGGGATCACTTCCGCCAGGAACCGGGCGAAATTGGCGCGGAGGTCAGCGCGCGATAGGCCTTCGTAGCCCTTCAGTGCCTGCCGCAGACCGGCGATGTCGTAGCGGTCGTAGGCGCCGGGAAGGCCCGACATGATGGCGTGGAGAAGCGACTGGCGATCGTCCTCGGTGGCGGCCTGGAACCATGCGGCGGCCTGGGCGCGGACTTCTGGCGGATAGTCGTCTTCGGCGGCCTGCCGGCCGAGCATGTGGATTTCGAAGGCGGCCATGCGGGGGGCGGAGAAGCGCAGGCAGGTGCCGCCACGCGCGACCGGTGCGGCGAGGTCGGTCCGGGTCCAGTCGAGGAGCGGCATGAAGTTGTAGCAGATGGCGGTGACGCCTTCGGCGGCGAGGTTGGCCATGCTCTGGCGATAGTTCGCGAAGAGCACCGACAGGTCGCCCTCGCCCCGCTTGATGCGTTCGTGGACGGGGAGGCTTTCGACCACGACCCAGGCAAAGCCCTCGGCCTCGATCTGCCCCTTGCGCGCGGCGATGGTCTCGCGCGGCCAGACCTCGCCATAGGGAATTTCGTGCAGCGCGGTGACGATGCCGGTGGCCCCGGTCTGGGCGATCTCGGGGAGGGCGATGCGGTCGAGCGGGCCGAACCAGCGCCAGCTTTCGATCATGGCAGGAGCTCCACGGCGCGGCGGGCGCCTGTTTCGGTGAGGGTCCGGTAGGCGGCGATGAGCGCCGGGGCGAGGGTCGCGGCGAGGTCGGCCGGGAAGATCTCGGGAAAGGCGAGGAGGGCTGCGACCTTGTCCTCCGGGGTGGTGGCGGCGTCGGAGGCGGCGCGCAGACGGGCGGCGAGGGGGTCGCGCACGTCGATGGGCTGGCCCCGTTCGTCGGTGCCGCCAACGTATCGCATCCAGCCCGCGACGGCGAGGGTGAGGCCGGGGCTTGCGCGCCCCGCGGCGGCGTTCTCGGCCAGCGTGCCGAGAATTCGCTGGGGCAGTTTCTGGCTGCCGTCCATCGCGATCTGCCAGGTGCGGTGGCGGATGCCGGGATTGGAATAGCGTTCGAAGAGCGCGGCGGCGTAGGCCGGGAGGTCCTGGCCCGGCGGGGGCGTGAGCGCGGGGATGATCTCGGTGGCCCAGAGGCGGCGGACGTAGGCGGCGAAGACCGGGTCGGCCACGGTGTCGGCGATCGTCTGGTGCCCGGCGAGGTAGCCGAGGTAGGCGAGCGCGGAGTGGGTGCCGTTGAGCATCCGCAGCTTCATGTGCTCGAAGGGGGTGACGTCGGCCACGAGCTGCGCCCCGGCGGCGGCGAGGTCGGGGCGGTCCTGCCCGACGAAATCGTCCTCGATGACCCATTGCCGGAAGGGTTCGTGCACCACCGGCGCGGCGTCGTGGCGGCCGATGAGGCTTTCGACCTCGGCGATGTCCTTGGCCGTGGTGGCGGGCACGATGCGGTCGACCATGGTCGAGGGGAAGCGGCCATGGGCGGCGATCCAGTCGGCGAGGCCGGGGTCGATGCGCGCGGCAAGGCTCACCACCACGCCGCGCACGACGCGGCCGTTGGCGGGGAGGTTGTCGCAGGTCAGCACGGTGAAGGGGGCGAGGCCGGCTGCGCGGCGGCGCTGGAGCGCGCGGACGAGGAAGCCGGGCGCGGATCGGGGGAGGGCGTGCGTCAGGTCGTGCAGGATGTCGGGATGGGTGTCGTTCAGGGTGCCGGTCGCGGGTTCGTGGCAGTAGCCCTTCTCGGTCACGGTGAGGGTGACGATGCGGACGGCGGGGTCGGCCATTGCGGCCAGCACGGCCTCTGGGTCTTCCGGGGCGACGAGGACGCCCGTGACGCTTTCGATCACGCGCGCGGTGCGGCCCTCCGGCCCCAGTTCGAGCGCCGTATAGGCACCGCCCTGGGCGGCGAGGGCGTCGCGGGTGTCGGGGCGTTGCAGCGAGACGCCGAGGATGCCCCAGTTGCCGCCCGAGGCGGCCATCGCCTCGGCGATGTAGATCGCCCCATGGGCGCGGAAGAAGGCGCCGAGGCCGAGATGGACGATGCCCACGGGCGGCGGCGGACTGGTGCGTGTCAGGCGCGGGGCGGGGGTGTCAGCGGGCAAGCCAGCCTCCGTCGACGGTGAGGATCGTGCCGTGGATATAGCCGGCTGCCGGCGAGGCAAGGAAGACGGCGGCCTCGCCGATGTCCTCGGGTCGGCCCCAGCGGCCGGCGGGGATGCGGGCGAGGATCTCGGCGCTGCGCTGCGGGTCGGAGCGGAGCGCTTCGGTATTGTTGGTCTCGATGTAGCCCGGCGCGATGGCGTTCACGTTGATCCCCCGGGCGGCCCATTCGTTGGCGAGCAGCTTCGTCAGCCCCGCCACGCCGTGCTTGGCGGCGGTGTAGGAGGGCACGCGGATGCCGCCCTGGAAGGAGAGAAGTGAGGCGATGTTGACGATCCTGCCGCCTGCGCCCCGGGCGAGGGCGGCGCGCGCGAAGCTCTGGCAGGTGAAGAACAGCGCCTTGAGGTTGACGTCGATCACCGCGTCCCAGTCGTCTTCGGTGAAGTCGAGGCTGTCGGCGCGGCGGATGATGCCGGCGTTGTTGACGAGGATGTCGACGGGGCGGCTGGCGAAGGCGTCGCGCGCAGAAAGAGGGTCGGCGAAGTCGAGGCGCATCTCCTCGCCCCCCGTCAGCGCCACGGTGTCGGCGCAGGAGGAGCGGCCCGCGGCGATGACATGGGCGCCCGCGCGGGACATCGCGACGGCGATGGCCTGGCCGATGCCGGTATTGGCGCCGGTGACGAGCGCGGTCTGGTCGGAAAGCGAGAAGGGGTTCACCGCATCGCCTCGGCGGGGACCGGGTCCATGTCGCGGTAATCCACGTTGTCGCCGGCCATGGCCCAGATGAAGGCATAGGACCCGGTGCCCGCGCCGCAGTGGATCGACCAGGGCGGCGAGAGTGCGGCCTCCTCGTTGGCGACGACGAGGTGGCGGGTTTCCTGCGGCTGGCCCATGAAGTGGAACACGCGGTTGGCCGGGGCAAGGTCGAAGTAGAGGTAGGCCTCCATCCGCCGATCGTGGACATGGGCGGGCATGGTGTTCCAGACCGAGCCGCCGTGGAAGCGCGTGTAGCCGAGCACGAGCTGGCAGGAGGGCATTACCTCGGGGTGGATGAACTGGTTGATGGTGCGGTGGTTTGCGGTTTCCGCGGCGCCCATCTCGAGGTGCTTGGCGTCCGCAAGGCGGATCAGCCGTGTGGGAAGGCGTTCGTGGGCGGGGGCGGAGAAGATCGCGAAGCGGCCCGCGCCGGACAACAGGATGCAGCCCGCGCCGCGCCCGATGTAGAGCACGTCGCCCTTGTCCATTGCGAACACGTCGCCCGCCGTCTCGACCGTGCCCGGGCCGCCGATGTTCACGATCCCGACTTCGCGGCGGTCGGTGAGGCAGGGGGTGCCGCACTCGACGACGTGATCGAGGCGCAAGGGCGTGCCGGCCGGCACCGCACCGCCCACGATCATCCGGTCGTAGTGGGTGTAGAGCAGGCGGATCTCGCCGGGGCGGAACAGCCCCTCACCGAGGAAGTTCGCCCGGAGCGCGGCGGTGTCCATGCCCCTGGCCTCGGTGGGCGAGATCGCGGGGCGGGTTTCGACGGTGAGCATCGGCGGTCCTTTCAGAGGAAGTCGTCGCGGCGCGGGGTGAAGCTGTCGATGAGGAGGCCGGCCTCGAGGCAGGTGCAGCCGTGGGTCTCTCCGCCAGGGATCACGAAGCTGTCGCCGGGGCCGACCTCGAAGCTGCGGGGGCCGACGGTAAAGCGGAAGCGGCCCTCGGCCACGTAGGTGCCCTGGACGTGGGGGTGGCTGTGGGGCGGGCCTTCGGCGCCGGCTTCGAAGCGGAAGGCGACGGTCATCAGTTCGGGGGTTTCAGCGAGGACCTGGCGGGCGACGCCGGGGCCGGTGGTGACTTTGGGATAGGGCATCGGGCGGAGCCTCTCAGTGGAAGAGCGAGGGGAGCCAGAGCGACAGGCCGGGAATGTAGGTGACCAGCATCAGCGTGCCGAAGGCGGCGAGGTAGAAGGGCCAGATCGAGCGGATGACCTCGCCCACGCCGATGCGGCCCACCGCGCAGCCGACGAAGAGGACCGCGCCCACCGGCGGTGTGCAGAGGCCGATGCCGAGGTTCAGCACCATGATGACGCCGAAGTGCACCGGGTCGACCCCGAATGCGGTGGCGACGGGCAGGAAGATCGGCGTGGTGATGACGATCAGCGGCGACATGTCCATGAACGTGCCGAGGACGAGCAGCGTGACGTTGATCATGAGCAGGATCACGATGGGGTTGTCGGACACATCCTGCATGAAGGCGATCATCGAGGTTGGCACGCGCAGGATGGCGAGGAGCCAGCCGAAGGCCGCGGCGCAGCCGATCACCATCAGCACCATCGCGGTCGTGCGGACGGCCGCGAAGGTGGCGGCGGTGAAGTTCGCCCAGGTCATCGTTCGGTAGGCGAGCGTGGTGACGAGGAGCGCGTAGACGGCCGCGATGCAGGAGGATTCGGAGGCGGTGAACACGCCCGACCGGACGCCGCCGAAGATGATGGCGATGAGCAGGATGCCGGGGATGGCGTTGAGGAGGAGACCGCCGACGGCAGACCAGCCGGGGAAGTCGTCGGTCGGGTAATTGCGCCGCCTCGCCACGAACCACGCGGTGATCATGAGCGAGATCGCGAGGATCAGGCCCGGAAGGATACCGGCGGTGAAGAGGTCGGCGATCGAGATCCGCCCGCCGCCGGCGATGGAGTAGATGATCATGTTGTGGCTGGGCGGGATCATCAGCGCGATGATCGAGGAGACGACGGTGATGTTCACCGCGTAGTCGACGCCGTAGCCGCGGGCCTTCATCTGCGGGACCATCAGCCCGCCGATGGCGGAGGCATCTGCTGCGGCCGAGCCCGAGATGCCGCCGAAGAGCACCGAGGCGGAGATGTTGACCTGGCCGAGGCCGCCGCGCATGTGCCCGACGAGACCGCCTGCCAGTGCCACGAGCCGGCGGGCGATGTCGCCGCGCACCATGAGTTCGCCCGCGAAGATGAAGAACGGGATTGCCATCAGGGCGAAGACCGAAACGCCGGAATTCAGGCGCTGGAACACCACGACGGGCGGCAGGTCCATGTAGAGGATCGTGGCGAAGGAGGCCACGCCGAGGCAGAAGGCGACGGGTGTTCCGATGAGGAGGAGGAGCGAGAAGCTGCCGAAGAGGATCCAGAGTTCCATCGCGTCACGCCTCGGCGGGGGCGTCGCCGAAGCGCGCGGTGGGAAGTCCCGCCGCGCGGCGGGCGAGGCGTTCGAGCGAGAAGACCACGATCAGGATGCCGCCGCCGACGATGGGCGCGAAGTCGATGGCGCCGGTGACGCCGAGCGAGGGCAGCTTGATGCCCCAGGCCGAGGAGGCGAGCTGGCTGCCGAACCAGACCATGCCCACGCCGAAGGCGCCGACGACGACGTCGGAGACCGAGAAGAGCCAGAGTTTCGCGCGGGGCGGCAGCAGGATGATGAGGATGTCGAAGGAGAGGTGGTAGCCCTCGCGGATGCCGACCGCGGCGCCGAGGAAGATGAACCAGCCCATCAGGATGACCGCGAGCGGTTCCGACCAGATGATCGAGGAGTTCAGCCCGTAGCGGAACATCACCTGCGCCGCGATCACGCCCGTCATGAGGACGAGCGCGCTGCCGGCGAGCCAGAGCGCGGCGGTCGCCACGCGGCCGAGCACCTGTGCCACCGCTTCCATCGTCTTCTGCACGTCGCTGGTCCTGTCCTGTGGTGGCTGGAGCGGAGCTTTCGGGATCGGTGCTTCCCTCCCCCTCGAGGGGAGGGAGGGCGGCGCCCGTTCGCATGTGGTGGGACCCCCCCACCCCCATCCCCTCCCCACGAGGGGGAGGGGAGGCGCCCCGTTTCAGGCCGGGGCGCCGGGAGGAGCGGGCAGGCTACCGGGTGGTCACTCGGTGGCCTGGATCCGGGTCACGAGGTCCTGGAGCCGGGGCGTGCCCGCGTGCTTCTGGTAGACCGGAACCATCGCCTCGATGAACGGGGTCTTGTCGATCTCCTCGACGATCTGGACGCCGGCCGCGCGGACCTTGGCTTCCGATTCCGCCTCGCGCGCGGCCCAGAGCTCGCGGTTCACGGGAATCGAGTCCTTGGCGGCCTGGCGGACGAGAGCCTGGTCCTCAGGCGAAAGCTTGTCCCAGCTGACCTTCGACATCACCAGCACTTCCGGCACGATCAGGTGCTGGTTCAGAGTGTAGTAGCCCGCAACCTCGAAGTGGCCCGAGGATTCGAACGAGGGCCAGTTGTTCTCGGCGCCGTCGATGACGCCGGTCTGGATCGCGGAATAGACCTCGCCGTAGGGCATCGGCGTGGCGTTGGCGCCGAGCGCGGTCATCATGTCGACGAAGACGTCGGACTGCATGACGCGGATCTTCATGCCGGCGAGGTCCTCGATCGAGGTGATCGGTTTTTCGCGGTTGTAGAACGAGCGCGAGCCGCCGTCGTAGTAGGCGAGGCCAACGAAGCCGTGGGGTTCGAAGGCGGCGAGGATCTCGTCGCCCACGGGGCCGTCCATCACGCGGTGCATGTGATCGGTTCCGCGGAAGATGAAGGGCAGCGAGACGACCTTGGTTTCCTCGATGATGTTGTTGAACGGGCCCATCGAGACGCGGTTGAAGTCGATCACGCCGAACTTGGTCTGTTCGATGGTGTCCTTCTCCTCGCCGAGCTGGGCGGAGTGGAACACCTCGACGCACATGCGGCCGCCCGAGCGCTCCTTGAGAATCTCGCCCATGTGGACGACCGCGGCGACGGTGGGGTAGCCGTCGGGGTGGGTGTCGGACGACTTGAAGGTGATCTCGCATTCCGCGAAGGCCGCGCCCGCGAAGGCGACGGACGCCAGCAGGGCTGCGGCGAGGGGTCTGACGTGTTTCATCTGGTGGTCTCCTCCCGTTGGTGGCTCTCAGAGCCGATAGGCTTGTTTCGCAAGCCGGTAGGCGAGGTCGTGGGCGACCTCATGGGCCTCGTCCTCGGCAAGCCGCCCCGTGGCGACCAGCGTGGCGAGGTAGGCGCAGTCGACCCGGCGCGCGACGTCGTGGCGGGCGGGGATCGACAGGTAGGCCCGGGTGTCGTCGTTGAAGCCGACGGTGTTGTAGAAGCCCGCGGTCTCGGTCGTCATCTCGCGGAAGCGGCGCATACCCTCGGGGCTGTCGTGGAACCACCAGGCGGGGCCAAGCTTGAGCGCGGGCCAGGCCCCGGCGAGGGGGGCAAGCTCGCGGGCATAGGAGGTCTCGTCGAGGGTGAACACGATGACGGAGAGGCGCGGGTCCATGCCGTGGGCGTTCAGGAGCGGGCGCAGCGCGGCCACGTAGTCGGTGCGGCCGGGGATGTCGAAGCCCTTGTCGCGGCCGTGCGCGGCGAGGACGGCCGCGTTGTGGTTGCGGCGCGAGCCGGGGTGGATCTGCAGGACGAGGCCGTCGTCGAGGCTCATCCGTGCCATCTCGGTGAGCATCTGGCCGCGGAAGACGTCGGCTTCCTCGGGCGTGCAGGTGCCGCGGAGGGCCTTGGCGAAGAGGGCGGCGGCATCGGCCTGGGGCAGGTCCTCGGTGCGGGCGGTGGCGTGGCCGTGGTCGGAGGAGGTGCAGCCGAAGTCCTTGAAATACGCGCGGCGCGTGCGGTGGGCGGCGAGGTAGCCCGCCCAGGACGCGGCGTCCTCGCCGGTGATGTCGGCCAGGGCCTCGATGTTCTGCGCGAAGCCGGGGAACTCGGGGTCCACCACGGCGTCGGGGCGGTAGGCGGGGAGGACCCGGCCGTGCCAGCCGCTCTCGCGGATCATCCGGTGCCACTTCAGGTCGTCGAGCGCGCTGTCGGTGGTTGAGATCACCTCGATCCCGAAGCGGTCATAGAGCGCGCGCGGGCGGAAGGCGGGGGTCGCGAGCGCCTCGGAGATGCGGTCGTAGTAGGCGTCGGCGGTGGCGGAGGAAAGGCGGGTGTCGAAGCCGAACACCGTCTCGAAGGCGTGGTCGAGCCAGAGGCGCGAGGGGGTGCCGCGGAACAGGTGGTAGCTCTCGGCGAAGCGGCGCCAGATGGTGCGGCCATCCGTTTCGGTCGGGCCGCCGTCGGAGCGGGGCACGCCGAGGTCGGTCAGCGGGATGCCCTGCGAGCAGAGCATCCGGAAGACGTAATGGTCGGGCGTGACGAAAAGCTGGGCGGGGTCGGGGAAGGGCGCGTCTTCGGCATACCAGCGCGGGTCGGTGTGGCCGTGGGGGCTGACGATGGGGAGGTCGCGGACCTGCGCGTAGAGCGCGCGGGCGATGCCGCGGCTGGCCTCGTCGGTCGGAAACAGGCGGTCTTGGTGCAGCAGTGCCACCTGTCACCCTCCCCCGGCGCGGTGCTGTCATTGTTGCCCCGACCATGCGGCGCGATTCTCGTCTAGTCAACTGATATTCTAGTTGATGGATTTCGATGTCGCCGCTAACGTCCTGAGAAAGGGCCGGGGAGGTGCAGGGATGGAGATGAAGGGGGCGCTGCGCGTGCTGGAGCCGATCCAGCGCCCGTCCGTCGCCGATTCGGTCTTCGACGAGCTGCACCGGCAGATCCTGCGGCTCGACCTGCCGCCGGGGACGAAGATGTCGGAGGCCGAGGTGGCGAAGGCGCTGGGCGTGTCGCGCCAGCCGGTGCGGGATGCGTTCTACCGGCTGTCGAAGCTGGGGTTCCTGACGATCCGGCCGCAGCGGGCGACCACGGTTTCGGCGATCTCGGAGAAGGCGGTGATGCAGGCGCGGTTCATCCGCGCGGCGATCGAGATGGAGACGGCGCGGGAGGCCTGCGCGGTGTTGGGAGCCGACGACTGGGCGGCGCTGGAGGCGAACCTTTCGGCGCAGGAGGGCGCGGTGCGTGCGCGAGACCCCGAGGCCTTCCATCGGCTCGACGACCAGTTCCACCGGGAGATCTGCGAGCGGGCGGGCAAGGGGTTCGCCTGGGACCAGATCCGCGAGACCAAGGCGCACATGGACCGGGTGCGGTTCCTGTCGCTCTCGTTCGCGTCGGAGCGGGCCTTCGAGGAGCACAAGGCGATCCTCGCGGCGATCCGCGACCGCGACGGGGCGCGGGCGGCCGAGATGGTGCGGCTGCACCTGTCGCGGATCATCGACCAGATCGTGCGGATCCGGGCCGAGAATGCACCCTACTTCGCGGAGGAGGGATGAGCGGCTTGCCTCTGACCGGGGGCCGCGTCGTCACCATCGGCGAGTGCATGGTGGAGATGGCGCCGGCGGGAGACGGCCTGTTCCGCATGGGCTTTGCCGGGGACACGTTCAACACCGCCTGGTACCTGCGGCAGCTGCTGCCGGAGGGTTGGGCGGTGGACTACCTGACGGCGGTGGGGGCCGACGGGGCCTCCGACCGGATGGTGGGGTTCATGGCGGCCGAGGGGATCGGCACGGATCACATCGCCCGGGTGCCGGGGCGCGGCGTTGGGCTCTACATGATCGAACTTGCGGGCGGGGAGCGGAGTTTCTCCTACTGGCGGTCGGTCTCGGCGGCGCGGCTGCTGGCGGCGGACCGCGGGCGGCTGGAGGTGGCGCTCGACGGGGCGCGGCTTGCCTATCTGTCGGGGATCACGCTGGCGATCCTGCCGCCGGAGGATAGGGCGCGGCTTCTCGCTGCGCTCGTCGCCGCGCGGGCGGTGGGGACCGAGGTCGCCTTCGATCCCAACATCCGGCCTGCGCTGTGGGCCGATGCGAGCGAGATGCGGGCGGCGCTGACCGAGGCGGCGGGGGTGGCCGACGTGGTGCTGCCGTCGTTCGAGGACGAGGCGAAGGCGTTCGGCGATGCCGACGTGGCGGCGACGGCGCTGCGCTATACGGCGGCGGGGGCCGGGACGGTGGTGGTGAAGGACGGGCCGCGCGAGATCGTGGCGCTCGTCGCGGGGCGCTCCTCGCGCCACGCGGCGGAGGTGCCGCGCGCGGTGGTGGACACGACCGCGGCGGGGGACAGCTTCAACGCGGGGTTCCTCGCGGCGCGGTTGACCGGCGCAGGGCTGGATGCGGCAGTGGCCGCTGGCGCGCGGCTTGCGGCGCGGGTGATCGCGGCGCCGGGGGCGCTGGTGCGGGATGCGGTGGGCTGAGGGACGCACGGCGCCCCCCACCCTCTCCCTCCCCCACGAGGGGGGAGGGAAGCGCGGGACGCGGAGGGCGGCGCCCGGTGCCGGTCGAGATCAGGTGCGGAATACCCGGTAGATCGCGGGGATCACCAGCACGGTCAGCAGCGTCGAGGTGAGAAGCCCGAACAGCAGCGAGATCGCGAGGCCCTGGAAGATCGGGTCGGCGAGGATCACCACCGCACCGATCATCGCCGCGATGGCGGTGAGCAGGATCGGCTTGAACCGGATGGCGCCGGCCTCGATCAGCGTCGCCACGGTGGGCCGCTCACCGGCTGGCGTGGCGTGGCGGATGAAGTCGACCAGCAGGATCGAGTTCCGCACGATGATCCCGGCAAGCGCGATGAAGCCGATCATCGAGGTGGCGGAGAACGGCGCTGCGAAGAGCCAGTGCCCGAAGATGATGCCCAGGAAGGTGAGCGGGATCGGGGTGAGGATCACGAGGGGCAGGCGGAAGCTGCCGAACTGCGCCACGACGAGGATATAGATGCCGAGAAGTGCGATGCCGAAGGCCGCGCCCATGTCGCGGAAGGTGACGAAGGTGACTTCCCATTCGCCGTCCCAGAGTAGCGTGACATGGCTTTCGTCCTCGGGCTGGCCGTTCAGCGCGATCTGCGGTTTCAGCCCCTCCGGCCAGTCCATGCCCTCGATGGCCTCCGCCACGGCGAGCATCCCGTAGAGGGGCGCCTCGAAGGTGCCGGCAAGCTCGGCCGTGACCATCTCGGCGTCGCGGCCGTTGTGACGGAAGATCGGAAACGAGGCGCGTTCCTCGGCCACGGCGATGACGTCGCCCAGTTCCACCACGCCGCGCGCGCCGGGGATGACGTTGGCGGGGATCGGCGTGGTCAGGAACCGCTCGTCCAGCACCCGGTCGCCCTTGTCGCGGGCGACCTCGATGGGAAGCGGCACCCGCCCCTCGCCGCGATGCGAGTAGCCCACCGTCCGGCCGCCGTTCAGGATGGCGAGGGTGTCGAACACGTCCTGTTCCTGCACCGCGAAGAAGTCGAGGTCGTCGGTCGAGATGGTGGCGCGCAGGCGTCGCGGCTGGGTGCCGAAGCTGTCGTCGACATCGACGATGAAGGGCACGCTCTCGAACGCGGCCCTGATCATCGCGGCGGCCTCGCGGCGCACTTCGGGGCTGGGCCCGTAGACCTCGGCCAGCAGGGTGGAGATGACGGGCGGCCCGGGGGGCGGCTCGACCGTCTTGAGGCTGGTGCCTTCGGGGACATCGAGCGCCTTCAGCCTCTCGCGAATGTCCAGCGCGATGTCGTGGCTGGCGCGCTTACGGTCGTGCTTGAGCGCGAGGTTCACCTGCACCTCGCCCAGGTGCGGCTCCTGCCGGAGGAAGTAGTGCCGCACGAGGCCGTTGAAGTTGAACGGTGCCGCGGTGCCGGCATGGGTCTGGACCGAGACGACCTCGGGGAGGTCCATCACCACGCGCGCCACGTCCTGCGCCACGCGGTCGGTCGCCTCGACGGAGGCGCCCTCGGGCAGGTCGATCATCACGGCCAGCTCGGACTTGTTGTCGAAGGGCAGGAGCTTGACGGTCACGTCGCGGGTGTAGAGTGCCGCGAGCGAGCCGAAGGAGACGGCTGCTGCGATCAGGAGGAAGGTGAGGCTCCCGGCCTTGGTCTTGAGCACCGGGCGGGCGACGGCAGCGTAAATGCGGCCAAGTGTGCCTCCGGGCGTGCTCCCGTGGCCCTCGCCGTGCCCTGACATCTTCGCCTTGCCGGCGATCTTGACCATCAGCCAGGGCGTGATGATGACCGCCACGAAGAACGAGAAGATCATCGCCGCCGAGGCATTGGCAGGGATCGGTGACATGTAGGGGCCCATCAGGCCCGACACGAAGAGCATCGGCAGGAGCGCCGCGACCACGGTGAGAGTTGCGACGATGGTGGGGTTGCCGACCTCGGCCACCGCGTCGATGGCAGCCTGGGCGCGCGGGCGGTCGTCGCCCATGCCCCAGTGGCGGGCGATGTTCTCGATC
>CAZOHN010000056.1:0-17584 GCA_964579325.1 uncultured Rhodobacterales bacterium
AAATCGCCGGAGATGGATGGAGAGGCCGCCGAACGGGATCCGACGCATCCCCTAGTGTCTGCTTGAGCCTTGGCATGAGTCAGTGTCCCGGGCCGAGAGTATAGTGAGACTTGTTCAATTCTACCGCACTGCGGGTTACTCTGAAAGCGCCGTTCTCCGTCCAGCGACGGCAGAGCCTTGACAAATCGCACAGAAACTCGCCGTTGAAGACTGCCGGTCAGGCATTTTCTGCCCGCTCGGGTGCATGTCATCCTCGGGCCTTTCTATGCCGCGCGCGCGCGGACATTCTCCGACCGAGAAAGAGGAGCGGGACGGGAGCCCATGTCGATCAAGGCAGCGATCCACCATCTGACCCACTACCGCTACGACCGGCCGGTGATGCTAGGTCCGCAGGTTATCCGCCTGCGGCCTGCCCCGCACAGCCGGACTCGGGTGATCAGCCACAGCCTCAAGGTCTGGCCGGAAAAGCACTTCGTGAATCATCAGCAGGACCCCTACGGCAACTGGCTGGCACGGTTCGTCTTTCCCGACCCGGTGATGGAACTGAAGATCGAGGTCGACCTCGTCGCCGATCTCTCGGTCTACAACCCGTTCGACTTCTTCGTGGAAGAAGCGGCCGAGCACTGGCCGTTTGACTACGAGCCGGCAATCGGTGCCGATCTTCTGCCCTACCTCGCGGCCGAGCCGCCCGGGCCGCTCCTCGCTACGCTCCTCGCGGACCTGCCCCGTCATCGCCAACGAACGGTCGACATGATCGTGGGCCTGAACGCCGACCTCAACGCCCGCATCGGCTACATCATCCGCATGGAGCCGGGGGTTCAGACCCCAGAGGAGACGCTGGACCGCGCCAAGGGCTCGTGCCGCGACAGCGCCTGGCTGATGGTGCAGATCCTGCGGAACCTGGGCATTGCGGCGCGTTTCGTCTCGGGCTACCTGATCCAGCTCAAGCCCGACCTCAAGGCGCTCGACGGGCCTTCGGGCACCGAGGTCGACTTTACCGATCTGCACGCCTGGTGCGAGGCCTACCTGCCGGGCGCGGGCTGGATCGGGCTCGACCCGACGTCGGGCCTGCTGACCGGCGAAAGCCACATCCCGCTCGCGGCGACACCGCACTACAGCAACGCCGCGCCGATTTCGGGTGCGGCGTCCTTCGCGAACGTCGACTTCGGCTTCGACATGCGCGTGACGCGGGTGGCCGAACATCCGCGCATCACGAAGCCCTATTCAGACGACTCCTGGGCCGCGCTCGATGCCCTCGGCCGCAAGGTGGATGACGCGCTTGCCGGAGGCGATGTGCGCCTGACGATGGGAGGCGAGCCGACCTTCGTGTCGATCGACGATTTCGAGGCCGAGGAGTGGAACACCGCCGCCGTCGGCCCGACCAAGCGCACGCTGGCAGACCGGCTGATCCGCCGTCTGCGCGACCGCTTCGCGCCGGGGGGCTTCCTGCACTATGGCCAAGGAAAGTGGTATCCCGGCGAGACGCTGCCGCGCTGGACCTTCTCGCTCTACTGGCGCGCAGACGGTCAGCCAGTCTGGCAGAACCCTGCCCTGATCGCCGAGGAGAAGGCGGAAACCGGGGCCACGCCGCTTCAGGCGCAGGAACTTCTGCGCGAAATCGCTACCGAGCTCGAAATCGCCGACGACTTCATCCTGCCGGCCTACGAGGACCCGGCCGAGTGGCTGGTCAAGGAGGCGAACCTGCCGGCCAACGTCACGCCGGAGAACTCCGAACTGAAGGACCCCGAGGCGCGCCACCGCATCGCCACCGTCTTCGACCGCGGGCTGACCGAGCCCGTGGGCTTCGTGCTGCCGGTGCAGGCCTGGCAGTCGCAGGCCGCCGGCCGGCGCTGGCGCACGGAACGCTGGAGGCTGCGGCGGGGCCATGTGTTTCTGGTGCCGGGCGACAGCCCGGTGGGATACCGACTGCCGCTCGGCGCGCTGCCGCACGTGCCCGAGGCGCGCTATCCCTTCATCATGCCGCTCGACCCGACCGTCGAGCAGCCGCCCCTTGCACCCGTCACGCCACCGATACCCGAGCGCAGGAGCCAGGCCCGCGCCAGCTTCGTCGCCAACACCCCGCAGGGGGAGCAGGTCGCGCAGGGCGGCGAGGGCGGTGACCTTGCCGGACAGGTCCGCACCGCGCTTTCGGTCGAGCCGCGCGACGGGCGGCTGTGCGTATTCATGCCGCCACTCGAACGGCTCGAGGACTACCTCGACCTGCTGCGCGCCGCAGAGGCAGCCGCAACACGGCTCGGTTTGCCAGTCCACATCGAGGGCTATGCGCCGCCTCACGACCCGCGCATGAACGTGATCCGCGTTGCGCCGGACCCGGGCGTGATCGAGGTCAACGTCCATCCCTCAAAAAGCTGGGAGGATTGCGTGGCGATCACTGCCGGCGTCTACGAGGAGGCGCGCCAGACCCGCCTCGGCGCCGAGAAGTTCATGATCGACGGCAGGCATTGCGGCACCGGCGGCGGCAACCATGTCGTCGTCGGCGGCGCGACGCCCAATGACAGCCCCTTCCTGCGCCGGCCGGACCTCTTGAAGAGCCTGATCCTGCACTGGAACCGGCACCCTTCGCTTTCCTACCTCTTCTCGGGCCTCTTCATCGGCCCGACGTCTCAGGCCCCGCGGATCGACGAGGCGCGCCACGACGCGCTCTACGAACTGGAAATCGCGCTCTCGCAGATTCCCGCCCCCGGGCAGGGCCAGCCGCCGATGCCCTGGCTCACCGACCGGCTCCTGCGCAACATCCTGACCGATGTCACCGGCAACACCCACCGCGCCGAGATCTGCATCGACAAGCTCTATTCCCCGGACGGGCCGACCGGGCGGCTGGGGCTGGTCGAGTTCCGCGCCTTCGAGATGCCGCCCGATGCGCGGATGAGCCTTGCCCAGCAACTCCTGATCCGGGCGCTGATCGCGCGGTTCTGGGCGAAGCCGGCGGAAGGCCGGCTGACCCGCTGGGGCACCGCCCTGCATGACCGCTTCATGCTGCCGCACTATGTCTGGGAGGACTTCCGCGACGTCCTTGACGATCTTTCCGCCAACGGCTTCCCGATGCAGGAGGAATGGTTCAAGGCGCAGGCCGAATTCCGCTTTCCCTTCTGCGGCGAGGTGGCCTACGAAGGGGTGCATCTGGAACTCAGGCAGGCGCTCGAGCCTTGGCATGTGCTGGGCGAGACCGGGGCGATCGGAGGGACCGTGCGCTACACCGACAGCTCCGTCGAGCGGCTGCAGGCACGGCTGACCGCACCCGACCCCGACCGCTACGCTGTCACCTGCAACGGCCGCCGCCTGCCGATGGCGCCCACGGGCCGCAGCGGTGAGGCGGTGGCGGGCGTGCGCTTCAAGGCATGGCAGCCCGCAGCGGCGCTGCACCCGATGCTGCCGGTCAATGCGCCGCTCACCTTCGATGTCTACGACACCTGGACCGGACGCGCTCTGGGGGGATGCGTCTACCATGTCGCCCATCCCGGCGGGCGCAGCTACGATACCTTCCCGGTGAACGGCAACGAGGCCCAGGCCCGACGCCTGGCCCGTTTCGCGCCGCACGGCCACAGCGCCGGGGACTACCTGCCCCTCGCCGAGCGCCCGCACCGCGACTTCCCGCTGACGCTGGACTTGCGCCGACCGGTGGGTCTGTGACCCGATGCCCGCAACGCCTCGCCCCGCTTCCGCCCTGCCCTCATTCGCCAAGGGCTACGGGCCATTGCCAGGCGCGGCTGACGAGCTGCTGGACGCCGAGGGCCGGGTGCGGCCGGTCTGGGCGGGTTTTCTGTCTCACCTCGGCTCCCTCTCGCCTCCCGAACTTGCGGGACGCGCAGCCCGCGCTGAACAATACCTCCGCGACGCGGGCGTGTTCTTCCGCGCCTACGATCCAGAAGGCTCTACCGAACGCGCCTGGCCGCTCAGCCATCTGCCCGTCCTGATCGACGAGGCAGACTGGGCCACCATCGCGGCAGGTCTCCGGCAACGCGCCGACCTTCTCGAGGCCGTCATGGCCGACCTCTATGGGCCCGCGCGCCTCGTCTCCGAGGGCCACCTGCCGCCCGCACTCGTGGCGGGCAATCCCGAATGGCTGCGGCCCATGGTCGGCGTGCCTCCACGCGGCGACCACCACCTGCATTTCCTCGCTTTCGAAATCGGCCGCGGCCCTGACGGGCGCTGGTGGGTGCTGGGCGACCGGACGCAGGCACCTTCGGGTGCAGGCTTCGCGCTGGAGAACCGCGTGGCCATGACCCGCGCCTTCGCCGATTTCTTCGCCGGAGCCCATGTCCACCGTCTTGCCGGGTTCTTCCGCGCCTTTCGCGACAACATGCTGGCGCTCCGGGCCGAACCGGACAGCCGGGTCGGCATCCTGACGCCCGGCCCCCTCAACGATACCTATTTCGAGCACGCCTACATCGCCCGCTACCTCGGTTTCATGCTCCTTCAAGGCGAGGACCTGACCGTGGTGAACGGGCAGGTGATGGTGCGCACCGTGTCCGGCCTGCGCCCCGTCTCGGTTCTCTGGCGACGGCTGGACGCTGGCTTCGCCGATCCGCTGGAGCTTGACCCGGGTTCTCGCCTCGGAACTCCGGGGCTGGTCTCGGCCCTTCGGCAGCAGCAGCTGACAATGGTCAATGCGCTCGGCTCAGGCATCCTCGAAACCCGGGCGCTGCTCGCGTTCCTTCCCCGCCTCGCCCGCGTCCTTCTGGGCGAACCGCTCCTGATGCCGAATGTGGCCACCTGGTGGTGCGGCGATGCGGATGCCCGCGATGAAGTGGCCGACCGGCCAGATCGGATGGCGCTGAGTCCCGCCCTGAGCACCCGCCAACCCTTCGCCGAGGACGACACGCGCCTGGCCTCAAGTGAGCCCGATCTCGCGGCAAGGCTCGACCGCGATGGGCCCGGCCTCGTGGCGCAGGAACTCGTGACACTCTCGACCACACCGGCGCTCGCAGAAGGGCGGCTCACCCCGCGCCCGATGAGCCTTCGCGTGTTCCTGATGCGCACTCCCCAGGGCTGGCAAGTGATGCCGGGAGGGTTCGCGCGGATCGGCCTCGGCCCCAACCCGGCTGCGATCTCAATGCAGCGTGGCGGCATGGCGGCCGATGTCTGGGTCGTCAGCCCACGGCCGGTGCGCGAGGACACGCTGCTGCCCTCGGCCGAGGCCCCCTTTATCCGACCCTCTCCGGGCGCACTGCCCACCCGCGCCGCCGACAACCTCTACTGGCTTGGCCGCTACGTCGAACGTGCCGAGGGGCTGATGCGGCTTCTGCGGGCCCGCCATGTACGGCTGGCCGAAGGCGGTCCGGCCTCCGCCCCCCTCCTCGCCGTCCTCGACCCGCTGATCGAGGCGCAGGGTGCCGAGCCCGGGTCTGGCATTCCCTTCGGCCTCCTCGATGCCCTTGGCTCCGCGATCCGTTGCGCGGGCCAGATCCGCGACCGCTTCTCGCCCGATGGCTGGTCGGCACTGGCAGATCTCGACGGCACCGCCCGCCGCTTCGCCACCCGGGTCCAGCCCGGCGACGACGCAGCGCGCGCGATCGGCAAGCTCCTGCGCAAGCTCTCGGGCTTTTCCGGACTCGTGCAGGAGAACATGTATCGCTTTCTCGGCTGGCGCTTCCTCGAGCTTGGCCGCTACCATGAGCGCGGCATGGCAATGGCGGCGCTTCTCGCATCACTCACCGACGCGGACGCCCCCGAAGGCGCGCTCGACCTCGCTATCGAGGTCGGTGACAGCGTGATGACCTACCGCCGCCGCTTTGCCATCACCACCACGCGCGATACGGTAATCGACCTTCTGGCCCTAGACGCCGGCAACCCGCGCTCAATCCTGTTCCAGATGGAGGGTATTCGCGAGCAGGTCGCCCTGCTGCCCGGGGCATCCGGGCCGGCCGGGCTCTCTCCCCTGTCCCGCTCGGTCCTTCGCGAACACGCGACCCTGGCCACCGCCACGCCCGGCGACCTCGACGCAGAAGAGCTCTGGAACCTCCGCGCACGGATCGGCGCGCTGTCGGACCTGCTCAGCATGACCTACCTGCGCTGATGCTTTACGACCTGCGCCTGCTCATCAGCTACGCCTACGATCGTCCCGCCGGGGCCGGGCGGCAACTGCTCCGGCTCCTGCCCGCCGAGGTGCCGGGGATCCAGTCCTGCCGGGCCGCACAACTGACCATCCGCCCACGCCCCGAGGAACGCACGGACTTCACTGACTTCTTCGGCACCCGTGTGACCGAGATCGTCCTGCCGTCGGGACACGACAAGGTCGAGTTCGAGGCCCGCGCACGTGTCGAGTGCCTGACCAAGGGCCCGGAGTTCGACATCTCGCCACCACTTGCCGCTCTGGCCGCCGAGGCCACGCATGTGGCCGACCTCAGCTCGGACGCCCCGCACCACTTCATCGCACCCTCGCCGCGCATCGCGGCCGACCCCGCGATCGAAGCCTTCGCCCGAGACGCCGCCCTTGGCACCGGCAGTGCCCGCGCGACGCTCGCGGCGGTCGGGCTCGCACTGCACGAGACCCTCGCCTTCGACGCCGAAGCAACGACCGTCGAGACACTCCCCGCCGAAGCCTTCGCCCGGCGCAGCGGCGTCTGCCAGGACTTTGCGCAGATCATGATCGCGGGGCTGCGGGCGCTGGGAATGCCTGCGGCTTACGTCTCGGGCTACCTGCGGACCGAACCGCCCCCGGGCCAGCCGCGCCTCGAAGGAGCCGACGCGATGCACGCCTGGGTCCGCGCCTGGTGCGGGCGCGAGGCGGGATGGATCGACTACGACCCGACGAACGCCTGCTTCGCCGACGCAGACCACATCCGCGTTGGCTTCGGCCGCGATTATGGCGATGTTGCGCCGGTCGCCGGCATCCTGCGCCTCTCGGGCGGTCAGACAAGCCGACAGCAGGTCGATGTCGTCCCGGTGGGGTGACACCGCCCGCACTTACTGGCCGGAAACCGGAACTTGAACGTGGTACCGCCTGCCCGGCTCGAACGGGCGACCCCCAGATCCACAATCTGGTGCTCTAACCAACTGAGCTAAGGCGGCACTCGCGGGGGATTTACCCCCCGCCTTCCGCGATTGCAAGCGTCGCGTCCGGCCGCAGGTCGCGTTCCCATTCCTGGTCCACCGTATCCTGCCCGAACGCCCTGGCGGGTGCCGAAGCCACCAGGCGAAAGCCGTTCCGGGCATAGAGGCGGCCCGCGGCACAGTGGCTTTCGTGCGTCCAGAGCCGCATCCGCGCGTAGCCGGCCTGGCGCGCGAACCCGACACAGACGTCGATCATGCGCTGCGCGAGGCCGGTGCCACGCTCGGACCTTTCGAGAAGGAACAGTCTGAGCCGCGCGGTCCTGTCGTCGTCGCGCATGCAAAAGATCGACCCTAGCCGATGGCCGCAACGCTCGGCGATCCAGCCGCGCTCACGCACCCGATCGGCTGCCCGCAAGAACCCAGCCACGATCTCGGCCACCAATGCCTCGAAGCTCGAATCGTAGCCTTCATCCTCGGCATAGAGCGCGCCGTGCCGCGCGATGACCCAGCCTGCATCCCCCGGGGCGAGGTCGCGCAGCACGATCTCGCCCACGGGCTCCTCCAGCAGGCGCGCGGCCGTTGCGAAGGCGGAAGCGAGCGAATTGCTGCCGTTTTCGCCGAGGTCAGCGAGCATCGCACCGACCTCACCGCGCGACCGCTTCTCCAGCACCGCAACGAGCCTCCGTCCCGCCTTGGACAGTTGAACCTCCCGCGCCCTGGCATCCCCCGGCACGGGCCTCCGGACGATCCAGCCCGACGTCTCAAAGCGCGCGAGGCTCCGGCTCACCTGGCCCTCGTCGAGCCCCAACTGGCGGGAAAGGTCACGCGCCCGGATCGGTTGTCCGGCGTGATTCCGGGCGAGATCGTGGAGAAGTCGCACGTCGGTCACTCCGACGCCGCTGCCCAGATAGCTGCTGCCAAGCACTCCGAGACGCCGGATGTAGAGCCGGTTGAAGCTTCGAATGGCGTCGATGCGGTCCATCTGACTTGCGCCCTCCGCGGTGGCCCGAGAACAGCGTCGGGTACTTGCTTGACTTGATCAAGTATCGAGCAGCTTGAAGGGACGTCCCGTCCGCGATAAGTCGCTGCGCGTATCCGGCGGGGCGTTCAATCGGCGGAAGG
Source organism: uncultured Rhodobacterales bacterium (assembly GCA_964579325.1). GTDB lineage: Bacteria > Pseudomonadota > Alphaproteobacteria > Rhodobacterales > Rhodobacteraceae > CAZOHN01. The sequence continues at coordinate 8,137 of CAZOHN010000056.1, forward strand.
AGGTGCCATGGGCATCGACAACGAAAATGATGTTACTGCGAACCTCCAGGTCGCACCGACCTCTCTGGGAATGGTCCGCATCTACATAGCCGGCGACGGGGTCGACCTTCCGATGGATTTCGAGCCCGAGGAAGCCGAGGAGATTGCCGAGGAACTGCGCGTTGCTGCAGAGCGCGCCCGTGAGTTCGCCGCGGCGCAGCCCACTCAGGCAAGTCCGGTCCGCAAAGCTCCGCGCCCGAATGGACGTATCAGCCCCAAAGGGCGGCGCTGACACCGGGGTCGCGCAGGGTCATCAACCGCAGCGCTGCGTGGCGGGCAAACTTCTGCACCATCACCTTGCGCCGCGCAGGGGCGAGAGGCGTCTCAGGTCCCAGCCGCACGATCTCGGCATCATAAGCATCGGCCAGTATCAACCCGGTGCCATCGGGCAGCAACTGCGCCGGAAAATCCGCGTCGACAGCCCAGAAGAACCGGTCGCACCACTCCAAGTAGCCCTGCCACTTGCGGTCCGAAGCATAGTCGGCGCGCGACGACTTGCACTCCACGACCCAGATTTCGCCCTTCGGGCCGAGGCCCATCACATCCACGCGCAAACCCGGTGCGGGTACCAGCTCTTCCACGGCCGCAAATCCCTGCGCCGCAAGGTGACGGCACACGCCACGAGCCAGAAGTTGCCCGGGCGCAAGTGCCGGAGGTGGAATGAGGAGGGAAGCATCGGACATGCCGCAGTCTTGAACGGAACGTGAACAAATGTAAAGCGCTGCGCTTTGCGGCGCAGGAGGCTTGCACAATCCCGGCGGCAGGCCTACTTCTGGGAACGGCGGGTACTTCCCCTCTCGTGCAGAGGCCTTTTTCCAGTGGCCGATAAGCATTCTCGAGGGAGCTGGCTCTGCCTGGGCCGTGGTCCAGGTATCCGGCGCCCACCTGGTACAACCAGGCTCTCGGGAAATCGACGCCTCCACGGTCCGGGCGGTCCCGCCACCCTTTCCCCGGACCACGCGAACGCCGGTGACTCAACGCGGCCGCGTCGCCTCAGCGGAAATCCGCACCGGAACCAGTTCGCCCGGCACACGCGCCCGACGACCGCCATCGTGGTCCTCCGGCACGGCCATCCGCATGACCGCGATGCCGAACTGCACGCCCGAGAACACAATTCCGTTGAACATGAACAGCAGGAATGCCGCCAGCCATCCGCCCTGCGTGTGGGTCACCAGATGCCAGAGGTTCGCCACGTTTGTGCCGAGAATGAGGCCCGTGAACACGGCGGCAAGGACGTATCCGATCGCGACATGGCGGATGTAGAGGCGGACGAGTTCGGGCATGGCGCTCTCCTTTCCGCTCAAGGTAGGGCCGTCGCCCGACCGCGTAAAGCGTCACTGTCTGCGACCCTTTGCGCCTCGGCGGTGTCCTGCCACGGCCGCTGGAGCGGCAGCGGCGGCAGCCAGGCCGGCACCTTGCCGTCGGCCACGCGGGTCTGGAGCGGCATCACCCAGGGGTCCGGTCCGAGGAGGTTGTAGGTCACGGCCGTCAGATCCACAGTAGGGTCGATGTAGGGCTGGAACGGTCGTCCGTTCAGGGACTTCTCGATCCTGGCATAGACTGCCATGTCGCCATGCCCCTCCGCCTCCCAGATCGCGGCGATCTTTCCGGCAAAGTCGTGGATCATGTCGGCACGCCCCATCATGGCGCCGGCCTGTCTGGCGGTCAGCCAATCGCGCGGGTCCACCACCCAGCTGGTCCCGTCCTCGGCCACCACGACGAAGTCGCCACGCGTGTCCCGGTCGTAGATCCGCATCCGCCACGAGAAGCGATGGCCGTCACCAGTCCATCCGACGAGGTTGGGAAAGAACGCCTGACGCTGGGGCAGGACGACCTGTACCGCAAACCATACCGCCAGCACCGCCAGAAGCGCCGAGCCGACCGGTGCGGTGCGCATCGGCGGAAGGGCGGGCATCGGCGGCAGCGTCTCGAACCGGCCCAGCGCCCAGCGCGCCAGCCGTTGCGGCCAGTCGGGCGCGAAGAAGATCGTCGTCACCGCGATCGTGAGCCAGGGGAAGATGCCGATATTGAAGAACTGCGCATTGGCGACGTGGAAGAAGCAATACACAATAAAGACCGCGAGCCGCGTGCGTTTCCACAGCAGTAGCGGCGCGCCGACCAGGTGCAGCGCCACAGTGCCCCAGGTGCCGGCAAGAATCACCCAGTCGTACTGGAAGAGCGGCCCGAACCACCAGTCGTCCGCCTGCGCACGGAGCCACAGCCCCAGCGGTTCGCCACGCAGCCAATCGTCGGTGATCTTCACGACGCCGGCGTAGATCAGCACGATCTCGGTCTGCAGCCGCACCGCCGATACCGGCCAGCGCGGGATCTGCAGGCTGTGCAGGCGCGGGTTCACCCAGGCGTCGACCGAAAACGCGCGGTTCGCGGGCGCCAGCGCAAGCAGCACGGCGTAGAGAAGAACCAGGTAGTTGTGGTTGAGGTACTGCGCCCGATCCAGCAGGAAGAAATAGCCAAAGGACAGGATGAACACCCAGATCGCCACACGGTAGAGCGCGCCGATCATGACCAGGAAGGCACTGATCCCGACCAACAGCCAGACCCAGTGGATATAGGGCTCGGGCAGTGGCTTCAGCCAGTCCATCCCGAAGTAGGGGAAGGTCATCTCGACGTCGACGTAGTATCGGTAGATCCGGTCAAAGCGGATGTAGCGCCAGCAATCCCAGACCAGAATCGCCCCGAATAGGATGCGGAGCGCCACTAGCGACTGGATGCTCACGGGTTCGGCAAGACGGTTGCGGAGGGATGCAAGCGAGGCGGTCATTCGATCGTTCCGTTGGCTGTTGTGTCCGGACACTCTGCCGGGAATAACGTCCGACCCTGCCGCGTTATTCCCGCGACGGCCATAAACCTGCGGCAGATAGGGGCTGACATAAACCCCCAGCCGAGGGACGCAGCGCCAATGGATGATACAGTTCCGGGCATGAAAGACATGAACCATCACGCTCCCGAGGGCCCCGTCATCGTCTACGACGGCGAGTGCCCGCTCTGCTCGGCCTATGTTCGGATGCTGCGACTGCGCCGCGCGGCCGGGCCGGTCACGCTGGTCGACGCCCGCGAAGCGGGGCACCCCCTCGTGGCCCGCGCCCGCGCCGAGGGGCTCGACCTTGATCGCGGGATGGTCGTCGCGCTCGGTGGGCGGTTGCACCACGGCGATGCCGCGATGACGGTCCTGTCGCTCCTGACGACACCAATCGGACAGTTCAACCGTCTTACCGCCTGGATCTTCCGCTCGCCCGCCCGCGCACGATTTCTCTATCCGGCGATGGTGGCAGGCCGGAACCTCGTGCTGAGGCTCCTGGGGCGGCGCAAGATCGGCGGCTGAACTTCTCATCTTGGACCGCGAGCGTGCGTGTCCCACGCCTCTCCCCTGTCGCTCGCCGCGGCTCCGGCCTAGATTGCGGTGCATGGACCTCGCCGCCCCTCTCGCCCAATGGTTCGCACGCCGCGGCTGGGCGCCCCACCCTCACCAGCTCGACATGCTGGCAAGGGCGGATGCGCCGGCGACCCTGCTGGTGGCACCCACCGGCGGCGGAAAGACGATGGCAGGGTTCCTGCCGACGCTCTGCGATCTGGCAGCCGACCCGCGCAGAGGCCTGCACACACTCTACGTCTCTCCGCTCAAGGCCCTCGCCGCCGACATCCGGCGCAACCTGACCGGCCCGATCACCGAGATCGGCTTGCCCATCCGCGTCGAAGACCGCACCGGCGACACATCCTATTCGCGCCGCCAGCGCCAGCGCGCCGATCCGCCGCACATTCTCCTGACGACGCCCGAGAGCCTTGCGCTCATGCTCTCCTACGGGGATGCCGGACGGACCTTCGCTGGCCTCCAGCGCGTGGTTGTCGACGAGATCCACGCGCTTGCCGAAAGCAAGCGCGGCGACCAGCTGATGCTGTCGCTGGCGAGGCTCGACCGGCTGGCCCCCGGCCTGCGCCGCGTCGGCCTCTCGGCCACCGTCGAGGACCCTGCGGCGCTGGCGCGCTTCCTTTCCCGCCATCCCGACCCCTGCGGCCTGCTTCACGCCGACCCCGGCCCAGACCCCGACATCACGATGCTTGACACCGAGGATCCGCCGCCCTGGGCCGGCGGCGGCGGGCGATACGCAATCCGGGCGGTGCTCGACGAGGTACGCCGCCACCGCACCACCCTGATCTTCCACAACACCCGCGCCCAGGCCGAGCTCTTCTTCCGCGACCTCTGGCTTGCCAACGACGAGGGACTGCCGATCGCGATCCACCACGGCAGCCTTGCCCGCGAACAGCGCGAGAAGGTCGAGGCGGCCATGGTGGCGGGTCAGCTGCGCGCCGTGGTCTGCACCGGCACGCTTGACCTCGGGATCGACTGGGGCGACGTCGACCTCGTGATCCAGGTCGGAGCGCCAAAGAACGTCAAGCGCCTCGTCCAGCGGATCGGACGGGCGAACCACCGCTACAATGCCCCTTCCAAGGCGCTTCTTGTGCCGGCAAACCGCTTCGAAGTGGTCGAATGCGTGGCCGCCCTGGAAGCCGCGAAGGCACACGATCTAGACGGCGACCCGCGCGGACCCGGGCCGCGCGACGTCCTGTGCCAACACATCCAGGCGACTGCCTGCGCCGGGCCGTTCGACGCCGATGCCCTCTTCGCCGAAGTCACGACTGCCGCGCCCTATGCCGGCCTTACCCGCCCCCAGTTCGACGCGTGCCTCGATTTCGCGGCGACGGGTGGCTACAGCCTGCGCGCCTACGACCGCTGGCAGAGGCTCATGCTGCGCGAGAGCCGGTGGCAACTGCGCGACCCCCGCGCGGCGTCGCAGATCCGGATGAACCTCGGCACCATCGTGGGCACCGAGACAGTGGCCGTGCGGATGCGTGGGCGCGGCGCGGCCCTCGGCGAGATCGAGGAGGACTTCGCGGCTACCCTCACCCCGGGCGACACCTTCCTGATCGGCGGCGAGGTGGTGCGGGTGGACGGGTTCCGCGAGATGACGCTCGAGGTCACCAAGGCACCGGGCCGCCAACCCAAGATCGCGGTGTTCAACGGGACCAAGTTCGCCACCTCGACTCAACTCTCCGAGCGTATCCTGATGATGCTCGCCTCACGCGACTGGTCGGGGCTGCCCGACCACACAGCACACTGGCTCGGCCTGCAGGCCGAGGTGTCGCGCTTGCCTGCGCCAGACCGGCTGCTTGTCGAGACCTTCCCTCTCGAAGGGCGCTGGCACCTCTGTGCCTACGGCTTCGCCGGCCGCAACGCCCAGCAGACGCTGGGACTTCTCCTGACAGCCCGGATGGAGGAAGAAGGGCTCGACCCGCTGGGCTTTGTCACGACCGACTATGCCACACTGGTCTGGGGCCTGACCGAAGTGGAGAACCCCGCACCGCTCTTCGATGCCGCCCGCCTGCGCGCCGGCTTCGAGACCTGGCTCGGGCAGAACATGGTGATGAAGCGCACCTTCCGGAACGTCGCGGTGATCTCCGGGCTGATCGACCGCAATGCCCCGGGCAAGCGCAAGACCGGGCGGCAGGCCACGTTTTCCTCTGATATCCTTTACGACACCCTGCGTCGTCACGACCCTCGTCACCTACTGCTCGAGATCACCGCCGAGGAAGCACGGCGAGGGCTCGTGGACTTCGGGCGGATCGAGGGAGTGCTGTCGCGCGTTGCCGGGCGGATCGACCATGCCCGGCTCCCTCGCGTCAGCCCCCTGGCCGCGCCCTTGTTCCTTGAAGCGGGCCGGGTTCCGGTGAAGGGCGCGGGAGAGCAGCGCCTCCTGGCCGAGGCGGCCGAACGCCTGATGGCCGAGGCCGGCCTCGCCTGATGGCAGCCTTCCCGGAACGCGGCCCTCCCGCGCCCGTCCGGCACGGAGGCGGGGCACACCCGCTTGTTCGTCGTTTCACCAGACCGCACAGTTCCGGCGCGGCGGTCACGCGTCTGGGTTGTTGCGTTGCCGACTTGCGGGCCAGGGTGAGCCCATCGACTAGAACCCGGTCGAGCATGATCGAGCTTTCACCCCGCAGCAGTCTCCACCAGGCAACCAGAGCAGGGGTTGCACAAGACCCCGCGAGCAGGCGATGAACGAAGCATGAACGGCCACACCTTCACCCTGAACGGCGCCGACCTTCTCGCCCTCCCCACCGGAGCGCTGTGGTGGGCAGAACGGCGCCTTCTCTGCGTCTCTGACCTGCACCTTGGCAAGTCCGACCGTGCCGCGCGGCGCTGGGGCACATTGCTCCCGCCATACGAGGTCGCCGACACCCTCGCACGGCTCGACGCCGACCTCGCCATGACGCGGCCGGCGACCGTCGTTTGCCTCGGAGACAGCTTCGACGACCGTGAATCTGCCGATGCGCTCAGCGAAGATCACAGGCTTTGGCTGTCACGGCTCATGGCGGGGCGCCGGTGGCTCTGGATCGAGGGAAACCACGACCCTGGCCCACTCGCGCTTGGCGGCAGCTACCTCTCGGAATGCCGCGAAGGCCCCCTCGCCTTCCGACACATCGCGCAGCCTGACGCCACGGCTGAGGTCTCGGGCCACTATCATCCGAAGGCCCGCGTCGCGGGCGTGACCCGGCCCTGCTTCCTGGTAGACGGCGCGCGCGCAATCCTTCCCGCCTACGGCACCTTCACCGGCGGGCTGCACGCCCACTCCGCACCGCTCGCGGCCCTGATGCGACCGGAGGCCCGCGCGCTCCTCCTTGGACCAAGGATCACCGTCGCGCCGATGCCGCGGGCTCAAGGGTGATCCAGCCCCTCGACTGCGGATCGGTAGCCGCGACTAACGGGGACTCGCGTCCCGTTCTCGAGAACCACAAACAGCCGGCCATCAGCCCGCTCCACCCTGGCGATAGCGTCGCGCGCAACCCAGTGCGAACGGTGCACCCGGATCCCCTCGATTGGCGCAACTTCGGAGATCGCGTCGGAAAAGCGCAGCAACAACCGGGTGTTGCCCTTCTCGGTCGTGACATCGACGTAGTGGTCGCTGACCGATAGGTGCAGGATCCGCCCCGCGACATCGCCCGGAAGTCGTTCGCCCAGGCGCGGCGCAGGAGGATGGTTCGCGGTCCCTTCGACAAGAACCTTCGCCGGCGCGCGGGTCTCGTCAGTCAGGAAGTGGCGCAGAAGCGCGACGCCGGAACCGATGATGAGGCAGACAAGGGCAACCTCGATCGGACTGGGAATCAAGGTGACGTGCAGGCCGAAGTACTTCAGTCCGATCTGGGGCAGGATCGGCCCGAGCGCTATGCCAAGGATAGCCGCGGACAGGAAAGAGGCCGGCAGATAGCCCGCCGGAGGATAGAGTGTCTGGATCGTGACGCGGATCGTGATCCCGGCAGCAAGGCAAGCGCCGATTATCGTCAGCCAGAAAGCGGAACGCGGAAGGAAGCTGAGGCCCTCGTAGGTGCCGAACGGCCCCGAGACTGCGAAGAGCAGACTCAGCACCACCCATGACAACACAGGGGTAGGCGAAAGTATCGCCCTTCCGACGCTGTGCAGGAACCCGCCCAAAACCAACCACCCTCACGGTCCGCAACATAATCGCGGTCCGCACTCAGATAGTTGCATGAGATGCAGTGATCAATCTTGCATTGTAACACTTATGCTTAAGGATAAACGGCTGAAGCGCGAGGAGCACATGGAACGGATCGACGCGAGCTTTGCCGCGCAGGGAATGATGGCGACGCTTGGTGCCCGTCTGGAGCGCGTGGAGCCCGGACGGGTGGTGATCTCGGCCCCGATCCGCCCCGAAGTCGGCCAGCAGCATGGCTACGCCCATGCCGCGCTGGCCTTTGCCCTGGGCGACAGTGCGGCGGGCTACTCGGCGCTTTCGCTGATGGCCGAAGGGGCCGAGGTCGTGACCGTCGAGATGAAGATCAACCTCATCGCGCCGGCGACGGGGGAGCGGCTGGTCGCGACGGGCGAGGTCGTCAAGGCCGGGCGGCGCTTGACGGTGGTGCGGGCGACGGTCGAGGCCGAGACCGGGGGCGAACGCACGATCGTCGCCCTTCTCCTGGGGACGATGATCCCCACCTGAGTGCCCGCAGACCGGCAAGCGCCCCTTGCGAGCAAGGCAGGGGCGCCGCCGAAAAATCGCTTCCTGTCAGAGCTCTGCCGGACGTTTCTTACAGAACTTCCCCGCTCAGGCGGTCAGGCCCTTGGGCTCAGGCAGGCCGTTGGACCGGCAGCAGGCGGTCAGGGTATTGGCGAGAAGGCAGGCAATGGTCATCGGGCCGACGCCACCGGGAACGGGGGTGATCGCTCCGGCAACTTCGGCGCAGCTGGCATAGTCGCAATCGCCGACCAGCCGCATCTTTCCGTCGCGTTCGATGCGGTTGATGCCGACGTCGATGACAGTGGCTCCGGGCTTGACGTAGGCGCCTGTCACCATCTCTGGGCGGCCGACCGCTGCGACGAGAATATCAGCGTTTGCGCAGACTTGCTCGAGGTTCTTCGTGCGGCTGTGAGCGATCGTCACGGTGCAGCTGTCGGCCAGCAGAAGCTGCGCCATCGGCTTGCCGACGATGTTCGACCGGCCAACCACGACGGCGTTCAGGCCCGAGAGCGATCCGTGGCGGTCGCGCAGGAGCATCAGGCAGCCGAGCGGCGTGCAGGGGATCATCGACTTCTGGCCGGTCGCCAGCAGGCCGACGTTCGAGATGTGGAACCCGTCGACATCCTTGGCGGGGTCGATGGCGTTGATCACGAGATCGGAGTTCAGGTGCGAGGGCAGCGGCAATTGCACAAGGATTCCATGCACCTGCGGATCGCCGTTGAGCTGCCCCACGAGCGCGAGCAGGTCTGCCTCGGAGGTCTCGGCGGGCAGCCGGTGCTCGAACGAGGCCATCCCGGCCTCGATGGTCTGGGCGTGCTTGTTGCGGACGTAGACCTGGGAGGCGGGGTCCTCTCCGACCAGCACCACGGCGAGGCCGGGCGTGATGCCCTTCGCCTTGAGCGCGGCCACATGTTCGGCCACCTGACCCCGCACCCGGGCGGCGAAGGCCTTCCCGTCGATCACGTCCGCGGACATCCTTAATCCTTTCCTAAAGTCGCGCCGGTGGCCCGCCGCGTTAACCGATGAGGAGAGGGCCCCAAGGGGCCCTGTCGCTTGCGTTTTCCGTCCTGCACAACCCGTACACAACCCGTACACAGGTCGTACACAGTAAACGGCCCGGACGGTGCCTCAGAACAGCCCTTCGATGCGGCCATCGGCATCGAGCCGGATCACCTCGGCCGACGGCACCTTGGGCAGACCGGGCATCGTCATGATCTCACCGCAGATCGCCACGATGAACCCTGCCCCGGCCGAAAGCCGCACCTCGCGTACGGGAATGTCGTGGCCCTCGGGCGCGCCGCGCAGGTTGGGATCGGTCGAGAAGGAATACTGCGTCTTGGCCATGCAGACCGGCAGGT
>CAZOHN010000057.1:0-17456 GCA_964579325.1 uncultured Rhodobacterales bacterium
CGCGCCTTGTAGATCAGCCCGATATGGTTGCAGAGCCACAGGATCGTCTGGAACATGATTGCGGTGTCGGTGGCCGGAGCGGTCACGTCGGCGCCGAGCGGCAGCATGTAGGCCGTGAGGTCGTTCGTGGCCTCGATCTCGATCCGGGCGCGGCGCCAGGCGTTGTCGGCCTCACGCAGTTCCTTCTGCTTGCTGCGCAAGTCGCCGAGGGCACCGAGGATTTCTGCCATCGTCGGGGGATCCTCGATGGGCAGCCTGTCCCAATGGTAGGCCTCGCGCTCTCTCTGCAGGATGCCGAGTTCGCGCCAGGGCACGCCGATTTCCGGCCAGACCAGACCCGGCGCGAACGGCGCTGCGGTGGCGTTGGAGGCCGGCAGACCCTTGTGCAGACCCTTGTGGAGCCCTTTGTGTAGCCCCTTGTGCAGGCCCTTGTGCAGGGCGCTGCTCTTGTGGAGCTTGCCTTGGCCGACGGTGACGGGGGCCGTGATCCGGCCAAGGTTCATGCCGGACAACTCACCCAGAAGGGCATCCACGATGTTGAAGAGCGTCCGCAGCACTTCCGCACCCTTGTCAGAAGAAGTTTCTGGGGGTCTGGGTAGTTCCTTAACCTTATCGCCATATGTCTTGACGACCCTTTCGATTTCGGCCTTTGCCGGGTTGTCCTCGACCACCCGGATCTCGTCGCCCCAGACAATGAGCTTCGCGCTCTGCAGCAATTTGGTGTAGTCGGTGTACTTCCCCATCTTCGCGTCCCTTCAGATCAGTTCGTTCGCCTGCAGGCTCGCCGCGAGCGGACGGCCCAGGTGCGGTGGCGTTCGGCGCAACAGGCCCTCGGTCCAGGCCGACAGGTCGTGCCCGGGCCTGAGCGTCAGGATGCGTGTGCGCATCCGGCGGGCGTCGGCGGCGTTGCCGGCGAGTGCGAAGCCGACCATGGCGTAGCGGAGCGCGCCCAGAAAGCGCGGCTTGCGCATGATCGCGCGGTTGGCGAAGAGCAGCGCCTCGCGGGCGTCGCCCCGAGCCACTGCGACCATCGCGCCGGTCACGTCGTAGGTGTAGCGCCAGGGGCTGAAGGCGCCCACGCGCAGGCAGCGCCGGAGGGCGGCATCGGCCCCCGCGATGTCGCCGCGCGCAAGCCGCAGCACAGCGAGGTGGTCGAGGTTGAGCGCCAGGTGCGGGGCGCGCTCGCAGGCGCTTTCGAGAAGCCCCTCGGCAAGGTCATTGCGGGCAAGCATCATGTGCGCGGCATAGCCCGCGAGGCTTTCGCAGAGCGGCAGCAGCGGGTCGGAGAGCGTCAGCTCGCCGAGCGCCGCGCAAAGGCCGTCGGCGTCGACCTCGGAGGCCCGGCCCAGGCTCTCGTTGGCGCGGAAGATCTGCGTGAAGGCGCGCAGGCAGTGCAGGACGGGTGCCCCGCCCGCGTCGATCATCCGCTCGAGCTGCGCCTCGGTCCGGGCGATAAGCGCATCGTCGAGCGAGAAGAGCGCCGCGAGCGCGGTATAGGGGAAGAGGTCGGGCGCGCCGTCTGCCGCCGGACGGGCGCGCATCCGGTCGATCAGCGCCTCTGCGGCCGGGGCGGCGACCTCGGCATCGTCGGACGAAAGGGCATCGACCGGATCGGAGAGCCACAGGAGCAGCCGGGATGCGGCCTCCGTGAGACGCAGCCGCAGGGTCAGGCGCGCCCCTCGCCGTTCGACCACCGCCTGCACCAGGTGCGTCGGACCGCTGCCGGACTCGATGGGCAGCGGTACGGCGGGCGGGTCCTGGCCGCGCAAGTCGTGGATCGCGAGCGCGGTGGTCTGGGACAAGAGATGCACGAGCGTATCGCAAACGGCATCGGCGCGCAGGAGATCGGCGGAATGCAGTCCCGCGTGAACGGCGGGCAGGAGGCCGAGGGCGAGGCGCAGCTCGCTCCGGGCCGTCGAGACGCGGGCAGGCGCGGGGCCGCCATTGTCCTGCCAAACCGGGTCATCCGATGTCCGGGCAGCCGGTGCGGCGTGCGACGACCGCATCTCGCGCAGCCACTCCTCGAAAGGCTCGGCATCCTTGAGGTCGAGGTCCATGCCCTCGAGGAACTGACCGGCTTCCGCCCCCGCCTCCTCGCGCGGCGCCCGGACCAGAATGCGTCCGTGCGCCAGCGCGATGGTCTGTCGATCGCTTCGCAGGACGTCGGCGCCGAGCGCAGCGAGATCCTGCCGGAGCAGGTAAAGCGCGGTGCGCAGGTTCGCCGAGGCGCGCTCGGGCTCGGCCATGCCCCAGAACATCTCCTGCAGCGTCCGGCGTGCCTTGATCTGCCCCGGCGCGGTGGCGAGTACCGCCAGAAGCGCCTGGCGGAGCTGACTTCCCGGGGTGATGTCGGCAGCGGGAACGTCGGCGGGCGTGTCGAGGACGAGGCGCATCGGCCCGGCGACGGTCAAGACCGCGCCAGCGGCCGGACGCGCGTGAGATTGAACGGTCCTGGCGGTGATGGCTGGCTTCAACTCCCCAAGTGAATGACCCTGCCTGAAATCGGATTTGTCAAAAGCTAACACGCGATCAGCAACCGCCAAAGCTGTTTTGGCGCTGCCCGTACATGTGGAGATTGTAGGCATGGCCGTCCGCCTCGCCGCCTGCTCCCCCACCCCCGACGAAGCCATCCGCTCGGTTCTGCGCAGGTGCAGCATGGTTCAGAACCTCCGCACAAAGGACAGCCCGAAGTCGGTGCTCCAGACGTCGTGGAAGGGTATGTTGCTGTCCTGCCGGCGCCGTGTGACGCTGAGTTCGGGAGTCTGGCCAAGGATGCGGAGGCGCGAGTCGCTCAGTGTCAGGCGGAGGCTTTGCACATGGTCGCGGCGGGCCACGCCAAAGCCCGGATACTCGCCGTCATACCGGTGGTAGCCGCTGAACACATGGGCACCGGCGGAGAGCCCCGTGGGGAAGGTATGGCGCAGGCCGACCTCAAGCCCGAAGTCGGTATGTGACAGATGAGGCGCCTTCGCATCTTCGCGCAGTGCCGGGAGTTCGACCGAAACCACGGTCCGGCGCGAGACGGCCCAGTCGAGACCCAGACGCGCCGAGAGGAGCGTGCCGTCGCGGAAGGGCTCCTCCGGGTGGTCCTGTGCCAGCCACTCGGTGGAGGCGGAGAACCGGAGCCTCGGGCTGACGAGGTGCTCGACCGCAAGACCGATACCGGCCTGACGGCGGTGCAGGTGCCCGTCCTTGAACAGGAACGCGACCCGTGGGCCGAAGGAGAGGCCGCCCCGGTCGAAGCGGCGGGCGAAGTCGAGGCGCAGGCCAAGCTCGGCCTCGTCCGGCTTGGGCGCCTTGCCATAGAGACGGAGATCGCCGCCGCCGGAGAGGATGGCCAGCCAGTGCTCTCCCAGGTCCCAGCGCCGCCAGGCCGTCGCACCGAAGGTGAGGCCGACGCCGCCGTATTCGCGCGATCCGGGGTCGAGAACGAAGGGCAGGCCGCCGAGTTCGACGGTTTCGGCGCGCGTGCCGCCCGTGAGGTTCGACGAGGGCAGGAACGCGAAGCGGAGCGCGACCCCGCTGCGCGGTTCGGCGGCCCTTGTCGGCTGCGCCACAGCGGGGGGAGGCCCCGACGCAGCCTCCCTCTGCGCCGGGACAGGTGCGGGCGCGGGAGCGGCGACGGGCGCGGGGGGCGCTGCCGACGGCTGGCTGCGGGGCGCCGGTCGCGGCGCGGCGCCGGAGCGGGCGGCTGGCGCCGTCACCGCCTCGCGCAGTTGCGGGCTGCGACCGGTGCGCGCCAGCGTTTCGGCCTCGCGCCGGGCCTGGCCTTGCCTGCCGAGCCGGTCGAGCGCCACGACGAGCTGGAGCCGCGACGGCTCGAACCCGGGTGCGACGGAGAGGATCGCGCGGAAGATCTCGGCTGCGGTCGCCGGATCGCCCGAGCGCAGGGCGATGAGACCTTCGAGATGCGCGAGGTGAAGGGCCGCGTCCGGGCGCCCGGAGACCTCGGCCTCGGCGATGCGCCGCGCGTCGGCATGATCGCCCCGGGCGAGGGCCTCGGCGACGGTGGCGGCTTGCGCCGTCGCGGAGGGTGGCGCCGCCAGCGCGAACACGACAAGCGCGGCTCCGGCAAGTCTGATGGATGTCCTGAACATGTCTTGCCCCCAAGTCTGTCTTTCAGTGGTGCGGGCACGACTTGGGGAACATGCCCGCACCGGGCCGATCCGCGGCCGTCAGACGACAGCCGCGGAAGGCCGTTCCGGACAGGGCGCCCCAAGCCGCCCGGTAACCGGTCGGACGGGTTACCGCTCGGCCTGCCAGAGCCCCCAGCCGACCATCCCGCCGCCGCCGGCCGCGGTGCCGGTCAGGTTGAAGACGCCGGCAGCCTGCTCGGCGGCCGGCCCGTAGAACCCGCCGGAATAGGTCGATCCAGCGTCGATGGTACCGATGGTGGATTCGAACGTCGCATCGGCCGTCACCGACCCGGTGAAGCCATTGCCGCTGATCGGGGCCGAGCCGAGTGCCACCGACCCGGCGAAGGGTGTCCAGGTGCGGGTCGGATCGGCATTGCGCGGCTCGCGCGACTCCATGTTTGTGACGCTGCCAGAGACGGTGCCGGCGCCGAAGTTCGCGGTGAGCGCGATATCGCCCCTGGCGTCACTCACCGCGTCGCCGAAGTTTGCGAAGCCTTCGGCCGATGCAACCCGGACCTGAGCCCGCCCGTCGTAGGTGGCCGTGGGCAGGGCCGCGAGTGCGGAGGGCCGCGTCTCGGTGCCGGTGACGATGAAGCCGCTCCGGCCGGTCCCGGGGTCGAGGTCGACGAAGTAGTCGAAGGCACGGACGTAGCCCGGGCCGCTGGGGTCGAGCGCTTCGGCCATCGAGTCGCCGGTCCAGGTCCAGATGCCCGCGCTGGCGACCTCGTAGCCGTAGCCATCGGCGCTCGTGTCCGCCGGCGTGAACGAGATCGTGCGCCCTGCCACGGTCAGGTCGAGCCCGCCCGCGGCGTTCTTGCTCACGCTTGCCGTGCCGTCCTCCACAATCTCGGCCGTCTGGGCGTCGTAGTTTCGCGCGATGGCCGCTGCCGACTGCTGTGTCGCCGTCAGCGTATTGCCATCCTCCAGGGCCTCGGCCGCGCGGCCGGCCACGTCGGCGTAGACGGCCGTGCCCGAGGTTCCCGCCCCGTTGCTGCCGGAGCAGGCCGCGAGGCCCGCAGTGCTGGCGAGGAGCGCCAGAAGGAATTTCGAGTTGTGCATCCTGCACCTCCCAAGTTCGAGTTCCACCCTGTGACCGGCGAGTCGCCGCCACCGGGAGAACTCTGCGCCCCCACCGTCATCGCTCCGTCATCGCGACGGCAGTACGGGTAGCAGGGGCGTTGATGATGTGACCGCCGCCCCCTGCGGCGTCGATGTGCCAGGGTGGGTCTGCGAGCACCGGCAATGGGGTTCGGTCACATCATCAGAGCCACGGCTGACAATGGCTCGCCCTTCTTGGGTATCTCGTGGCCCGGCGCGACTCGCGGTTCTCGCGCTTCGGGGCCTTCAACTTCCCGGGCATCTCGCTCGGGATGCCCGCCCGCTTCCCGCCGTCGACCTCGGCCGTCTTGAGCCAGTCTTTCCGCGTCTGCGGTGTGCAGTCGATCTTGGCAGCGATCGGCATGACCGCCTGCCTGTGCGATCCATGCTGGCCCGGATTGCTCAGAACCAAACGCACAGTGCGCTCGTGCACTTCAGGGGCAAGCTCGTTCGTGGTCTTGCGCAAGATGCTCCACCATACTCAGAAGCTGGAGCCTCCGGCGAACCCGGTGCGGCTCACATCGAGATGAACGGCGACAGGCTTGGCCAAAACTTCGACTGCGCTCTGATTGTCGGTCAGAGCATCATGGTAGGCGACTTCCTCCGGCGTAGGCCCATTCTCCTCCCCGCCCCTTCGCGCATCGCGTACTTCACGAGCCAGCGCGATGAGTTCCCGGAGCGCTTCGACGGTACAGATGGCGTTCGTGTGGTATCGCGCAATGACCTCTTCGAGGCACCCGGAGAACCTGCGCGTCCCGAAACCACAAAGGGGCATTCGCTCGTGCTGGCGCAGCCTATGGCGATGAACACGCTTGTGGCGCTGAAGATCTTCCACCTGTTCTTCATCCGCAACGTCCACGGCACATCGCTGACCTGGGACGCGGTGCGCGGGAAGAAGGTCGTGTGGATCGTCGTTGTCATCGTCACGGCGTCTCAGGTCGCAGTAACCTATCTGCCGCCGTTGCAGACGGCGTTCGGCACCGACGCCGTGCCCTTGGCCGACGGGCTGCTGATCTTCGGGATCGGGGTGGCCTTCTTTGCGCTGATCGAGATCGAAAAGCAGATCAGGCTGGGTTTGCGCCGATAGACCCTTCTGGCGTGTCCGGGAACATCCACGGCGTGAGGTCCCCGCAGATCGGGACAACGGGTATCGGCACTGCATTCGGGCCGAATCGCACCTCTACCCAAGACCAACTCAGCCAAGGACGGGTCCGCAAGAAGCAAGGTCTTGACGCCGCACATGGCCTTCGGCGGGCGACCTCGATGTCCGGCATCGGCAAGGCTCAGCGGCAAGGTGGCCAATCAAGTGCCGGACCTTCGCCACAGTGCGACGAGGTACGTTGGCAGGTCGCACCCGTCGGGACCTCCGCCTTCGCCCGGGACCGGGCCACTCACCTGTTGCGCTGGGGCTTTCCGCTTAGTAGACGCGCGCCCATGCCCGATGCTGGAGACCGCGTTCCCACCATGCTCCGCCTGAAGAACCGGCTTGAACGCTGGGAAGGGCGCCTCCTTGAGACGGCTGCGGCCGGCTTCGGGACGCCCGAAGGCAGACGGTCCGCGGCCGTGCACTTCAACGTCTTCGATCATGCCTTCCTGCGAACCTTCTGGAAAAACGAGGCCGAGATCGCTCCCGGCATCTGGCGGGCCAACCAGCCCGGCCCGCGCCGCATCGCACGATATGCCCGGCACGGCTTCCGAACGGTCCTGAGCCTGCGCGGGCAAGCCGACGTGAGCTACAACCTCTTCGAGCGCGAGGCTTGCGAACAATCCGGACTGATATTCAGGCATCTGAATCTCCGCTCAACGGTCCTGCCGCCAGGCGAGACCCTGCTTGCCCTTCTCGATCTGGTCGCCCGCGCCGAAAAGCCCATGCTGTTCCACTGCAAATCGGGCGCCGACCGGACCGGGCTGGCCGCCGCGCTGATCCTGATCGATCAGACAGGCGCCTCGATCGATGAAGCCCTCAAGCAGTTGCACTGGCGGCATCTGCATTTCAGGAAGGGCAAGGCGGGTATCCTCGGCCAGCTTGTCGAGAGTTACGGCAAGGCACGCCAGCAGTCCGGCATCACGCTTCGTGATTGGCTCGTCGACGGCTACGAGCCGGAACGGATCACCGCGTCATGGCGGACAGGCCGGCCCGCTCGGTGAACCGAACGGCTGTCGCAATCTGGCAATGACCCGGACCGATCAGCGCCGCACCCCTCGCAACCGGTAGACGATCAGGTTCGCCAGTGCGTAAAGGGCGTTCGCAGGCCGCCCGCTCCATCGCCCCTCGGTCAAGGCCGTGCCGACCCCACGGCCAAGCTTCGCCTCCTGCTTGACGAGGCGCCGCAGGATATGACGCTCCGCGCCCGCGTCGGCCGCAAGCCAGTCGCGGTGCCGTTCCAGAATGGACCGGAAACACCGGGCCCGTTCTCCTGCGGCGGTGGCGAGGGTGATCTGTCCGGCCTGACCCGCAACACCGTCGCCGCCGTGCCGCAGAAGGCTCACACCGGGAACCGGGTCGTAAAGGGGTGCGCGGCCGGAGGCGAGCAGGCGGATCGAGAACTCGGTGTCTTCATTCACGCTGAGCGTCACGTCGATCCCACCGAGAGCCCGAAACACCTCGCGCCGGATCCAGAAGCCGCAGCCGAGCCCGGCGAGACGGTGGCGGAACGGCCCGCCTGTCAGCAGCCTGGGCGCGCCGTTTCCGACGGGTCGCGGCGTCTGACCCTCGGCATGGGCGCAGGTGGCCGCAAAGCCCCAGTCCGGGCCACCTTGCCGGGCCGCCCCAAGCACTCGCTCGGGGTAGTCCGGCAGCATCAGGTCGTCATCATCGAGAAACAGGATCACGGCGCCAAGGGCCCGGTCGACACCGAAATTCCGCGCCCCGCCGGCACCCCTCACCCCCTGGTTGCGCAGCACCCGCAGACGGGCGTCCTCGAGGGCCGGAGCGGCGGGCGGATCACTTGCATCGTCGATCAGCACGACCTCGCCACCAACCGGCAACGATGCAAGCGCCGACTCGACCGCCCGTCGCATCAGGACTGGCCGATTGTGTGTGGGGATGACGATGCTGAGCGCCAGATCAGAGGCCACGGGAAACCTCTGGCCAGAAGGGCCATGTCCGATCCACGTCCGAGATCACGCTCGGCGCTGCGGGCCAGCCGATGGCGAGGTCGGGATCGTCCCAGCGTATCCCGCACCCATGGCCGGGAACGAACAACCGGCCCATCTGATAGAGCACCTCTGCGCCGTCGGTCAGCGTGAGGAACCCGTGCGCCACCCCTTCGGGCAGGAAGACCGCATTCATCCGCGCAGCGTCGAGCTCGATCGCATGCCATCGTCCCTGACCCGCCCCGGGTCGCAGATCGACCGCCACGTCCCAGACCCGACCCGAAACCGCGCGCACCAGTTTTGCTTCGGCGTGCGGCGGCGCCTGATAGTGCAGTCCCCGCAAGGTATGGGCCCTGGCATTGGTCGACAGGTTGACCTGCACAGGCGTGAAGTCGATCCCCGCCGCGGCGAATTCCTGTGGGCAGTAGAGCCGCGCGAAGGCGCCCCGGTCGTCGCGATGCGGCTCGGCCTCGATCTCCACGACCCCGGGAATCGGTGTCGGACGAAAGATCATCGCACCCGAAGCTCCGGGATCGCGGTCACGAAGCGGCCGCCCCAGTCCCGGATGCGCGCCTCTTGCGTCATGACTTCCTCGGCGATGTTCCAGGGCAGGATCACGAGGTCGTCGGGCCTGCGGGCAGCGATCGCCTCGGGGCCGAGGACGGGGATGTGGCTGCCGGGCAGCAGCCGCCCCTGTTTCTCCGGGTTTCGGTCCACCACGAAGGAAAGCTCGTCCGGTCCGGCGCCAGCGACGTTCAGGAAGGTGTTTCCCTTCGCCGCTGCCCCATAACCCGCAACGGTCCGGCCCGCCCCCTTTGCCTCCGCGAGCCAGTCGCGGAAGGCGCCGATGATCTCTCCCACCCGCGGAGCAAGGCTCGCGTAGCCCTCCGGTCGATCGAGCGCCATGGCGCGCTCGTGGCTGAGCACGGCCGCCACGGCGGACGTTTCCGGATGAGCACCGGGGCGCGAGACGTAGACCCGGAGCGATCCGCCATGCGTGGGCAGTTCCTCGACGTCGAACACGCCAAGGCCGACCTCCGCCATCAGGCTGCGCACGAAGGTAAGCGACAGGTACGAGTAGTGTTCGTGGTAGATCGTGTCGAACTGTGCCTCCGCAATCAGGTTGGCGAGGTGCGGAAACTCGAAGGTCGCCACTCCGGCCGGCTTGAGGAGCACGGCGAACCCCGCCGCGAAGTCGCGGATGTCGGGAACATGGGCCAGCACGTTGTTGGCCGCCATGAGGTCGGCCGCAAAGCCCTCCTCCTTCAACGCCGCCGCCGTGGCGCTGCCGAAGAAGGCCACACGCGTCGGCACGCCTTTCGCTTCCGCCAGTTCCGCGGCGTGGCCCGCGGGCTCCACCCCGAGGACGGGCACGCCCATCCCGGCGAAATGCTGCAGCAGGTAGCCATCGTTCGACGCGATCTCGACCACGCAGCTCTGCGGGCCCAATCCCAGGCGCCTGACCATCGTCTCGGCATAGCGCTTGGCATGGGCGACCCATCCGGCCGAGAACGACGAAAGATAGGCGTAGTGGTGGTCGAAGATCGCGTCCGCAGGCACCGTCTCCGTCGTCTGGCAAAGCCAGCAGCGGTGGCAGACCATGACGTGCAGCGGGTAGCGACGTTCGGCGGCAACGGCAGCCGGATCGTCGGGCAGGTAGCTGTTGGCGAGCGGTGTCTGTCCGAGGTCGACGAGCGTTTGCCAGAGCGTCTCGCCGCAGAAACGACAGGAGGTCATGCCTCGTCCTCCTCATAGGCCGCGATCTGCGCGGCGGTCGCGCGGGTCATGTCGGCGCGGTTCATCCATGCTCCGTACCATTCGGCCGTAAGCCGGATCGTCGCAGCGGTGTCGAGGCGCGGACGCCAGCCGAGAGATGCCGCCGCCGCGCGGGCATCGACCTGCAACCTCGGCATCTCCGGCAAGCCCGGGTCACCATCCTGCCGCCAGCCCTCGCCACGCCCCATCGCGGCCTGCAGACGCTCGACGATCTCGGCCACGGTCACGGGCGCTGCATCGAGGGGTCCGAAGTTCAGCGCGGCTGGCACGGCACGGCCGTCCAGAGCCGCTTGGGCATAGGCGAAATACCCCGAGAGGCAGTCGAGCACATGCTGCCAGGGCCGGGTGGCTTGCGGGTTGCGGATCAGGGGCGGCTCGCCGGCCTGCACCGCCCGCACGAGATCGGGCACGAGGCGGTCGGCCGCGAAATCGCCTCCTCCCACGACGTTGCCGCCCCGCGCCGTGACGAGGGCCACCCCGCGTGGCCCGAGGAACGAGGCCGCGAAGGACGCCGCGACAATCTCGGCCGCCGCCTTCGAGGCGGAATAGGGGTCGTGGCCGCCCAGCCGATCCGCCTCGACATGCGCCCTGCCCGATCCGTCATTGGCGTAGACCTTGTCGGACGTCACGACGAGCACCGCGCGCAGCCCCGCCGCGCCGCGCAGCGCATCGAGCAGGTTCACCGTGCCCATGACATTGGTCGCAATGGTTCCCACCGGATCGGCATAGCTTTCCCGCACGATCGGCTGCGCCGCCAGGTGCAGCACGATCTCGGGCGCCGTCTCGGCCACTGCGGCGGCCGTCGCAGCCCGGTCGCGCAGGTCCACCATGTGCGAGGCGGCCAGATGCCCCTCGCCGAGCAGCGCGTGGAGCGACGGCCCGGGGTCGGGCGGCAAGGCCAGCCCGTGCACATGCGCACCGGCGCGCGCCAGCCAGAGCCCCGCCCAGGCCCCCTTGAACCCGGTATGGCCGGTCAGCAGGACACGCCGCCCTGCGAAGGCCCTCACGCCCAGACCTTCCACGGCGCCCGGCCGCCGGCCCAGAGCGCCTCGAGATGCGTGCGGTCGCGCAGCGTGTCCATCGCGTGCCAGAAGCCTCCGTGGCGGAACGCCATCAGTTCTCCCTCCGACGCGAGCGCCTCGAGCGGACCTCCCTCGAAACTCGTGGAGTCGCCTGCGATCCTGTCGAGAACCCGGCGCTCGAGCACGAAGAAGCCGCCGTTGATGAGCCCCTCACCGCCCGGCGGCTTCTCGGTGAACCGCTTCACCGTCCCGTCCCCGCCGATCTCGAGCGCGCCATAGCGCCCGGGCGGTATCACCGCAGCCACCGTCGCCTCGCGGGCATGGGCCAGATGAAAGGTGACCTCTGCCGAGATGTCGATATCGGCGACCCCGTCGCCGTAGGTCAGGCAGAACCGCTCGCCCAGGTAGGGCGCGACGCGCTTGAGCCGCCCGCCGGTCAGTGTCGCCTCGCCGGTATCCACCAGCGTCACACGCCAGGGCTCGGCGGCGGAGTGGTGGTAGGTGATCTCGCCCGACCGCGCATCGATCGTCACATCCGACGAATGGAGCACGTAGTTCGCGAAATACTCCTTGATCATGTAGCCCTTGTAGCCAAGGCAGATCACGAAGTCGGTGATGCCGTGGGCGGCGTAGATCTTCATCACGTGCCAGAGGATCGGACGCCCGCCGATCTCGATCATCGGCTTGGGGCGCAGATGGCTTTCCTCGGAAATCCGGGTCCCGTATCCTCCTGCCAGGATCACCGCCTGCATGATGCTTCCCTCACTCGCCCTTCCGGCGGATTACAGGATGGAGGCAGCGACGGAAAGGGTCAGGGTGCGTCGTGCTGACCGGATCGGGCGGCATCTGCCGCCCTTCGGGCCACCGACAGGACGCTTGCGGCCCACGACAGGCTCGTCGGCCGCGTCCTGCGACCATCGAGAGTGACGATCCTGTCGAGCGCGCGGCTGGCTGCGGCGACGTCCGTCATCGCGTCACCCCCGACAAGGACGGACCGCGAAAGACCGGCCCGCGCCGAAGGAACGTCATCGCGGACCGGTTCGACGGCCCCCGCCAGCGATCCATCCGGAACCGCCACCTCGCGTCCGAGAAGCAATCGCGCGTAGGCCTTGTGTTCCTCGTGGAAGGCCGGATGCATATGCGCAATCTCGCGCCCCACGCGGAGCGCCCATGCTTCCGCGTCGAACGCGGGAGAAAGGCCATGAGCCGTCTGGGCGGTCTGCAGCGCGTCGAGTGTCATCAGGGCGAGGGACTTGCAGGCCGCAGGCAGACGGCCCTGATGCGGATCTGACTGCGACTCCGCGATGAACCGCTCGAACTCGGCCGAGGTCGCCCCGGAGGCAGCCGCGCGCTGGCCGCCTGCACCGTTCGACCGCGGCGAAGCACCTCCGAGGGTGATCGGAAGGTCCACCCGCAGAAACGGACCCCGCATCGCGACAAGATTGCGGATCGCGGTGAACACGTCCGGCGAGGAGCATCGGAAATAGGGCGCACCGCCTTCAGCCATCGCCCGGTCGATCAGGCCCCGCGAGACGCACCCGTGATAGATCATCGCGCCGTTGTGGTAGCTCCGGATCGCGGCACGGCGAAAGTCCTGCAGCCGCGCAGCAGGATCGATCCGCCGGACGCGGCCGGACAGGTGCGAGGGATGCACCTTGAGCCAACCGGGGCGCCCGCGGTCAGGATCGGGCCAGTGGTAATTCATCACGCGCCATCCGATCGCATCGGCTCCGCTGTCGCGCAGCAGACGCGCGAGGAACGCAAGCCCGTGCGGCAGCACCCCGTCGTCGTCACCAATGATCGTCAGGTGCGTTGCCGTCGAGGCCGCGACGGCACGCTCGAAGTTCTCGCGCATCGAGAGACGCTCGTCATGTCGCAGGTAGCGCAGCGCGGGGTGGTCGAACGCCGCAACGACGGCAGGGGTCTCGTCGCTGCTCGCGTTGTCCGACACCAGAACCTCGACCTCGCAATCGGCACGGTCGGCCGCCGCGAGCGCGGATCGGATCGCGGCCGGCAGGAAAGTGGCACGCTCGCGCGTCGGGATCAGGATGCCAAGCTTCAAGCCGGGTCGCCCGCAAGCCTGTAGCGCCGTCCGCCGACCTCAACGAATGGACCATGGACGCCGTAGCGGGTCGCGCGGATGCGGCGGGCAACCTCTGCTTGGGACATGTCGGGCGTGATCCGCTTCAGGTCATCGAGGTCCCGCAGTCGATATGTCCGGGGCCCCCAGCGAACGGCCGCCGAGGCGGCTTGGGCACGCGCAAGCCATTCTTCTCCCTCCACCGCAATCGCAGCCGTTACCTCGATGAAGGTTGCAAGGTGCCGGGCGTAGGTGAGCGCAAGGACCTCGGCGACAGAGGAAAGGCCGCCGACCGAAAAGCCGTCGACGCGCAGGACTGGCCCGGCATCGACGCCGGTCGTGACCCGGTGGACCGTGATCCCCGAGGTCTCGTCTCCGTTGTAGAGAAGCCAGTTCACCCCACCCGAACCGGGGTACTTGGGGCTTGCGGTGTGGAAGTTGACGGCAGCCTTGCGGATGCTCTCAAGTGTAGGAGCGCGGAAGATGGTTTTGGTTTTGAAAGAAAAAAGCCAATCGGCGCCAATCGCTCCCGGGTCGGGGTCGGTGGGAGGGACCGCGCTCGTTCCCATCGAGGGGCGCACCTCGGCAAAGCAGGTGCGAAGGTGTGCCAAGGCAGCCTCCGACCACGGATCACCCGCGAGACCGAAGAATGCGACGCTGTCGGGCGAGCGCACGCAGGCTACTCCTTCCGGCGAAGGTAGCCCCCCGGAGAGGAGGACAGTATCAGCTTGGCGTTCAGGACCGGATCGACCTCGAAGTCGGGGGCCTCGGCAAGGTAGGCCTTCGCCGCGGCGTCGGGATCATTGCCGGGTTCAAGCACCCGCGAGCGCCGCCGTGCGATCGAGTCCCCGGCCAGATGTGCCACGATCGTGTCGGCGACCACGAGGTAACACCCCGGCGTGACCATCGCGCCATAGGCGCGGCACTCGGCCAGAACGTGGTCGCGGCTGTGATCGCTGTCGAGGATCACCATCACCCGCGCCCCTGCCGGAATCTCGGCCCGGACCTGCGCCAGAGTGTCGGCATCGACCGACCCGCCCTCGATCAGCGTCACCCGTTTCGACATCGGGTGCTTTTCGATCGTGTCGCGGTTGTGCGTGCGAATGTCGATGTCGACCCCGATCACCTTGCCCTTGCCCATCAGTTCCAGCAGCGACGCCATGAACAGCACCGACCCTCCGCGCGCCACGCCGGTCTCGATGATGACATCGGGCCTGGTTGCCCAGATCACCTCCTGCGTTGCCATGATGTCGGTCGGCGTCTGGATGATGGGGGCGCCCATCCAGCTCCAGAGATAGGAAAAGTCGTAGGCATTGAGCGCATCGAACAGGTCTGCCGAGCGTTTCTGCATCGCTCCGTCCGCCCCCAGCGCCAGCGCCTGCTTGCGCTTCATCTCCTCGAACTCTAGACGGTCGTCGCGGGTGGTCATCTGGGCCTCGGTGTCGCTTTGGCCATCGGGATAGTCCGTTCCCGCGCGGAAGGAAAGCGCACATGCCCGACCCTGCCCCCGGGACCCTGCCCTTCGTGCCCGTCGCAGGCCCCTCGATCACCGACCGGGAGGGCGAGCTGGCGCGCGAGGCGGCGTTGACCGCATGGGGGCCCGACCACTACCGCTTCAACGCCCGCTTCGAGGCGATGATGGCCGACTATGTGGGCGTGCGCTTTGCCGCCTCGCTGCCGCATGCGACCTCGGGGCTGCATCTGGCGCTGGCCGCCGCAGGGATCGGCCCGGGCGACGAGGTGATCGGCCCCGATGTGACGTGGATCGCCTCGATGGCGCCGGTCACCTACGTCGGCGCAACGCCGGTCTTGGTCGACATCCTGCCCGACACATGGTGCATCGACCCGGCCGCCGTGGCAGCCGCGATTGGCCCCCGGACGCGTGCCATCATCGGCGTCGACCTCTACGGTTCGATGTGCGACTGGCGCGCCCTGCGCGAGATCGCCGACCGCCACGGTCTGTTCCTGCTGCAGGACGCTGCCGAGGCACTGGGGTCGACCTATGCAGGTCGCCGCGCGGGCAGCCACGGCGATGCGGCGGCGTTTTCGTTCCACGGCTCCAAGACCATCACCACCGGCGAAGGAGGAATGATCGTCACAGACGACCCTGCCCTCTTCGCGCGCATCCAGAAGCTGCGCGACCACGGCCGGCCGCCGGGGGACCGGTTCTTCCGCAATGACGAAGTGGCGTTCAAGTACAAGATGAGCGCGGTCCAGGCTGCGCTCGGCATTGCGCAGATGGAGCGGATCGAAACCCTGATCGCCGAGAAGCGCCGGATCTTCGGATGGTATGCCAAGCGGCTCGCGGGGGTGCCGGGCCTCGCGCTAAACACCGAGCCACAGCACGTGGAGAACTCCTACTGGATGGTGACGGTCGTGCCGGACCGATCGCTCGGGCTTTCCAAGTACGACCTCCAGGCGAAGCTGCTGGAGCGCGGGATCGACAGTCGGCCATTCTTCTCGCGGCTTTCCCGCCTGCCAGCCTATGCCGAGGCGGCCGAGAGCTGCCGGTTCGTGGCAAGCACGACCCAAGGCGACCTGATGGCCGACTGCGGCATCAACCTGCCATCGGGCTACCACGTGACCGAAGCAGTGGCCGACCGCGTGTCGGAGGCGCTGCTCGACATCATCGGACTGCGGCGCTGAATGCTTCTATCCCTCTCGCACCGCTTCCTGTTCGTCCACGTTCCCAAGACGGCGGGCTCGTCATTGCACGATACGCTCCTGCCCTATGCCGTCGCACCGCCGCGCTCGCTCTGGCGGTCGCTGACCCGGCGACTTCCGGTCGTCGAAAGCCCCGGGCGTGCGCATTTCCGCATCCATGACAGCGCCGCGATGATCCGCGCCAAGCTGTCCCCCGCTGTCTGGGACGGGTTGCTCACCTTCGCGGTGGTTCGCGACCCCTTCGAACACGCGGTATCGCACTTCGAGTACATGAAGCAGTACCGCAGCCCGCGCATCGCGGCCCGGTTCGCGCAGATGCCTTTCGCGGATTACCTGAACTACCGCCTCGCCCCGCGCCGGCCCTGGGACCGGCTCTTCGCGCGGCTCCCCGACCAGGCGCACTTCCTGACCGACACTACGGGGCACCTGATCGTCCGACGCCTGCTGCGCTTCGAGAGGCTTGCCGAGGACTACGCAGCCCTCGCCGAGGATCTCGACCTGCCGGTGAAGGAGCTTCCGAGGATCAACCCGACACGGGCCCGGTCAGACCGCCGCCCGATAGCCAGCTACTATGACACCCGGACAATCGACCAGGTCCGACGCCTGCACGGCCGCGACTTCGACCTGTTCGGCTACTCGGCACAAGGCCCCGCCTGACCCGTCCGACGCGGCCCTGTCGGCCAGGTGCAGGAGCGCAACCGGCGGCAACCGTCCCGAAACGCTGCCGACTGTGGCAGGTGCAAGGCCTGTCCGACAGTGCTGCCGCCCAAACGACGCGCAGTGCTGTGACCCCCGAAGCTCATCCGGCTGAGACAGGAGTCCTTTGTTGAACGTGGCGCGGTTGCGCCGATGCTGCAATGGGCGATCGACGCGGCGGTTCACGTGCGCGGAGCCGATCGTCCAGTGCGGTGAGTTGAGCGGCGAGGGCCGTCGGGGTCTCGTAGCCGATGGCCGAGGGGGGTCGTTCGGTGTTGTAGGCGTGGACCCAATCGGCGACGGCATCGCGGGCGTGGTCGATGCCGAAGAACAGGGTCTCGTTGAGAAGCTCAACGCGCATCCGGCCGTTGAAGGCCTCGCAGGTTCCGTTCTGCATGGGCTTGCCCGGGGCGATGTCGTGCCACCTGATCTGCATCTTCTCGGCCCAAGCGAGGATCGCGTTCGACGTGAACTCGGTGCCGTTGTCCGGCACGATCACCCCGGGCTTCCCGCGCCGCTCGATCAAAGATGTCAGTTCGCTCGCCACCCTTCGGCCCGAGAGCGACGTGTCGACGATCGACGCGAAACACTCCTTCGTGACGTCGTCCAGCACATTGAGGATCCGGAAGCGGCGTCCGTCGGCGAACTGGTCCTGCATGAAATCCACCGACCACCGGGCGTTGGCCACGGCTTCGATGACCAGCGGCGCGCGGGTGCCGAGGGTCCGCTTGCGGCCCCGCCTTGGCCGGACTACGAGACCCTCCTCGCGGTGGAGCCTCTGGGTCCGCTTGCGGTTCGGCACGTGCCCGTCGCGGCGCGGGAACACATGCAGCCGCCGGTAGCCAAAGCGCCGCCGCTCTGCCGCGACGGCCTTCATCGCCGCACGGG
>CAZOHN010000058.1:0-17421 GCA_964579325.1 uncultured Rhodobacterales bacterium
CGACGAGAAGGGCAAGAAGATGTCCAAGTCGCTTGGGAACGTCCTCGACCCCAACGACCTCATCGACGAATTCGGCGCCGATGCGCTCCGCTTCACGCTGACCTCGATGGCTGCGATGGGGCGCGACCTCAAGCTGTCGAAAGACCGGATCGCGGGCTACCGCAACTTCGCCACCAAGATCTGGAACGCCTTCCGCTTCGCCGAGATGAACGGGGTGCTCGACCTCGAGCCGCAGGCCCGGCCGGCACCCACGCTCACCGCGAACCGCTGGATCCTCGGCGAGACCGCCCGCGCCCGCGCCGAGGTGGACGAGGCGCTGGAAGCCTACCGCTTCAATGACGCCGCCAACGCGCTCTACGCCTTCGTCTGGGGCCGGGTCTGCGACTGGTACGTCGAGTTCGCCAAGCCGCTTCTGGCCGACGAGGCCAGCGCGCCCGAGACCCGCGCCACCATGCGCTGGGTGCTCGACCAGTGCCTGATCCTGCTGCACCCCTTCATGCCCTTCGTGACCGAGGAACTCTGGCAGCAGACCGGCCCGCGCGACGGCCTCCTGGCACACGCGAACTGGCCCGCCTACGGCGATGACATCATTGATGAACCCGCCATGCGCGAGATGCGCTGGGTGCTAGGGCTGATCGAGGATATCCGCTCGGCCCGCGCGCAGATGCACGTCCCCGCCGGCCTCAAGCTGCCGCTGGTCGCGAGCGAGCTTCAGGAAATCCCGGCAACCTACTGGGAGCGCAACGAAATCCTCATCCAGCGCCTCGCCCGGATCGACAGTCTCACCCGCGCCGCTCCACCCAAGGGCTCGATCACCGTCGCCGCCGAAGGCGCGGCCTTCGCGCTGCCACTGGAAGGCGTCATCGACATCGCAGAAGAGCGAACAAGGCTCTCCAAGACGCTGGAGAAGCTTGAGAAAGACATGGGCGGCCTGCGCGGACGCTTGTCGAACCCCAAGTTCGTGGCCAGCGCGCCGGAGGAGGTCGTCGAGGAGACCCGCGAGAAGCTGGAACAGGGCGATGCCGAAGCCGCGACGCTGCGCGCGGCGCTCGCCCGCCTCGCCGAGATCGCCTGAGCGCGCCCGTGCCCGGCCCGCGTTTCACGCCCCTCGTCGGCAGCCTGCCCGCAAGCGTGCCCTTCACCGGGCCAGAGACGCTGGAGCGGCGGGCAGGCCGCGCCTTCGACGCACGCCTCGGCGCGAATGAAAGCGTCTTCGGCCCCTCGCCCAGCGCCGTCGAGGCGATGGCCTGCGCCGCCGCCGACGCCTGGATGTATGGCGATCCGGAGATTCACGACCTGAAGCAGGCGCTTGCCGCCCATCACGGCGTGGCGCCCGGCAACATCGTTGTGGGCGAAGGCATCGACGGGCTTCTCGGCTACGTCGTCCGACTTGTGGTGGCGCCCGGCGATCCGGTGGTCACCTCTGACGGTGCCTACCCGACCTTCAACTTCCACGTCGCGGGCTTCGGTGGCGTGCTGCACAAGGTGCCTTACGCAGGCGACCACGAAGACCCCACTGCGCTGACGGCGAAGGCAACCGAGGTCGGCGCGAAACTCGTCTACCTCGCCAATCCTGACAACCCGATGGGCTCCTGGCACCCCGCCGGGACGATCCTCAAGGCGCTCGGCGCGCTGCCTGACGGCGCGCTTCTCGCCCTCGACGAGGCCTACATCGACCTCGCGCCCGAGGGCACCGCGCCCGCAATCGATGCCGAGGACCCCCGCATCATCCGCTTCCGCACCTTCTCGAAGGCGCACGGCCTCGCCGGCCTGCGGGTCGGCTACGCGATCTGCGCGACGCCTCTCGCCGCCGCCTTCGACAAGGTCCGCAACCATTTCGGCGTGGGCCGCATCGCGCAGGCCGGGGCGCTCGCGGCCCTGCAGGACCGCGACTGGATCGGGAAGGTCGTCGCGGAAGTCAGCGCAGCAAAACTGGAAATCGCCCGGATCGCCGAGGCGAACGGCCTCCGCCCGCTGCCCTCGGCCACCAACTTCGTCACCCTCGACTGCGGCCACGACGGCACCTTCGCCCGCGCCCTCGTCGGGGCTCTGGCCACGCGAGGCGTCTTCGTGCGGATGCCCTTCGTCGCCCCCCATGACCGCTGCATCCGTGTGAGCGCCGGCCGCCCCGCCGATCTTTCCGCCTTCGCCGCAGCCCTTCCCGACGCCCTTGCGGGAGCCCGCTCCGTCACCGGAGTGTGAGTTGCACATGGCTCCGGAGTGCCGATGCTTGGCACCCGGACCTCACAGGAGACCAAACCGATGCGCCTTGCCGCCCTCGCCCTCGCGACGCTCCTCGCCACGCCGCTCGCCGCACAGACGACGGATCATTCGGCCCACGCCGGCCACGCGATGACCGGCACCGAAAGCCCCGCGACGATCGCCTACATGGAAGCGAACGCGAAGATGCACGCCGAGATGGATATCCCCTTCACCGGCGATGCCGACGCGGACTTCATCCGGGGGATGATCCCGCACCATGAGGGCGCGGTGGATATGGCGAAGATCGTGCTCGAGCACGGGAAGGACCCCGAGGTGCGCAAGCTCGCCGAGGCGATCATCGCAGCGCAGGAGACCGAGATCGCCTGGATGACGGAGTGGCTCGCCGCCAAGGGCTACTAGGCCGTCACGCCTCGGCCATCACTGCGGCGGCCGCCTCGAGGCCGCCCTTCCCGTGCGGGATCCCCAGCGCGGTCAGAGCCGCCTCGATCGCGCCCAGCGTGCCCATCATCATGTGCGCGTTGACATGCCCCATGTGGCCTACCCGGAAGAACCCGTGCCAGGCGGGATCAGTCGACTCTGCCATGCCAAGGCCGATGCCCAGCGTCACGCCCGCCCGCTCGGTCAGCCAGTCGCGCAGCCTGGTGCCATGCGGCGCGCCGATCCGCACCGAGGTGACGGCATGGCTGCGGTGCGCGGGATCGGCCACGTTCAACTCGACCGGCCCGACCTGCCCCCAGGCGTCGAACGCCGCCCATAGCGCGCGGGCCAGCATGGCATGCCTCGCCCAGGCGGCCTCAAGGCCTTCCTCGTGCACCAGCATCGTCAGCGCCTCGCGCAGCCCGTAGAGGTGATGTGTGGGCGCGGTGCCGTCGAAATACATCCAGTACTCCGAAGGGTTGGCCCGCGGCCGCCAGTCCCAGTAGCGGGTGACGCAGTTCGCCCGATCGCGCGCCGCGTCGGCCTTGTCGTTGAACCACACGAAGCCGATGCCGGGTGGCGTCATCAAGCCTTTCTGGCTGCCAGCCACCATCACATCGACGCCCCAGTCGTCCATATGGAACGCATCGCAGCCCAAGCACGCGATGCAATCGACCATCAGGAGCGCAGGGTGCCCTGCGCGGTCCATCGCGGCACGGATCGCCGAGATGTCCGAGCGCACCGAGGTGGCGGTGTCGGTCTGCACCGCAAGGATCGCCTTTATCTCGTGGGCCTTGTCGGCGAGCAGCCGCTCCTCGAGCCGTGCAGGATCGACCGGCGCACGGTTTCCGAAGTCGAGGATCTCGACCGCCACGCCGAGGCCCTTCGCCATTTCACCCCAGCCATAGCCAAAGCGCCCGGTCGCCGGCACCAGCACCTTGTCGCCGCGTGACAGGACATTAGCGAGCGAGGCTTCCCAAGCGGCATGGCCATTGCCGATGTAGATCGTCGCATTGTGGCCGGTGCGCGCGACCGCCTTGAGGTCGGGGATGAGCGAGGCGGTCATCTCGACCAGCTCGCCCGCATAGATGTTCGGTGCCGCCCGGTGCATCGCACGAAGCACCCGATCGGGCATTACCGAAGGGCCCGGAATGGCAAGTGTGGTGCGACCGTGGGCGAGCGTCATGGGACCTCCGGGATTGGCGCGCGGAGGCCATCGCTAGGCGAAGGTTCGGGCAAGGTCAATCAGGCCGGCAATGGTCGCGCGTTGCGCCGGTGCCGCCCGCTTGGTAAACGCGCAACCATGCAAGTTGCTGGAGAGCGAGTGCCGACTTTACCCCCGCCCAAGGATCGGCTCGATCGCTCGAT
The DNA here is from genome assembly GCA_964579325.1 of uncultured Rhodobacterales bacterium. Taxonomy (GTDB): domain Bacteria; phylum Pseudomonadota; class Alphaproteobacteria; order Rhodobacterales; family Rhodobacteraceae; genus CAZOHN01. Next base: position 4,009 of record CAZOHN010000058.1, read on the forward strand.
GCGGCGCGCGCGCCGGGCGGCGCCGGCAAGAATCGACGCTCAGTGCCCTTGGGCCGCGGCGGCGGAGCACCTGCCCCGGTTCTACCACGCTATTGCCCGGACCCGCCGGGCCGAAAGGGCCGCGATCCCACCGGGCGATGAGCACGCGGGATCCACCCCTCCATGACCGAAACGCCGCTCACGACTTCGGCGCGCGAATTGCTGGGATGGGTCTGGCGCATCTACCTTCGCCGGCGCATGCCCCTCCTGGCCATCGCACTTGTTCTGATGGCCTTCGAGGGTGGCATGCTGGGCGTTCTGTCCTGGCTCATCATGCCGATGTTTGACCGCATCTTCATTGCCGGCGACACCAACGCCATCCCCTGGATCGCGGGGGCAATCGCCCTTGTCTTCGTGACGCGCGCCCTCGCCGGGATCATCCAGCAGATCATTATGGCCCGTCTTGGCGAGAAGGTGGTGGCCGAACTCCAGTCCGACCTTCTTGCGCACCTGATGCGTCTCGACCCGGTGTTCTTTCGCACGCATCCACCGGGCACGTTGATCGAACGTGTGCGGGGCGATACTGCAGCGCTGATGCAGCTCTTTGTCGGAGTGATCGCTGCCTTCGGGCGCGACCTCGTCTCGCTGCTGTCGCTGTTCGCCGTCGCGCTGATGATCGACTGGGTCTGGACGCTTGTGGCCGTCGTGGGCGTCCCGCTGCTGTTCGGTCCTATCGTCCTGCTGCAACGGATCGTCCGCCGGACGAGTCGGGAAGCCCGGGCGCAAGCCGCGACGGCGGCAACGCGCCTCGACGAGATCTTCCACGGCATCAGCACCATCCAGCTTGCGGGCACAGAGTCACGCGAGGCTGACCGCTTTCGCCGGACCGTGGCAGGCTACGTCAAGGCACAGGTCCGCGCCGCGGCGAGCGCGGCCGGCATCCCCGCCCTCATCGACGTCGTGGCCGCGCTCGGATTTGCCGGCGTCCTCGCCTACGGCGGTCTGCAGATCATCGCTGGCGAGAAGTCGGTCGGCGAGTTCATGGCCTTCTTCACCGCCATGGCGCTCGTGTTCGAGCCGCTCCGCCGGCTCGGCGCGGTCAGCGGCAGGCTCCAAGCCGCGCTCGCGGGTCTCGAACGCAGTCGTGCACTGATGGACGCACCGATCAGGATCTCCAGCCCGTCGGTGCCTGCCAGTGCGCTGGCCGACGGACGCCCGGCGCGGATCGCATTCGAGGGGGTCTGCTTCCGCCACGAGGCGGTGCCGGTGCTGGACAACCTGAGCTTCGTGGCCGAGCCAGGGCAGACGACAGCCCTGGTCGGCCCCTCGGGTGCCGGCAAGACGACCGTTCTCACCATGATCGCCCGGTTCGCCGACCCGCAGGAGGGGCAGGTGCTGCTCGGCGGCCAGGACCTGCGGAGCTTCGCCCTGCCCGACCTCCGGGCACAGCTGTCCGTGGTCAGCCAGGAGACCGCGCTTTTCGACGAGACCATCCGCGACAACGTGACGATGGGCCGTGACGTGAGCGAGGCCGAGCTCGCCGCCGCCCTCGAGGCCGCGCATGTGTCCGATTTCCTGCCGCAACTTGCGAGCGGGCTCGACAGCCCCGCCGGGCCGCGCGGAAGCAACCTCTCGGGCGGCCAGCGCCAGCGTGTCGCCATCGCCCGGGCGCTCCTGCGCGACACGCCGGTGCTCTTGCTCGACGAGGCGACCTCGGCTCTTGACGCGGCGTCCGAGGCCCGGGTGCAGGAGGCGCTCGACCGGCTGGCGCAGGGGCGCACGACCATCGTCATCGCCCACCGTCTCTCGACGATCCGACAGGCCGACAAGATCATCGTGCTCGATCGCGGCCAGAAGGTCGACGAAGGCCGCCACGACGACCTGCTGGCACGCGGTGGTCTCTATGCCAACCTTTGTCGGCTCCAGTTCGGCGGGACCTAGCTGCCGTATGGTCCTCCCCTATATTGTCCGGGTGGACAGGAGGCAGGTGGCATGGCAGGCGAACGGGCGCACGACAGACAGGTTCTGGAGGTCACCGGCGAGGACCGGGTTCATTTCCTGCAGGGGCTCGTCACCAATGACGTCTCCGGTCTAGGCCAGGGCATCCTCTATGCAGCGCTGCTGTCACCCCAGGGCAAGTATCTCGCCGACTTCTTCCTGGTCGGCCTGCGCGACCGCATCCTGATCGACGTCAAGGCCGATCACGCCAAAGCGCTCCTCCGCCGACTTTCGATGTACAGGCTGCGCTCGAAGGTGGCGATCCACTCCACCGATATCGCGGTGACACGCGGAGTTGGAGCGCCGCCTGACGGCGCCCTTCCCGACCCCCGGCATCCCTCCCTCGGCTGGCGAACCTACGGGGAGGTGTCGGAGGAGGCGCCGTCGATCGACTGGGACGACTTGCGCGTCGCGGCCTGCGTGCCCGAAACGGGAATAGAGCTTGTACCCGACGACACATACATCGTCGAGGCCGGTTTCGAGCGGCTCCGCGGTGTCGACTTCCGCAAGGGATGCTATGTCGGCCAGGAAGTCACCGCGCGGATGAAGCACAAGACCGAGGTTCGGAAAGGGCTGGCGAAAGTCGCGGTCTCCCGAGCTGTGCCCGTCGGCACCCCGATCGAGGCCGACGGAAAGCCTGCGGGAGTACTCTACACCCAGGCAAGGGGGTACGGAATCGCGTATCTCCGCTTCGAACGCGCCTCGGGCGAGATGCGGGCGGGGCCTGCCGAAGTCCGACTGCTGACGCCGGATGGGCGCGATGACGGATGAAGCCGCGTCAGGTTTCCGGGCTCGTTCGGCGCTTGTCCGCCGCTCGCTCCGAAAGCATGGCGGAAATCAGGCAAAAGCTTGAACGAATCCTGACACTTCCTATATTTCGTCGAATTGGCGGCGAGCAGGCGACTAGATGCTGTAGGGACAGCGATCTAGCTATGCGCCTGACGCATGGGAGCTATGCACAAAGGTAAATACCGAATCGGGCCGAAAACGCCATAGTCGGCGCAATCCGGCAAACGCAAGAGCAAGAATAAAGGATCAGGAATGGCCGACCCAATCGACGCCACAGCCTTCAACTTCGAACAAGGCCAACGCGCGCGGAAACTCTTCGCGGCGGTGGTGCTTGCCGCGCTCGACGATGCGATCGCGGACGACAAGAAATACGGCAACGGTCCCGAGCAGATCGCGCGCTGGGCGCGGTCCCGCGATGGCCGCGAGGTGCTGTCCTGCGCCGGAATCGACCCGAACGAGCGTGTGGTCAACGGTTTGATGGACTTCGTGTCGAAGGGCGTGCGTACTTCGGTCGCCCTGTCGCGCGAAGAAAGCGAGCGCCGTCACGCCGCGGAACAGCAGGCCGAAGCAGCCTGATCCTCCTCGCATTGCCGAGGACTCTGTGGGCCGTGCCGATGGGCGCGGCCCTTGTCCGTCTGCGCTACTCGCCCCCTGACCGGGGGTTCGACCAGACATCCTCTCCGTGATGAATCGCAGCCCACCACCGGGGCCACCTTTCGGGTAAACCTCGGGCCGAAACCACCCTCAGTCGACTTCGAGTCCCGATATGATCTGCGCGATCTCCCGGCGCACCAGCTTGCGCACGTTGCGCGTTATGCGCTCGCCCAGTTCACCGCGCAGTTCCTCGCGCAGGACTTTGGCCACCAGTTCGCGCAAGGCCTCCTCGTCGAGGGGCAGCGCTGGAAGGAACTGCCCGGCTTCTGCCGCAGGCAGCATAGTCGCCTCCGACAGGTCCGCAACCTCGGTCCCCTGCCCTGTCTCGTCCGGTATCTCGCGCGGCCCGGGGCCCTCGGGCCTGAGCCGCCTGCTTGCCGACAGGAACACGATCGGAGCGTTGTCCCCTTGGTGCGTGTCCTCGGCATCATCCGCGTCGACTTCCTCGTCCGCCGGCGCGGCAAACTCGGCCAGAAGATCGGCCTCAAGGCTCTCTGCGGCATCATCCGCTTCCACCTCGGGCGGTACCGGCTCTGAGACGACGGCGGCTCCATCGCTGGCCTGGGTGGCCGAGGGGGCCTCGGGGCCGGCACCGTCGGCGGCAGTCCCAGCCGGTTCGACGGACGCGGGTTCGCCCGCCTCTATCCCGTCGGGTTCCCAGTCGAAGCTCTGGCGCGAGACCGCGGCTTCCAGTTCCGCGACGGTGTCTTCGAGGCTCTTCCGGTCGCGATGCCGGAGGAAGGGCGTCGGTACCATAGTGGCAGCCTCGGCCTCTTCCGACGCAGCGACCTCTTCGTCACCTACATGGTGGAAGGGCGCGGCCGGGATTTCCTCGGCGGGCGCGGCCCGTACGGCCCCGCCGTCGAAGGTACCGGCCCACGCGACCGAGACCTCACCCTGGTCCTCCGCTCCCGCTTCCTGGGCGTCGGCAAGGGCACCTGGCGCATCCTGTGGAACCGATGGCTTGTCGTTCTGCTGGACGGGGCTCTCGGGTGCTTCGGCCGCGAATTCCTCGACGGCCTGCTCCTCAAACTGCTCCGCGGCAACCTGCTCCGCGGCGAATGACGTATCGGAAACCGGGTCCGGGGCAGTGCCGTCGAGGGCGGACAGCGCCTCGGTACCAGAACCGGCCACCTGTGAAGGATCGAGCGACGCGTCGTCGCACACCACGCCCTCCGATGCCGCGATGCCTTGCGCCGCAGCCTCAGGGGGGGCGGTATCCGATGGAGCAATATCGGGGGAGGCCGCGTCGGGCGGAGTGGCGTCGGCAGCAGGTCCGACCCCTGCCCCGGCGGCAGGTTCGTCGATGCGAAGAGCGGGGGTGAGGATCAGCCGGCCGGGCGGCACGGGCCGCGGGGGCGGGTCCTGGGCGACCAAGCGTCGGATCGACGACAGGACATCCTCGATCTCGACATTGGTCATCGGGTCCGACATGGCCACCTCGTTCAAAACACGACCGGCATCCTAGCGGCGGGTCTTCGACTTGCCAACCACACCGCGCCGTCAGGGCGCCCCGATGCTCCGCAGCACGCGATCGAGACGCTCGCCCTGAAGGCTGCGGGCCGGCGCGTTCTTGACCGCGTCGTAGTAGGCCGAGGGATCGTAGACCGGCACACCCAGGCCCAGATGTTCGACCGTAAGCAGACCCATAGAGGACAGAAGTGAATAAACGGCTACCAGTTGCTGCGCCGCCGCATTCACCCGCGCCGTGCGCGCGTCAAGCAGTTCCTGCTCGGCGTTCAGCACATCCAGTGTGGTTCGCGCACCGAGGCGGGCTTCCTCCTGCACGCCCTCGAAGGCCACGGTCGCGGCCCTGATCTGCTCTTCGCTCGCCCGGAGCGAGGCCTGCGCGACGGCAAGTTGCGACCAGGCCGCACCCACGTCGCGCTCCACGCCGATGTTGGCCTCGAGAAGGCCCGCCCGTCGTGCATCGCGGGCCGCAAGCGACTGGCGATAGACCGAACTCAAGGCTCCGCCCTGATAGATCGGCTGCGAGAAGCGCAGCCCGACGCTGGCACTGTCGTCGCCATCGTCGTCTAGCCCGAAACTCGCGCTGCCCGACACCGTCCCGCGTGTGGCGCGCTGCGCCCGCTGCGCGTTCAGCTCCGCCACCGTCACCTCGTGCTGCGCCTGTCGGATCGCGGGATGCGTTCGCACTGCGACAGACTTTGCTTCATCCACGCTGCGCGGGGTTGCGGGAGCACGTCCGGGGTTGCCGAGTGTACCGGGACCCCGGCCGACTGCCGCACGGAACTGCTCGACCGAGATCTGGAAGTCACCTTGCGCGACGGCAAGGTTTGCCCGTGCCCCCGCCAGCCGCGCCTCGGCGATCGAGACGTCGGTGCGGGTGACCTCGCCGACTTCGAACCGGTCGTTCGCCGCCCTCAGTTCCTGCGTGATGAGCCGCACGTTGGCCTCGCGGAGCCGCACGAACTCGCTCGCGCTGACCACGTTCGTGTAGGCCTGCACCGCGTTCAGCAGCACCCGTTGCTCGAGCCCGATCAGTGCCTGCCGGGTCGCCAGCACCTGCTCGCGCGCCGCATCGACCGCAAGCTGGTTGCGTCCGAAGTCGTAGATCGTGATCTGCGCCGAAAGCTCGACCGAAGATGACAGACCCTCGCCTTGCGCCGTCCTCGCCCAGCCCGACTGCGCGACGAAGTTGATGACGGGCCTCAGCGCGGCGACCGACTGGGCGACGTCCTCGTCGGCGGCACGCAGCAGAGCGCGGTTCTGGTCGAGGAGAGCCGAGTTGCGGTAAGCGTCCGCAAGGGTGTCCGCCAGGGTTTCGGCCGTGGCCGCGATTGCCGACAGAGAAAGGGCTGCGGCGGCGAGGGCGCCAAGTGTGAAGCGCCGCATCACAGCACGAACGTCCGTCCGGCCTCGAACCCGGCGAGAACCGGGGCGGAGGCGTTGAAGGCGTATCGCCAGGTCACCCGGCCGTCGATCTTGTGACCGACCCGCGCCACGCCGAGGGCACCCTCCATGAACAGGCAACCGATCCGGCCGCCTTCCTTGATCTGGTCGAGCAGCGCGGCGGGGATCGCTTCGGCGGCGCCTTCGATCACGATCGCATCGTAGGGCCCATGGATGGACGCACCGTCGCGCAACGGCCCGGTCAGGACCACGGCATTGTCGATCCCCTCCGCCGCAAGCGCGGCCTCGGCCTCCGACGCAAGCGCCTCATCCTCCTCCACCGCGATCACTGTCTCGGCCAACCGGGCCAGCAGCGCAGCCGAGTATCCAAGCCCGCAACCGATATCGAGCACCATGTCCTCCGGCGAGATATCGAGCGCATCCAGCATCTTGGCGGTTGTTCGGGGTTCAAGCACCACGCGGCCCGGGGCGATCTCGAGGTTCTCGCCCACATAGGCGGCCTCGCGGCGGGACGACGGGACGAACCGCTCCCGGGGCACCTCCAGCATCGCCGCGATGATCGGGAACTTGGTTACGTCTGATGGCCTGACCTGGCTGTCGACCATCATGGTCCGGCGGGCGGCGAAATCGGTCATCGTGCTGAACTCACCGGTTTGACTGTCGTTCGCTTTGTGAATGCCACAGCCGGGAACCGAGGGCAACCGGCGACCCTCGCCCCGGTCCCTTGCGCGACGATCTGGCATCGGCTATCTGACCCCCACTCCGAAGGTTGGCCTGGCGGGTTGGCGGAGAGGTTACGCAGCGGATTGCAAATCCGTGAAGACCGGTTCGATTCCGGTACCCGCCTCCAGCCTCCCCGATTGACCCCAACCGGCCGGAATGCTCAGGTCGCCTCGAACCGGAGGCACCGATGTCCTACTTCTCACCCGATGAACTCGACGCGGCCGCGGCACTCGTGCACCGGCACATGTCTCCCACACCCCAATATGCCTGGCCGCTCCTGTCTGCGCGGGCGGGGTGCGAAGTCTGGGTCAAGCACGAGAACCACGGGCCGACTGGCGCCTTCAAGGTGCGCGGCGGGATCACCTTCATCGACTGGCTCAGGCGCACACACCCAAAGGCGCCGGGCATCATCACCGCGACGCGCGGCAACCACGGGCAAAGCCAGGCTCGCGCCGCGGTGGCCGCCGGCCTGCGCGCAGTGGTCTATGCCCCCCACGGCAACTCGGTCGAGAAGAATGGCGCGATGCGGGCCTGGGGGGCGGAACTGGTCGAATTCGGCGAGGATTTCGACGCGGCGCGGGAGGAGGCGTTCCGCGTGGCCGCGACCGAAGGGCTGCACATCGTACCTCCCTTCCACCGCGAACTGGTGCGCGGCGTCGCCACCTACGCTCTGGAATTCTTTCGCGCCGCCCCGCCGCTCGATGCCGTCTACGTACCGATCGGCTGCGGCTCGGGCATCTGCGGCGTCATCGCCGCGCGCGATGCCCTGGGCTTGCGCACCGACGTCGTCGGCGTCGTATCGGAAGGCGCGCAGACGGCAAGGCTCTCGGTCGAGGCCGGCCGCCCCGTGCCCACCGATACCGCGCGAACGTTCGCCGACGGCATGGCCGTGCGCGTGCCGGTTCCAGAGGCGCTGGCGATCTACGGCCCCGGCGCGGCGCGCATCCTCGCGGTTACCGACAGCGAAGTGGCAGCGGCGATCCGCGCCTACCATACCGACACCCACAACCTCGCCGAAGGCGCCGGTGCCGCCCCCTTCGCCGCCCTCATGCAGGAACGCGACCGGATGAAGGGCAAGCGTGCTGGCGTCATCCTCTGCGGTGGCAACATCGACACCGACTGGCTCGTGACCATCCTTCAGGGCGGCGTGCCAAAAGTCTGACGGCCCGGTTTCCGCGTCAGGCCCGAAGAGGGTAGCTGGCCAGCTCCTCGTAATGCGCGCCCTCGTGCCCGAGGACCGACTCGAACAGCGCGAACCGCTCCACCCGGAACGGTCCTTCGGTGAACCCTGCCACATTGACCAGCGCCCGCTCCAGCCGCGGAACGTCGACCAGCCATGGCTTGAGGCGGGCAAGCGTCACATGGGGCACGAACCGCCGCGCCTCCACCTCGGCGCCGGACCTACGCGCAGCCGTCTCCACCTTCGCCTGAAGCCGCTCGAGTGCCGGCTCGGGCAGGACACTTGCATAGACCGCGCGCGGCTTGTCCCCGCCGAACACGCCGGCGCCCCGAATCGTCAGGTCGAACGCCGGCGCCGTGACCGCCTCGAAGGCATAGTGCACGTCCTCGGCCACCGCCTCGGGCACTTCGCCCAGGAAGGCGAGCGTCAGGTGCAGGTTCTCCGACGCCACCCGGCGCGGCAACGGCAGCATCTGTGCCAGCACCTCCAGACGGTCCTGCACCGCCTCGGGCAGCGGGATCGCCGCAAAGAGCCTCACCGTCGGGACAGCACCGCAAGGCGCTCCCTCACCTCGGCACGCACCGGCCCCTCGCGCGATGCGTCGCGCAGCGTGGTCAGAAGCGCCTCTGTGGGCCGCCCCCGCCGGCTCCACGAAAGCGAACGCTGCACCGCTTCGGCCTCGGGCGGCAGCCGGTCGGGAATTTCAGCGCCAACCAGCGTGGCCCAGACCCCGGCCCAGAGCCGCCCCACTGTCCAGGGGTTGTAGCCGCCGCCCCCTGTCACAAGGTATCGCGGGGCCAGCGGCGCGAGCGCCGCCACCACTTCCCAGTGCGCATTGTTGGACAGCGCAAGCCGCGACAACGGATCCTCCTCGACCGCATCCGCGCCGCATTGAAGCACGACGACCTCGGGCCGAAAAGCCGCGACCCGGGGCAGGATCAGGTCATGCAGTGCGGCCCGCATCTCGGTGTCGTTGAACCCCGCGGGCACTGGCAGGTTGAACGCCCGCCCCCCGGCATCGTCCCCAAGCCCTCCGGTGAACGGCCAGCGCCGCTCCTCGTGAACCGAGACCATCACCACCTCGGGATCGCCCGCGAATGCGGCCTCCACCCCGTCGGGGTGATGCGCATCGATGTCGACATAGGCGATCCGGGCCACACCCGCCCGCCGCAGCGACAGCATCGCCAGCACCGGGTCGTTGAGATAGCAAAACCCGTTGGCCCGGTCGGGCATTCCGTGGTGGGTGCCCCCCGCCGGATGGTAGATCACGCCCCGGTCGCGCAAGAGTTCTCCCGCCAGAATCGACCCGCCCGCAGAGGTGGCGGGACGACGGAACATCTCGGGGAACACCGGGTTCGACATCGTGCCAAGCCCGTGCCGGTCGCGTACCTCCGCACTCACCGCCTGCGCCGCCTCGGCCGCCTCCAGTGCCGCGACATACCCCGGCGAATGCCAGATCGTCAGGGCCGCGGGCTTGGCGCGGGGCGAGGCGCGGAACCGCCCCGCCGGCAACCAGTCCAGCGCGCGCGCAAGGTCCATCGTGGTGGAAACCCGCGGCACATGCAGCGGATGCGCGGGGCCGTAGCTGGAGCGCCGGTAGATCTCGTGGCCCAGAAAGAGCGGACCCTTCGTGTTCCCTGCGGCATCATCCCCCGCGGCATCGCGCACGGCTCACTCCTCCAGCAGCCTCTCGACCGCCCCGGTGATCTCGCGCGAAGTGGGGCGCGTGCCCGATCCCCAGGTCGCCACGACCTGCCCCTCGCCGTCCAGCAGCACCTTGTTGAAGTTCCACGAGGGCGTAAACCCATGCGCCTCGGCGAGCCACTTGTAGAACGCATGTGCCTGCGCGCCCCGGACATGGGTGATTTCGGTCATCGGAAAGTCGAGCCCGAAGTTCACTTCGCAGAACTCCTTCACCTGCGCCTCGTCGCCCAGCTCCTGCCGGAAATCGTCCGACGGCACGGCAAGTACCACGAGGCCCGCGTTGCGGTAACGCTCCCACAGGTCCTGGAGATCGTCGTATTGCGGCGTGAAGCCGCAGAGCGAGGCCGTGTTCGCCACAAGGACAGGCTGGCCCGCCCAATCGGCCGTCGAAAGCGACCCGCCATCTATCGACGGGAAGGTGAACGGACCCGCGGAGAGGGCCGGTGGCGCGGTGGCCAGGACAACTCCGGCGGACACTGAAACCGCGTGGGCGAATGCTCGAATCATCGGCGCTCTCCGTTCCTGTCCGGACCTTTGACGTATCTCTGTGAAAGATGCGGTCAAGAACGGCTGGATTTGCCTTACTTTAAGACTTATCATTCCGTATGGGCACAGAGCGCCCCGAACAGAATGTCGGCGGCGCCAACCGCTGCGAAGGCGAGCAGACCGTGAAGGTAGACCGCGATCCCCCCGCGCCACTGCACGTGGCGCAGGTGCATCTACAGGAGGCGCGCACGCAGGTGGCCGCGCTGTGCTGGCGATTACACGGCAGAAAGACCGAGGTGCTCCTCGTCACAAGCCGCGAGACGGGGCGCTGGGTCGTCCCGAAAGGCTGGCCGATGCGCGACGCCTCGGCCACCGAAGCCGCCGCGACGGAGGCTTGGGAAGAGGCTGGCGCAACCGGCTTGATTTCCGACGTCTGCCAGGGGTTCTTCGCCTATCACAAGGTCCTTGGCCCGGACCGGGAAGTGCCCTGCATCGTCGCTGTCTACCCGATGAAGGTGACCGGCCTTGCCGACAGTTACCCCGAGAAGAAGCAACGCAAGCGCCGCTGGTTTCCACTCGCCAAGGCCGCCGACAAGGTGGCCGAGCCCGAACTCAAGACGCTGATCCGGGGGTTCGTTCCCGTGGACACGCAGGCCCTTCCCTGATTTGGCCGGCATTTCGCTGATCCGGTTGAAATCATGGCCCTGCCTCATACCTGCAGAAACTAGGCGGTACCGGGCTGACAGATGATCAAGTACACCCTCAAGTGCGACAAGGACCACGGCTTCGAAAGCTGGTTCCAGTCCGCCGCCGCCTATGACGCGCTGGCCGAGACGGGGCACCTGTCTTGCCCTATCTGCGGGTCCGCGTCGGTTGCGAAGGCACTGATGGCACCGGCGATCACCGGTGGAGAGGTTGCGCCACCCCTCGCACCGCCCGGCGCCCCACCTTTTGCCCCGCCAGGCGCCCCGCGCAGCGCCCCCCACGCCGGATCGCTTGTCGGGCCGCCGCAGACACCGGCGGAGGCCGCGCTTGCTGCGCTTCGCCGGAAGGTCGAGGAAGGATCCGACTACGTCGGCCTCGGCTTCGCGACCGAAGCCCGCGCAATCCACGAGGGCCGCGCGCCCGAGCGGTCGATCTGGGGCGAGGCCCGCGCAGACGAGGCGCGCCGCCTGATCGAGGATGGAATCCCCGTCGCGCCCCTGCCCTTCCTGCCCAAATCCAAGGCGAACTGACAGCGCGCCGTGAATGCGGCGCTCACCGGCGACGGCGCGCGGCGCGAAGCCGCTTCAGCCGCCATCTTCGGGATCGAGGTCCCCGGATCACGAATTCGTGGTCCAACGGACTACTTCGCGTTGGTCCTGCGTTCTTCCCTTGCGCGGTCGGATTCGACCTCCGCGCAGCAATCCGGAAGAAGAAAGGACTTCGCCATGAGCAACGACGACACACCCCGCCTCGACCGCAGGCAGATGCTGATCCGTCTCGGCCTGGCGTCCGGCGCAGCCTACGTGGCCCCGGCCCTGACGCAATATGGGATCGCCCGGGCTTCGGGCAAATCCCGGCCGTCCGGCGCTTCGCGTGCCTCGCGGCCGTCGCGTACCTCTCGGCCGTCCCGTGCCTCTCGTCCGTCCCGTGCCTCGCGGCCGTCGCGCCCGGACCGGCGCAAACGGTCCGGCGGCAACCGGAACCGGGCACGGTCGGCGGATGCGCCGATCTGGCTGCGGAGGATTTTCGGTGGCTGACACGACGTGTCCGGCAGCCGCCGAACGTCCGGAATGGCGCGGTGCCGCCGCGCCATTCCCGCCCGGATCGACCCGCATCGAGATCGAAGGTCTCGGCGCCCCGATCGTCCTGGTCGATGCCGATCCGCTTGCGGAAGGCCTCCGCTTGGTCCTCAAGGGCCGCAGGATCACCTCGTCCCCGATGGACGGAACCGAAGCCCCCGATCGTACGCTCGCCGTTGCCCTGGGCACTCCCGCCGGATTCACGATCCACTCGCGACACCTTGATGAACCGATGACCGGCCTGCGCCAGGCGTCAGCTGTCTGCGGCCTGATCGCCGATCTCGCCGAGTCGCACTATGCCGGGCGTCCGGGCTGGATCGCGTTGCACTGCGGTGCCATCCGCGCCGGAGGACGGGTCGCCCTCGTGACCGGGCCGACCCGCGCCGGAAAGAGCACCCTGATCGGTCGCCTGTCGGCCGAGCCCGGCATCGAGACGGTCTGCGACGACGTCCTGCCGGTGGCTCCCGACAACACCGCGTATGCCCTTGGCATCGCTCCGCGACTGCGGCTGCCGTTGCCCGCCGCTGCAGGTGCCGTACTGCGCGACCATGTTCAGCGGCACCGTGTCCTCTCGGACCGCAAGTATGCCTACATCATGCCGCCTTCCCTGGTGCCCTTCGGAGCGGCCGGTCGCGTCTCCACCGTGATCGTGCTGGATCGGCGCGACACGGCTGTCCCGGCCCGCCTCCACCACCTGAATCCCGCCGAGGCCGTCGGGCACCTCCTTGCGCGGCAAATGTCCGATGACGGCCTCGTCGACCAGATGCTTGCACGCGCGCAAGGGCTTGCCACCGCGGCGGACTGCCTGCGCCTCGTCTACAGCGGCATCGAGGATGCGACGGCTCTGATCGCGCGGCTTCTCGGCGGCGCGACCGGGCCGCACATCGCCGAGGTTCTGCCCCCGCTCTCCCACGCCGGTGCCAGGCCCCAGGCCCGGCGCACCATGGAGGCGCTTCCGACCGGGTGCCTCCGGCAGACCTCAGAAGTCACGGTGCGCAGGGTGGAGGATGACCATTTCATCTGCCTGCCCGACAGGAGGAACGTCGTCCGCCTGAACCCGGTCGGTGGCGCGATCTGGAAGATGCTGGAAGTACCTCGCACCGCAGCCGAGATCGTCGACCTACTGGCCACGGCCTTCCCCGAAGTCGACCAGGCGCGCATCGCTGGCGATGTCGCCGAACTGCTCGCGCGCCTGATCGAGGCCGAACTCGCGGAACCTGACGACGCCTGAACGCTGCGCTG
>CAZOHN010000059.1:0-17233 GCA_964579325.1 uncultured Rhodobacterales bacterium
CCGATCTTGAGGTTCGGGCGATCCGCTTTGAGCGGCTTCAGCCGGCCCAGTTCCGAGAACAGCTTCTCCGACGCCTTCTCGCGGATGTGACAGGTGTTCAGGAGGATCATGTCAGCCTCCTCCGCCCTGTCGGTCAGCGTATAGCCCTCGGCACCGAGCGTCTCGGCCATGCGTTCGCTGTCATAGACGTTCATCTGGCAACCCCAGGTCTTGATGAACAGCTTGTTTTCGCCGGCCATGGGTCCCTCCAAGGGTCAGGCGTGGGCCATACATCGAAACCGGCCGAAACCGCAACGCTTGCAAGCGGCGCCGGCTTGACCGATTCTGTAACTTGCAGCAGCGAACCGGGCTGGGACGCAATCGACCATGGACTACGCGAGCCTCGACGATTTCCTGTCCCGCGACCGCGGGGCGCTGGCGAAGGGGCCAGTGGCGATCGTCCTCGTCGAGGACATGGTCGAGGTCGAGACGACACTGCGCCACCACCTCAAGGCGGGGTTCCGCGAGGTTCTGGCGCTCTCGCCGGCGCGGATCGGCCTGCCCGATGACCTGGCGGGCAAGGTCCGGCTGATCCCGTTCGACACACTGAAGGAAGGCGCGACCGCGCGCGCGGTGAATGCGCTGCTCGACGCGACACCGCCGGGGGTCTGGCTCTTCTATTGCTACAACGCCGAATACCTGTTCCACCCCTTCTGCGAGACCCGGAGCATCTCCGAGATGCTGGCCTTCCACCTCGAGGAACGCCGCGATGCGATGCTGACCTACGTGATCGATCTCTACGCCGGCGACCTGGACCGCAACCCCACGGCCGTCAGCCTCGATGACGCGCACCTTGACCGGACCGGGTACTACGCTCTCGCGCGCACGGACGCCGCCAACCACGATCATCCGCGCGAACGCCAGCTCGATTTCTACGGCGGCCTGCGCTGGCGCTACGAGGAGCATATCCCGCCCGCGCGCCGCAAGATCGACCGGATCGCGCTGTTTCGCGCCAAGCCAGGCCTGCGGCTGCGCGACGACCACACCTTTTCGGACGAGGAATACAACACCTACGCCTGTCCCTGGCACAACAACCTGACGGCGGCGCTGTGTTCGTTCCGCACCGCCAAGGCGCTCAAGGCGAATGCGGGCAGCCGGTTCGAGATCTGGAACTTCCGCTGGCACAACTCCGTGCCGTTCGAGTGGCAGAGCCAACAGCTGCTCGACCTCGGCCTCATGGAGCCCGGGCAGTGGTTCTGAAGCCCCGCGCGGAGTGATCCCCCGCGCGGGAAAGGGGCTGCCTTAGCCGCCCGAACCGTGTTGCATCGCGCCGTGACGGTGGCCCATGCCGCCGCCCTGCGCGGGGATGCGGCTGAGGTCCACGGGGATCTCGACCTGGACCTCGCCGGCGCGCTCGAACACAAGCGTCACTGGGATCGCCTCGCCATCGACGAAGGGCTCCTTGATCCCGAGGAACATCACGTGGTCGGCGCCGCGTTCGAGGGCATGGCTGCCGTTTGCCGGGATCGCGAAGCCGTCCTTCACCTCGACCATGCGCGCGACGCCATTGGCATCGATCAGGTGGGTGTGCAACTCGACCCGCTCGGCCACGTCCGAGCGCGCCTCGATCAGGCGGTCGTCCTCGGCCTGGTGGTTCTCGATCACCATGAAGGCCGCGCCGGTCTTGGCGTTCATGCCCATCGAGCGGGCATATGGGTCGACGATGTGGACGCCATCATGTGCGACGGCGGGAAGTGCGAGGAGGGCCGCCAGGGCGGCAGCAAGGCTGAGTGATTTCATGTCGGTTGTCCTTCGGTTGCGGTTGGGTCCGGGTCTTTGGTCAGACCCGGCCCGGGGGGCCGCGCGGAAGGGGGGAAAGGACAGGACCGGCGGGCAGGACCCCGGCAACCGCCGGGGCATGATGCAGCGGTTCCCAGCGCACCGGTGTTGCGGGCAGCGGCACTTCGGCAGCCGCCAACGCGGCGGAGAGGCCCGGCAGGCAATCGGGGCAGTAGTGGCGCGGGTTTACGGGCTGGCCGTCAAGGCCAATCGTAATCGTCTCGAGCCCGGCATCGGTGCAGATGACGAGGCTGATCCCGTCCCCTGCCGCCATTGTCCCGCGTGCAGCGGCCTGTGCCTGCGCGGTCAGCGCAAGCGTCAGGGCGAGGAAGAGTGCGGAAACGAGCCGAACCATGCCGTGCGTGATAGCGCAGTGGCGTGCCACGGTGAAGATGCCGTGCGGCCGCAGCCCGAGGCCTCGCTCAGAAGCCCAGAAGGCGCCGCGCGTTCTCCTTCAGGATCAGCGGGCGCACCTCGTCGCGGATCGGCAGATCGGCGAAGTCCGCAAGCCAGCGGTCCGGCGTGATCGCGGGCCAGTCCGAACCGAACAGCATCTTCTTCTTCAGGATCGTGTTGGCGTAGTGCACGAAGATCGGTGGAAAATACTTCGGCGACCAGCCCGACATGTCGATGTGGACATTCGGCTTGTGCTGAGCGACCGCGAGGCCCTCCTCGGTCCAGGGGAACGAGGGGTGCGCCAGCACGATCGGCGTATCGGGAAAGTCGACCGCCACGTCGTCGATGTGGATCGGGTTGGAGTACTTGAGCCGCATCCCCATGCCGCCCCGCATCCCAGACCCGACGCCGGTCTGCCCGGTGTGGAACAGCATGATCGCGCCTTCCTCGGCGATGGCCTCGTAGAGCGGATAGGCCATGCGGTCGTTGGGGAAGAACCCTTGCATCGTGGGGTGGAACTTGAAGCCGCGCACCCCGAACTCGCGCACCAGCCGCCGCGCCTCGCGCGCGCCCTTGCGGCCCTTGGCCGGGTCGATCGAGGCGAAGGGGATCAGGATGTCGGCGTTCTCGGCCGCGATCCGCGCGACCTCCTCGTTGCTGTAGCGGTGAAAGCCGGTCTCGCGCTCGGCATCCACCCCGAAGATCACCGCCGCGATCCTGCGCTCGCGATAGTAGGCCGCGGTCTGTTCGACGGTGGGCAGCATCCCGTCGACCCCTGCAGGGTTGCGGAAATAGGCCGCCATGCCGGCCTGGAACTCGGTGTAGCCATCGTCACGCGGGCCGCAGCATGGCTCCTCGGCGTGGGTGTGGAAGTCGATCGCGACGATCTCGTCGAGGTTCATGCCCGGCGCGCCTCCCGTGGCGGGGTTGTGTCTTGTATCGCCACCGGGTCCGGGATCGCGAGGAACCGGCGCAGGAGCCGCCGGAGTTCGGCCGCCTCGGCCACGGAGAGCGCGCCCGATACCCGTGCCTCGCGCTGCTCGACCTCGGACCAGCCATCCTCGACCCGTCGCTTTCCGGCTTCCGTCAGCCAAAGCGCGACCGACCGGCGGTCCTCGGAGGGGATATCGGACCGGATCAGGCCGGCCTCCTCAAGGCCGCGCACGATCTTGGTCATGTGCGCGCGCTTGAACCGCAGCGTCCGGGCCAGGACGCCCTGGCGGACACCGGGGTTGAGCGCGACGATCTGCAGGAGTGTCGTCTCGGTGAGCCGCGCATTGCCGGGCAAGGCGCCTGCGAAGAACCGGTCGTAGGCCTCGAGCTGGGCGATCCGCAGCAGGAACCCAAGCCGGTCTTCCAGCCCGCCGAGGTCGAGCTCAAGCCGGGTCGCCATGCGTCGTTTCCTTCGGTGGCGCGACCTTGCCCGCCCGCTTCTCGAGGAAAGCCCGGAGCCGCTCGGTCGCCTCCGGCGTCACCGTCGTCACCGCAGACATGAGCGATTCGACAAACAGCCCGTCCTCCGACGACATGTCGCGGATGCGCGGCAGCGCGTTCAGGATGGCATAGTTCGAGAGCGGCGCATTCGCCGCCGCCGCGCGCGCGAGGTCGAGCGCCCGGTCGAGCGCCGCGCCCTCGGGGACCACGTAGGACACCCCGCCCCAGGCCTCCATCTGCTCGGGCGAGACGGTGCGCCCGGTCAGCATCATGTCGGCCATGCGGGCCACACCGATCAGGCGGGCGATGCGGACCGACCCGCCGCCACCGACGAAGATCCCGCGCTGGCCTTCGGGCAGGCCGAAGAAGGCGCTGCGGTCCGCCACGCGGATATGCGCCGCCGCCGCAAGTTCGAACCCGCCGCCGACGACCGCGCCCTGCATCGCGGCGATGAAGGGTATCGCGCCACGCTCGATCCCGTCGAACACCCGATGCCAGCGGCGCGAACCCTGGATCGCCTCGAAGAGCGGCTTCTCGACATGCTCCGCGAGGTCGAGCCCGGCGCAGAAGTGCGGCCCCGTCCCGAAGAGCACGGCCGCCCGCGCCTCGGCCTGCGCCCGCTCCACGGCGAGGTGCAACAATTCGACCGCCCGGTCGCTGATGGCGTTGCGCTTTTCGGGGCGCGTCAGCCCGATCAGCGCGATCCCGTCGCGAAGTTCGTAGCTCGTCGGTGCGTCGTCGGACCCGTCCACCCGTTCTCTCCTGCTTGCCGGCCAACCGTGCCCGTTGACCCGGCAGATTTTGTAATTCTATATAATGGTATCCGGGTAAACAAGAGTTGCTTGGGTCGCGGCAAACTTGCGACCTTCGGCCAGCCGGGGCGAACGCGATCCGCCGAGGGGGCCGCGACCGTGTTCGGGGAGAACGGGGTGCGGGGAGGACGGGATATGGCGAAACCGCAGGGCAGCAGGTCTGCCCCGGCCCCGGCGGGCTCAGATGCCTCCGTCCTGGTGACGGAGACCCGGCCCGACGGCACGATCCTGATCCGCCAGGATGGCAGCCTGCCGCCCTGGCCCCGAACCACGACCGACCGGCTGATCCACTGGGCGCATGAGGCCCCGGACCGCATCTGGATCGCCGAGCGGGGGCCGGGCGATGCCTGGCAGGGCACCAGTTATGCCGAGGGCCTCCGCGCGGTCCGCTCCGTCGCGGCGGCCCTCCTTCGCCTCGGCTTGTCGGCCGAGCGTCCGCTTCTGATCCTGTCGGGAAACGCGGTCGCGCACGCCATCATCGCGCTCGGCGCGCAGCACGCCGGGATTCCCTCGGCCGCGCTGGCGCCGGCCTATGCACTCGGCTCGGGAGACTTCGCCAAACTCGCACAGGTGCGCGACCAGCTGACTCCTGGTCTGATCTTCGCCGATCACGCCGCGCCCTTCCTGCCCGCCCTCGAGTCGGTCTTCGGCCCCGATGTGCCGCTCGTCTCGCTCTCGGGCGCGTCCGACCGGCGTCGGACGATCGACTTTGCCGACCTTCTCGACACTCCGCCGGACGCGGCGATGGAGGCAGCGAACGCAGCCATTACCCCGGAGACGGTGGCCAAGTTCCTGTTCACCTCCGGCACCACCGGAAAACCCAAGGCCGTGATCCAGACGCACGGAATGCTCTGTTCCAACCAGGCGATGGTGGCCGCGTCCTATACCTTCCTGACCGAAGCGCCGCCGGTGCTTCTGGACTGGGCGCCGTGGAACCACACCGCGAGCGGCAACAAGGTGTTCAACATGGCCATCCACAACGGCGGCAGTTACTGGATCGACGCCGGTCGCCCGACGCCCGACCTGATCGGCCGCACCCTGCGCAACATGCGCGAGGTCGCCCCGACCTGGTATTTCAACGTGCCGCTCGGCTACCAGTTCCTGCTCGACGCGATGGAGACCGACGAGGCCCTCGCCCGCCATTTCTTCTCGCGGCTGAAGATGCTGATGTACGCCGGCGCCGGGATGAGCCAGTCGGTCTGGGACCGCCTGACCCGGCTGGCCGAGCGCCATGTGCCCGGCGGCGTTCCCATCGTCTCCGGCCTTGGCGCAACCGAGACCGGCCCTTTTGCGATCTATCACACCGACCGAAAGGAGGCCCCCGGCAACGTCGGTATTCCCGCGCTTGGCGTCACGCTCAAGCTGGTGCCGCAGGGCGACCGGCTGGAAGCGCGGCTCAAGAGCCCCTCGGTAACGCCAGGCTACTGGCGCGACCCCGACCTGACCCGCGCGGCCTTTGACGACGAGGGTTTCTACTGCCTCGGCGATGCGCTGCGTTTCGCGGTTCCGGGCGATGCGTCGGCGGGGTTCCTGTTCGACGGGCGGCTGGCCGAGAACTTCAAGCTGGCAAGCGGAACCTGGGTCGGCGTGGGGGCCGTCCGGGCCAGCCTGATCGACGCGATGGGCGGCCTCGTCTCCGATGCCGTGATCGCCGGCGAGAACCGGGACGACCTGCGGGCGCTCCTGCTGCCGAACTGGGGACGGCTGCGGGACCTCGCCGGGCAAACCGACGCAGCGCCGGAAAGCCTTGCACGCGATGGGGCGGTGCGCGCCGCGCTGGCGGCTGGCCTTGACGCGCAAGCGCGGTCTGCCGGCGGCAGCGCCACCCGGGTCGTCGCGGCGCTGATCCTGACGCAGCCCATGAGCTTCGAGCGGGGGGAGGTGACCGACAAGGGCTCGATCAACCAGCGCGCCGTGCTGCGCGAGCGCGCCGATCTGGTCGAGAGCCTCTATTCCGACGGTCGGGACGCCATCACCCCTGCAGGAATGCCTCGGACCTGACTGCCCGGCGCGCCCGGTTCCTTTTCCGGTCGAATTGTGGTCGAGTAGAACAAGAGGGACTGAAGCCGTAAGTGAGGTCGACCATGAACAATCTTGCGCGGAGCGATGAGGCCGTCGAGGACCGCGACGACGCGCTGAACGGGTTCATCGGCTACAACCTCAAGCGGGTCGTCAGCCTCGTTAAGGCCGATGTCGCAGAAGTTCTGGCCGAGTTCGGCCTGCGCACGGTCACCTTTTCGGCGCTGTCGGTCGTGGCGCGCCACCCCGGCATCAACCAGACGCAACTGGCCGAAACGCTGCGCATAGAGCGGTCCAATCTCGTGCAGGTCGTCGATGCGCTGACCTCGCGCAACCTTGTCTCCCGGTGCAAGGTCGCCGGAGACCGTCGGCAATATGCGCTGGTCCCGACGGACGAGGGGCGCCGGCTTGCCGCCCGCGCCCAGACGGCCGTCGCCCGACACGAAGCGCGCGTCTTCGCAATGTTGACCGGCGGCGAGCAGGAGGAGTTGCAGCGCCTCCTGCGCAAGATCCGCGACGCGTGGCAGTGATACGCCCAAGGATGCGCCCGAAGCGGGTTTCCGTTGCCGCCCCCGCGCACTAGGTTGCGCGTCGCGAGTATCGGGGGACACCAGAACATGACCGACGGCAGGGCCGCCGAGCCAGCCCATCTCAGCGTCTACCGCCGCTTGCGCGACCTGATCCTCGGCGGCGACCTCGTACCGGGCCAGCCGGTGACGATCCAGGGGCTGATCGACCTGCTCGGCGTCGGCATGACGCCCGTGCGTGAAGCGATCCGGCGGCTGACCTCGGAGGGCGCCCTTCAGGAGCACGGCAACCGCCGGGTTACGGTGCCGCTCCTGACGCTTGACCAGGTGGACGAGCTGATCTTCGCGCGTCTCGCGCTGGAGCCGGAACTCGCGCGCCGGTCGACGGGGCGGCTGGGACGGGTGGGAATCGCCGCGCTGGAGGCCACCGATGCGGCCCTGAACGATGCGATCCGGCGCGACGACCTTCAGGGCTACATGATCCTGAACCACCGCTTTCATCAGGACCTCTATGCCGCCGCCGAAGCGCCGGTGATCCAGCCGCTTGTCGATGCCCTATGGCTCAGGTCGGCACCGGCGCTCCGGGTCATGTGCCGTCATTTCGGCGCCGAGAACCTGCCCGACATGCACGCCGAGGCGCTGTCCGCCCTCCGGCGCGGCAACGCCGAGGCCGTGGCCGGGGCGATTCGCGCAGATATCTTGCAAGGCATGGAGGGCGTGCGCGCCGTCCTTGCGGAAAGCGCGCAAGGCGCGTGACCGTTCAGGCGGCAGGGGCCGCCACGAACAGGCCCTCGGCCTTCACCCTGGCATAGGCTTCGTCAAGCGACTTGCGCGCGCGCTCGATCAGGACATCCACCTCGGCCTTCGAGATCACCAGCGGCGGCGAGATGATCATCCGGTCGCCGACATGGCGCATCACGAGGTTGTTCGCAAAGCAGCGCTCGCGGCAGATCAGACCAACGGTGCCGGCCTTTGCGGCGAACTTCGCCCGGCTTTCCTTGTGCGGCGTGAGCGCGATAGACCCCATCAGCCCGACGATCTTCGCCTCGCCGACCATCGGGTGATCGGTCATCGCCTGCCACTTTTCGCGGAGATAGGGCGCGATCTCCTCCCGGGCGCGGTCGATGATGCCCTCCTCGTCGAGGATGCGCAGGTTCTCGAGCGCCACCGCGCAGGAGACCGGGTGCCCGGAATAGGTGTAGCCGTGGGCGAACTCGTCCGACCCGTCGATCATCGCGGCCACACGGTCCGAAACGATCGAGGCGCCCAGCGGTATGTACCCCGATGTGATGCCCTTCGCGACCGTCATGATGTCGGGACGGATACCCATGGTCTGACTGCCGAACCACTGGCCGGTGCGCCCGAAGCCGGTGATGACCTCGTCGGCGATCAGCAGGATGCCATGTTCGTCGCAGATGCGCTGGATTTCCGGCCAGTAGGTCGACGGCGGGACGATCACGCCACCCGCTCCCTGCACCGGTTCGGCGATGAAGGCGGCCACGGTGTCGACGCCCAGTTCGAGAATCTTCTCCTCGAGCTGCCGCGCACGGGCGAGGCCGAAGTCCTCCGGCGTCATGTCGCCGCCCTCCGACCACCAGTCGGGCTGGTCGATGTGGACGATGCCGGGGATCGGCAGACCGCCCTGGGAGTGCATCCCCTTCATGCCGCCGAGCGACGCCCCGCCCATGGTCGAGCCGTGGTAGCCGTTCCAGCGCGAGATGATGTTGAACTTCTCGGGCTTGCCCTGTGCCTGCCAGTAGCGGCGCACCAGACGGATGTTGGTGTCGTTCGAATCCGACCCCGAGCCATTGAAGAACACATGGTTCAGGTCGCCGGGCGCAAGTTCGGCCAGCCGTTTGGCAAGCAGGATCGCAGGCACGTGCGAGGTCTGGAAGAAGGTATTGTAGAAGGGGAGCTGCCGCATCTGGCGCGCCGCGGCCTCGACCAGTTCCTCGCGGCCGTAGCCGATGTTGACGCACCATAGGCCCGCCATCCCGTCGAGGATCTCGTGTCCGTCGCTGTCGGTCAGCCATACGCCCTTGGCCTTGGTAATGATCCGGGCGCCCTTGCGCGCAAGGCCGGCCCCGTCGGTGAAGGGGTGCATGTGGTGGGCCGCATCCAGCGCCTGGAGCTCGGCGGTGGGCAGATGATTGTCGTACATGCGGGCCTCCTGTGACCATCCGGCGTGACGCCACGATTTCCGCCACCTGAGGGGAGGATGCGGACCTCCGCACCCTGCCGCGCCGTCGATGCGAACCGTGAAGCTGATCCCGGCTCCTTGAACTGCAGAGCTCGGGATCTTCCTGCTCCAGAATATGATCAAATTTCTGCCCCGCGTCAATCGTGCCCGCGACGGCTGAACCGCGCCGGAGCCGCACCGGAACCGCACCGGGGGGCGCACCCGGGACGCCCGGCAGAAAAAGATGGATTCCGATGCTTATAACTTATAAGTATCTGGCAAGCGGACGGGCAGGCAAGGAACCGATATCAAGACACAGCGTGCAAGACCGGGCAGATTGCACAAGAATGATCGCACCGGCGGCGCTTGACGGACAGAACAGAGAACCGGCGACTCACGTCTTGGGAGAACATCATGGACAGACGGACACTTCTCTTCTCTCTCGCGCCCGGCGCACTGGCGCTGTCTGCGCTCCCGCGCAGTGCTGCGGCACAAGGCACGAGCCTCAGGCTGCACCAGTTCCTCGCGCCCGTCGCGACGGTGCCCGACAAGATCCTCAAGCCCTGGGGCCAGCGCCTGTCGGATGCCACCGGCGGCGCCCTGACGATCGAGCATTTCGACGCCATGTCGCTCGGCGGGCGCCCCGCCGACCTGATCGACCAGGCCCGCGACGGGGTGGCCGACATCACCATGACGCTCGTTGGCTACACCCCGGGCCGTTTCCCGCGCAGCGAGGTGTTCGAGCTTCCCTTCATGATGACCGATCCGGTCGCAACGGCGCTGGCCTTCTGGGAGATGGTCGAGACCGATTTCCAGTCGAACGAGTTCGCCGACATGAAGGTGCTGGGCGCCTGGGTGCACGGCCCCGGCCTGATCCACTCAAGCGACCCCATCACGCGGCTCGAGGACATGCAGGGCAAGACGTTGCGCGGACCGACCCGGGTGATCAACGACCTGCTGTCCGAGCTCGGCGCCGAGCCGGTGGGGATGCCGCTGCCGCAGATTCCCGAGGCCCTGTCGAAGGGCGTCATCAACGGCACCGTGATTCCCTGGGAAGTCACGCCCTCGATCCGCCTCGTGGAGCTTCTGAAGAACCACACCGAATTCGGCGGGGCCGAGGCGCTCTATACGGCAACGATCGTGCTGGTGATGAACAAGGCCAAGTACGAGGCTCTGCCTGACGACATCCGCGCCGTGCTCGACGCCGAATCCGGCGCCAAGCTCACCCAGTTCGCTGCCGAGGTGATGTTCGAGTACGACAAGCCCGGCCGCGACCTCGCCGTGGCGGCGGGCAACAACATCATCCAGCTCGACGAGGCCGAGGTCGCCCGCTGGAAGGAGGCCGCGCAGCCGGTGGTCGACCGCTGGGTGGCCGAGATGGAAGGCCAGGGCATCGACGGCCGCGCCCTGATCGAGCGGGCAAAGGCCCTGATCGCGGCGAAATCCGCCTGACGCACCGGCGGGGCGCGCCTTGACGGCAGCGCCCCGCCCTCCTTGGGGGGCCACCTGCGTGTATGTGCTTCTGGAACGCACGGCCGGCGTCGTGGCGCGGTGGCTCGCGCTCGCGGGTGGCCTTGTCCTGATCGCGGTGGTCGTGATGACCTGCGTCTCGATCACCGGTCGGGCGCTGATCCCCCTTGGCCTCTCGCCGATCCGGGGCGACTTCGAATGGGTCGAGATCGGCACCGGCTTTGCCGTCTTCGCCTTCCTGCCCTGGTGCGTCCTGCAACGCGGGCACGCGGCGGTCGACCTCTTCAAGCCCGCCTTCCCGCCCGCCATGAACCGCGCGATCGACGTGGCGGTCGATCTCGCGATGCTCGCTGCCGCCGTCCTGATCGCCTCGCGGCTGCACCTGGGCATGCTCGACAAGGCCCGCTTCACGGAGACGACCTTCATCATCCAGTTTCCGGTCTGGAAGGCCTACCTTGCCGGGCTGGTCGGGGCCTACGGCTTCGTCTTCGTCGCCGCCTTCTGCGTCCTGCGCAGCGGGCGCGCGCTCCTATGGCCCGCAAAGGGATGGACGAATGTCCAATCTTGAGCTCGGGCTGTGGTCCTTTGCGGTCCTCCTCGTCCTGATCTTCCTGCGCCTGCCCATCGCCCTCGCGATGCTCGGCGTGGGCTTCGGCGGGGCCTGGCTCGTCACCGGCGCACCGCTGATGATGCTCAACCAGTTCAAGACGCTGACCTACGGGACCTTCTCGAGCAACTCGCTCTCGATCATCCCGCTGTTCCTGCTGATGGGCCAGTTCGCGGCGATCTCGGGCATGTCCACCTCGCTGTTCCGCGCGGCCGAAAGCTTCCTCGGCCACCGCCGCGGCGGGGTGGCGATGTCGGCCATCGGGGCCTGCGCGGGCTTCGGGGCGATCTGCGGATCATCCCTCGCCACCGCCGCCACGATGGGGCAGGTTGCCCTGCCCGAATTGCGCCGCTACGGCTACCCCGGCTCGCTCGCGACCGGCGCGCTTGCGGCCGGCGGAACCCTCGGCATCCTGATCCCGCCCTCGGTGATCCTCGTCATCTACGCGATCCTGACCGAGCAGAACATCGCCAAGCTCTTCGTCGCGGCGATGGTGCCCGGCCTTCTCGCCGCGCTTGGCTACATGCTCGCCATCGCGATCTGGGTGCGCGTCTCGCCCAACGCCGCGACGGTGCGCCCGCGCGTTGCATGGCCCGAAAGGCTACGGATGCTGGCCGGGGTCTGGCCGGTCATCACGATCTTCCTCGCGGTCGTCCTCGGCATCTACTTCGGTATCTTCACCCCCACCGAGGCGGCAGCCGTCGGTGCCGCCGGCACCGGCCTCGTGGCACTCGTCTCGGGCCAGCTCACCCTCGAACGCCTCAAGGCGGCGATCCTCGCCACCGCAGCTTCGACGGCGATGATCTTCTTCATCATCCTCGGCGCGGGGGTCTACAACAGCTTCCTGGCGCTGACCCAACTGCCGCAGAGCGCGGCCGGGTGGGTCTCGGCGCAGGGCTTCTCGCCCTGGCTCGTGCTCGCCATCGTGCTGGTCATGTATCTCATTTTCGGCTGCATCATGGATTCGCTCTCCATGGTGCTCCTGACCGTGCCGATCATCTACCCCGTCATGCTCGCACTCGACTTCGGCCTTGGCCCCGACGAGTTCGGCCTGTGGTTCGGCATCCTTGTCCTGATCGTCGTGGAGGTCGGCCTCATCACCCCGCCCGTGGGCATGAACCTCTTCATCATAAACGGCATGGCGCGCGACATCCCCATTGGTCAGACATTCCGCGGCGCGCTGCCCTTCGTGCTGACCGACATCCTCCGCGTGATCCTTCTCGCGGCCGTCCCCGCGATCACGCTGGGCCTCGTCTGGGCGATCTACTGAGGCCGCCGCTCAGTAGGGCAGCCCGATGTAGTTCTCGGCCCAGGCGCGTTGCGCGGCCTCCGATGTCATCAGGTGCGCAAGCTCGGCATCCTGCATCCGCCGCTCGTAGGCGCTGTGCTCGGGGAAGCGGTGCAGCATCATCGTGGTCTGCCACGAGAACCGCATCGCCCCCCAGATCCGCGCCAGTGCCCGGTCGGAATAGGCGTGCAGGCCGCCGGTGTCGCCCTGCGCATAGAACCGCGTCAGGCCCTCGTGGAGGTAGAACACGTCTGAGGCCGCGAGGTTCAACCCCTTCGCCCCGGTCGGCGGCACGATGTGCGCGGCGTCACCGCACAGGAACAGGTTGCCCCAGCGCATCGGTTCGGACACGAAGGATCTGAGCGGCGCGATGGACTTCTCGACCGACGGCCCGGTCACGAGGCCGCGGCGCACCTCTTCGGGCAGACGTGCTGCCAGTTCCTCCCAGAACCGCGCATCGCTCCAGTCCTCCACCCGGTCGGTCAGCGGCACCTGGACGTAGTGCCGCGACAGCCGATGGCTCCGCATCGAGCAGAGCGCGAAGCCCCTCTCGCTTCCGGCGTAGATCAGGTGGTCGAGTACCGGTGGCGTGTGTGACAGGATGCCGAGCCAGCCGAAGGGATAGACCTTCTCGTACTCGCGGCGGATGTCGCTCGGGATCGCCTGCCTGCTCACCCCGTGGAAGCCGTCACACCCCGCGATGAAGTCGCAGGTCACTTCGCGGCGCTGGCCCGCTTCGACCCAGGTCACGCGCGGCGCGGGTGCGGTCAGGTCGTGCAGCGCCACGTCCTCGGCTTCGTGGATGACCGTCGCGCCGATGGCGTCCTGCGCGTCGTAGAGATCGCGGGTCAGCTCGGTCTGCCCGTAGATCATCAGGGACCGGCAGGTGAGGCGGTGGAAGTCGATGTCGAAGGGGATACCGTTCGAGGCGAGCGTCACCTTGTCGTGCAGCAGGCCCTCGCGATCCATGCGCGCCCCAGCCCCCGCTTCGCGGAGCAACGTGACCGTCCCGGACTCGAGCAGCCCGGCCCGGATGCGCGACAGCACATACTCCCGGCTGCGCTGCTCGAGCACGACCGTGGCGACGCCTGCCCGGTTCAGAAGCTGCGAGAGCAGCAAGCCCGAAGGCCCCGCCCCGATGATGGCAACCTGTGTCCGCATCGCCCGTCCTCCCTGCTCGCGGCGGACAGGATACGCCCGGAGAAATACCGCGCACTATGGACGAAGCCGCCATCCGCTGGCACAATTCGGACATGAACGCCCCGCACGGCACGGTTCCGACCTTCGCCCTCTACGGCGAGACCGCCCGCTTTCCCGACATCGCCCATGTCGAGTCGATCTCGGATCGCGCCCGGGGCCTTGGCTGGTCGATCGCGCCGCACCGTCACCTCGAACTCCACCAGATCCTGTTCCTCGGCAGGGGCCGGGCCGAGGTCTCGATCGACGGCGTCCGCACCGACCTCGATGGACCCGCACTCGTGAACCTGCCGCCCGGCACGGTGCACTCGTTCCGTTTCGCCGACGACGTCGAAGGCCACGTGGTGACCTTGCCGGTGCCCGAGTGGCCCGACCTGTTTGGCCCGCAGGCCGAGACGGCGCTGTCGTGGCCCTTTGCCGGAGCCGTGCCGTCGGATCTCCTGGTGTGCGTCGAGGCCGTGACGGCGGCGCACAGAGACACTCGCCCGCATCGGCGGCTCAGGCTTCTGGCTGCCGTGCATGGGCTGGTGCTGGCCATGCTCGATGTCGGAGGGCTGCCCTCGGCCGCAGCTTCCCAACCCGATCCGCGGGTAGAGCGCCTGCGGGCCATGGCCGAGGCCACGCCGACGATTCGCCTTGGCGTCGAGGACTGTGCCCGGGCGCTGGGGCTTTCGCCCCGGCACCTGACGCGCCTGTGCCGCGCGGCGACCGGCGGGTCGGCCCAGACAGTGCTCGACGCGGCGGTGCTGCGCGAGGCGTGCCGCCTTCTCGCCTATACCCGGCTCCAGGTCGCGACCGTCGGGCATCGGCTGGGCTTCGACGACCCCAGCTACTTCACCCGATTCTTCCGGCGCCACACCGGGCTGTCACCCCGGGCCTACCGCTTGCGCTTCGACGGTGGGCCGCCGGGACCCGAAACGACAAAGGCCCCGCGCGAAGCACGGGGCCTTCGGAATTCCGGTTGAACGGTCGCGCTCAGGCGGCGTCGGTCGCGGCAGCAGCGGCCTTCTTGGCGATCTCGCGCTTGATCTTCAGCGCGCGGGCCGAAAGCTCGTCGTCCTTGGCCTTGGCAAGATAGGCATCGAGCCCGCCACGGTGATCGACCGACCGGATACCGGCGGCCGAGACGCGCAGCTTGAACGACTGGCCGAGCGCATCGGACATCATCGTCACGTCGTTCAGGTTCGGCAGCCAACGACGCTTGGTCTTGTTGTTGGCGTGGCTCACGTTGTTGCCCGACATCGGGCCCTTGCCGGTCAATTCGCAGACGCGCGACATGGCGGTCGTTCCTTCGTTCGGTCTGATTCATCTAAACGCAAGGGGCGCCGCTTGAGAGCAGCGCCCGGATCGAGGGGCTGATACCCGCACCCGCACGGGCCGTCAAGCGGATTGGGCCGGGTTCTGCGCTCCGAGGCCCGGAAAGTCCACCACCAGCGCGGCATGGTCGCTGGCGTGCGGCCGATGCAGCCCCACTCCGGCAAGGCGTGGTCCCGCCTCGGGACCTGCCGCGCGGCCCATCCCTTCGCGCAGGATGCGCGGACGGACCCCGGGCCAGCGGGCGGCGAGGGACGGGGAGGCAAGGAGGCCATCGGGGCGGGAGTGAAGACGCCCGGTCGGGTCTGCCCAGGTCCAGCGGTCGGCGGCGGGCAGGCGTTCCAGGAGGTCGACCGTGAAGTCGCCAAGAAGCGGCGCAATGGCGCGGCCTGCGGGACCGGGGTCGCGCGGTTCGTTGAAGTCCCCCGCGATCAGCCAGAGGCCCCCCGCGCCGCGCCGCTCGATCAACCGCCGCAGCGCCAGCGCCTCCAGCCGCCGCACCGGCCAGCTTGCCGCCGGGTCGGGCCAGGGCGCCTTGAAGTGGCAGACCCAGAGCGTGAGGTTCCCGACCTCTGCCACGAGGCAGTCGCGGCGAAAGATCGGCCGGTCGCGGGCGAGTCCGACAGGCGGCTCGAGGCCAAGGTCGGCCGGGGTCAGCGCGGCGTGACTGGCGACCCCGCGGAGAGGCACACGGCTCATCAGCGCGAGATCGAGGCCGCGTCCGTCGTTTCCGGGCAGGCAGACGCGCCACGGATAGGGCGCGACCCCTGCGGGGACCAGGATGGCATCGTGGAAGTGATCGAGGCTTGCCCGGTCGAACACCTCCTGAAGCGCCACCACGTCGGCGTCGGCATCGCGCAGGACCTCCGCCGTCAGCCGCCGGTCGCGCCGGTCGAAGCGGGCGGCGCCGGGGCCAAGGTCGGCAGGGTCATCTCCGTCGCGCGCCCCGTCGAGCCTCGGGCCGGGCAAACCGGGGCGCAGGCGGAGGTTCTGGACGTTGAAGCTCGCGATGCGCATGGCCGCAGGATCGGTGCAGGCGCCACCCCTGTCGAGGGGGCTCAGGCGAAAAGTCCGTGGCAGAACCAGCCGCCCGAGATCGCGCCGCCATGGGCGTAGAACAGCCACAGCCGCTCGCCCCCCTCGGCCTCGACCCGCCAGTAGTCGCGCGTGCCTGACCGCCATTCGGGCTCGTCGAGCCACCATTCCGGCGCGATCCGTTCAGGCCCCAGCGCCGAGGCGGTGGCGAAGTCGCGCCGACGCCAGCGGAACCGGGCGGGGAGCTTCGGCGTCTCGGGCGCCTGCACCGGCTCGGGCCGGAAGATCAGCAGCGGCCGTGGCCGCGGCGGTTCGGGCCAGGGGGCGCTGCGCGGCTCGGTCCAGGCGGCGGGGACGATGCGGGCGGCCTTCTCGGGGATGTGGCTGTCCACGGGTTCGAGCCGTACCACGGCATCGAGCCCCACCCGCGCCCCGATCCGCCCGATCAGGTCCTCGATCCCGGCTCCTGCGGCGGCCTTGGCCTGCGCGGCGGCGGCGGCGTCGAAGTGGCCGCGGTGCTGGCGGGCATGGACCGGCTCGGTCTCCACCGCCTCGACGCGCAGCATGTCGATCCCGAACCCCGCGTCGATCCCGTCGAGCTTCATTGCCAGCAGCGGGCGGATCCGGTCGGGCTCGGCGGCGGGCCGGGCGAGGCCGACCTCGACCGAGGAGGCGCCCCGATCGGCCCGGTGCGCCTCGAGCCGCACCCGCCGCGCACCCCTGCCCGCCGCGCGCAGCTTATCGCACAGCGGCGGCAGCAGCCGGTCGAGCCCCGCAAGGATGTCGGCCTCGAGCCCGATCGGCTCGGGCAGTGTCAGCCGCACCGCAAAGAGGGTATCGGCCCGTGCGGGCGAGACTGGCTCGGGTTCGATCCCCAGCGCCTGGTCGAGCCGCCGGATCACCTCGCGCCCGAAGCGGCGGGCAAGGGGCGCGCGGGCGGGACCCATCAGGTCCTCGATCCGGCGCAAGCCGACCCGCGCGAGCGCGGCCACCGTCGCCTCGGGCAGGCGAAGCGCGGCGATGGGCAGGGGGGCGAGCGCTGCGCGGGTCTGGCCGGGCGGAGCGATGCGGCCGAGCGCGGGGCGAGGGGGTTTTCCACCCCCTCGCGCTCCCCCGAGGATATTTGGGGTCGGAAGA
>CAZOHN010000060.1:0-17175 GCA_964579325.1 uncultured Rhodobacterales bacterium
GGTCGATCTCGGTAAGGATCGCCCTGGTCTGCTCGGTCACCGTGCCACCGGGCGCGCCGACCTGGCCTGCCAGATAGACGATGTCCTTGTGGATGACGGCCTGGCTCATCCGGGGTCCGGTCTCGAGGCGAGTTATGGCGGGCATGCGAATCCTCCGGGTTGCTGTGGCACCCGTCCTAGCCGCAGCGCCCGCGAACGGAAAGAGCCTGCGTCCCCGCCGCTGTCAGAGACCCAGAAGGGCCAGCGCTTCATTCAATGCGGCTTCCGAAGCAGGATGATCGCCCGCCTCGTGCGCAGCCTTGCCGACCGCGTAAAGCTCGGTCACTCGTGCCTTGGTGGCGTCAGTGGCAGTGGCGGTCGCCATTGCCGCATCGATCCTCGCCATCAATGCCGGGCACTGGCCGGCGAAGGCAGGTGTGGCAAGAGCTAGCGTCAGGCCGGCTGCAAGGATGATCCGCATGGCGTGTTCCTCCCGTTAGACATGCAACTACGGGACTCTATCACGAAAACGGTCGATGCGGTGGAAGGGATTGGAGCGGGTAGCGGGAATCGAACCCGCGCGTTCAGCTTGGGAAGCTGACAGGCTACCATTACATCATACCCGCAACGACGTGTCCGACATAGGCTTGCCAGTGGTCTACCGTCAAGTGGGGGACGCCAGGAGGGGGCCGTCATGATCGGCGGGCACCGAGTTCGATGCCAAGCTCGCGTGCCCAGTCGGTGTAGAGGCGCGTCCTGCGCCGCGCGAGATCGTCCTCTGTGAGGCTGTCGATCTGCATCGGGTAGGCCTCGATGCCGGTGCCTTCCAGGATGCGGTTCATGAAGTTGTAGAGTGCGCAGACCTGCACTGCATCGTAGAGTGCCCGTTCTTCCCAACCCGCCGCATAGACCGCCGTCGCATGTGCTTCGGTCAACCGGGCGGGCATGAGGGTGAGCACCCTGACATAGGCGAGGAGCGGCTTGAGCCTGGGATCGGCCGGCGCGCTGTCGAGGTCGGTCACCAGCGCATCGAGGAGTGCATCGTCAACTCCAAATGCCTTGGCGAAAATCTTGTGCGCGGTGAAGCAGAACTGGCAGGCGTTGAGACCCGATACATAGGCCGCGATCAATTCCCGCTCGGCGATCGTCAAGGGGCTCTCGCCGCGCAGGAGCCTGTCGTGGAACTCAAGAAGCGGGCCCACCGTCTGTGGCCACTTGCGGAACACGTCACCGAGGCCGGCGTTGTCCGGCAGGGAGGGAAACAGGCGCTTCATCCTGGGCTCCGTGGAGGCTGCGTCAGCGCACAATGGCCGACCGACCGACCCGCAGCAACCCCGCTACCCGCGCCGCCGCCGCCGCCCGCCTTCACCGCTTCCCCCTGCGTTGAACGACACGTCGGGGAGCGTCACTTCCTTCGCCAGCTCTGGGAACGGATCGACCGCGTGGGGAATGGCATTGGCATTGACGAAATGCTCCTGAAAGCGCGGCTCGATCGCCGTTTCGACCTTGTGGATCCGGCCTACCGTCGCCTCGATCTCGGACCGGGCGGCGACGTTCAGGAGCGCAATCCGCGCGCCCGTACCGGCCGCATTTCCTGCGCTCGAGACGTTCGCGAGAGCCACGTCGGGGATCATGCCAAGCACCATGGCGTGCTTGGAGCTGATATGGGCGCCGAAAGCCCCGGCAAGCACGACGCGATCGACATTTTCCACGCCCATCTCGTCCATCAGGAGTCTCGCACCGGCGTAGAGTGCCGACTTGGCAAGCTGGATTGCCCGTATGTCGCCCTGCGTTACGCTGATGCGCGGTCCGCCTTCGGCACTTCCGTCGTGAAGCAGGTACGAGTGGGTCCGTCCCTCTGCCTCGCACCGCGGTGTGCCGGTCTGTTCGGCGCTCCCGATCAGACCCGAGGGATCGACGATGCCGGCCATCCGCATCTCGGCGACCGCCTCGATAATTCCCGATCCGCAGATTCCCGTGACGCCAATGGCGGCGGTCGCGGCGCCGAAGCCCGGATCGTCCGACCAAAGGTCGGAACCGATTACCCTGAACCGCGGCTCCTTCGTCGCGGAGTCGATCTCGACCCGTTCGATGGCGCCCGGCGCCGCGCGCTGGCCGGAACTGATCTGCGCGCCCTCGAACGCCGGTCCAGTGGGCGAGGAACAGGCCAGTACGCGGCTCTCGTTCCCCAGCAGGATCTCCGCGTTTGTGCCCACGTCCACGACCAGCACGAGGTCCTTCGACTTGTCGGGCTCCTCCGACAGCGCCACAGCCGCAGCATCGGCGCCTACGTGGCCGGCGATGCAGGGCAGCACATAGGTGCGTGCGCGTGCGTGGAGAGAGGTGAGGTCGATGTCGCGCGCCGGGAACGAGAGCGCGCCGGAAGTGGCGAGCGCGAAGGGGGCCTGGCCAAGTTCTACCGGGTCGATCCCCAGCAGCAGGTGGTGCATCACCGGGTTGCAGACGAAGACCGTCTCGACGATGAGCGAAGGGTCTGCCCCGGCCTCTGCCGCCACGGCTTGCGCCAAACCGTTCAGCGCCTGCCGCACCGCCTTGGTCATCTCGGCGTCACCGCCGGGGTTCATCATGGCGTAGCTCACCCGGCTCATCAGGTCCTCGCCGAAGCGGATCTGCGGGTTCATCACGCCGGATGCGGCAAGCACTTTTCCGTCGGAGAGATCGCACAGATGCGCGGCGATCGTGGTGGAGCCCACATCGACCGCAAGGCCCAGAAGCCGCCCTTCCCAGAACCCAGACCAAATGTCGATCAGCCGGTGGGTGTCCTCATCGTGGTTGCGGTGAAGCGCGACGGTGACCTTCCAGTCCCCTTTGCGCAACGTCGGCTGAAGTTTGCGCAACACTTCAAGTTCGGCTGTAAGCCCATTGATCTGCCATTGTTCCGACAAGGCGCGCTGGAGTCGCTCGAAGTCTCCAGAGGGCTCGTGCATGTCGGGCTCCGCGACCTCGACGTAGAACAGCCGCGTCGCCGGATCGAGGGTGATGGGGCGCATCTCGACCCGTTTGCGGATCACCTGCTTGTGGACCTGGCTTTCGGGGGGCACGTCGATGACGACGTCACCCATGACCTGCGCCT
This sequence comes from uncultured Rhodobacterales bacterium, assembly GCA_964579325.1. GTDB lineage: Bacteria > Pseudomonadota > Alphaproteobacteria > Rhodobacterales > Rhodobacteraceae > CAZOHN01. The sequence continues at coordinate 3,074 of CAZOHN010000060.1, forward strand.
GGCAGCCCAGGCGCCGTCCTTCAACCAGGCCACGAACGCGCTTGTAGCGCTCCTCTACGGCATTCCACTCCGACAGCGCGCCGGCGCCGACCGTGACCCCGTGCTTGGGAAATTCACCGTAGCCCGGAGAAACCTGGCACTTGGAGCAGATCCCGCGCCCGCCGCAGACCGAGTCGAGGTCGACGCCAAGCTGTCGCGCCGCGGTCAGGACCGGTGTGCCCAGGGCGAAGCGCCCCCGCTTGCCCGAGGGCGTGAAGATCACAAGCGCATCTTCGGTCATTCTCGTCGTTCTCCTGTCCGGTACCTACCGTTCTAGGCGCAGCGGGATGCTCCGCAATGCCTGCAAGCGGCAGGTTGCCGTCAGTCCGCGTCAGAAGGCGGTTGCGGCTCGACACGCCCCTTGAAACCCGTGGCCACGACGAACTTTTCGGAACTGTCGGCGCGCGAGGCGGGGGGCTTGACGTTGGCGACCTTCTGGAACCGCTGCTTGAGCAGCTTCTGCAATCCGGTCTCGGCGCCCCCGGCCAGAACCTTGGCGACAAAGGTTCCTCCGTCCTCCAGGACGTCGAAGGCGAACTCCGCCGCGGCCTCGCACAGCAGGATGATGCGCAGGTGGTCCACCTGCTTGTTGCCCGATGCCGCCGCGGCCATATCCGACATCACCACGTCCGCCTTCCCGCCAAGCCAGTTCTTCACCTTGGCATCTGCATCGTCCTCGAGGAAGTCGAGCCGGTGGATCTCCGCCCCGGCAATCGGCTCGACCTCCTGCAGGTCGATCCCCAGCACGCGCCCCTGCGGCTTGCCCTTCCGATCTCCCAGCGCATTCACCCGAGCGACCGCGACCTGGCACCAGCCTCCCGGCGCGCAGCCAAGATCGACAACCCGCACTCCCGGCTTGAGAAAGCCGAACTTGTCGTCAAGCTCGAGGATCTTGAAGGCCGCGCGGCCGCGATAGCCTTCGCGCTTGGCGCTGGCGACGTATGGGTCATTCAACTGGCGTTCAAGCCAGCGGGTTGACGACAGCTTGCGCCCCTTGGCGGTCTTGACCCGCACCCGCAACTCGCGTTGCCCGCGCCCCGACGTGCCGCCCGTGGGTGACTTTGTCATGTCCTGCTCCTTCGCCGCCGTCATGCCAGAAAGCCCGGCGAGGGGGAATGCCTGCCTAGAAGGGTCCGTCCTCGAGAACCCCGTCGGCAGACATCTGGGCATAGAGGAGGCCCTCGCGCAGGCCGCGGTCGGCGACACTCAGCCGGTCAGTCGGCCAGATGCGCATCAGCGCCTGAAGGATCGCTGCGCCCGACATGATGAGCGAATGGCGGTCGCGGCCGATGCGCGGGTCGTTGCGGCGTCCCTCGGGACCGAGGCTCAGGTAGTCGCGGATCACCCGGTCGATCTGGTCCGAGGTCATCCGCAGGCCGTCGACCTTGCTGCGATCATAGCGCTTGAGGCCGAGGAACGACGCCGCGACGGTGGTCACGGTTCCGGAGGTGCCGATGATCTGGAAGCCCTCGCGGGTCTGTTCGGCCGAATAGGGCGAGAAGTTTGCGAGGTTTTCCTCAAAGAACCAGCTCATGAGGGCAAAGCGCGCGGCGTCGTCGTCGACATCGCGGAACTGGTCCTTCAGCGTCGCGACCCCCAGTGGCACACTGATCCAGTCCACCACCTTGGCCGTGGGGAAGGGGCTTTCGGGCGGGTGGAAGCCGGCATGCAGCCGCATGATCGCGCGCGGGCGTTCAAGCGCCGGGACCTTGCACAGATCGATCCAGACCAACTCGGTCGAGCCCCCGCCAATGTCGACGACCAGGAGCTGCTCGGTCCGCGTCGAGACCAGCGGCGCGCAGGACACGACCGCGAGCCGTGCTTCCTCCTCGGGCTGGATGATCTCCAGCCTGAGCCCCGTGTCGCGCTCGACCGCACGCATGAGTTCGGCCGCGTTGCGTGCACGTCTGCAGGCCTCGGTCGCCACGAGCCGCATCCGCGCGACGCCGTGCTTCTCGAGCTTCTTCTTGCAGATGTGCATGGCCTGCACGGTTCGCGCCATGGACGACCGGCTCAGCCGACCGGTCGCTTCGAGCCCCGCGCCGAGTTGCACCGATTTCGAGAAGCTGTCTACGACATGAAACTGGCTGCCCTTTGGCTGGGCCACCAGCATCCGGCAACTGTTGGTTCCCAGATCCAGCGCCGCGTAGAGCGACGCAGGATCGGGACGTGAAGGTGCGGGTGGCTCGACCGCCCTTGGGAACGCGCCCGCACCGCTGGGACGCCTGGGCGCCATGGGTTGCGCCCTCCAAACTTGAGTTGGAACAAAGGTAGCCCGGCGCGACCGTTTGCGCAAGGTCGGCGGGGCCCTCAGAACAGCAGATCCTCGTCGCCGTCGATGGCAGAGCGGACGAATCCGTGGGGATCGGCGCAGAACGCACGGTAGAGGCGGAAGTGCGCCGTTTCCTCGATACCAACCGGTCGGAATCCGCCGCGCGAGACTTCTAGGAGTGTGGCCCCCGGCACCGCCATGAGGATGGGCGAGTGGGTCGCCATGATCACCTGCGCGTGGGCGGTCTGCTGGAATTCAGCCAGCAATCGCAGGAGTTCGACCTGCCGGCGTGGTGAGAGTGCGCTTTCCGGCTCGTCCAGAAAGAAGACCCCTTGCCGGTCGAGCCGTTCACTGAAGAGACGTAGAAAACCTTCTCCGTGGGAGTGCGACAGAAAGTCTGCCGAAGAACTGCCGGCAGCATCAAGATAGCGCGCCACGCTGAAGAAGGACTCGGCCCGGAAGAACCAGCCGTAGGTCACCTTCGGTAGCCAGCCGATCCTGAGCGCAGCGCTCAGGACGGCACCGTCGGCCTCGATCCCGCCGCCTCCGTCCGCTGCCCCGTGGTCCCTATTGCCGCCTGCGCGACCGAAACCGGCATTAGCCGCGAGCGCTTCCACGAGCGTCGACTTTCCGGTCCCATTCTCGCCCACGATGATCGTCACCGGCTCCTCGAACGCCAGCTCGAACTCCGGACCGAGCCAGGGCAGGGAGAACGGATAGATCCGCTTGTCGGGAAGCCGGTCGGGGATCATGCTGACCCGTCGCAGGAAAGGAGCGGGCAAGTTCGTGCCCTGTCGTCTTCTGGCCATGCCGGACCTCACGCGTCGGCAACAGGATGATGCCTCGCGGATTGTTCAACAAGGTCATGCGAAGGTTTCATGCGCCGGCCTGTGGCTCGGCGCCGTGCCTCGCGCTATGCGTTTCGGGCCAGCGTCGCTCCGCACGCGCAGCATGTCGAAAACGCGCCTCGGAGCGACAGGCATGGGTCGTATTCAGGCGGGGAAGGGAATCGCATCGCATGGCCGAAGTCACGATCGTCTACTGGCGCGACATCCCGGCCCAGGTCATCTCGGGCCGGGGTCGCAAGGGCGCAAAAGTGCCGCTGACCGAACGCTTCGAGCAGGCGATCGACCGCGCGGCGATGAAGGCGGGGCTTGTCGGTACCGATGCCTACCTTTCGGAATGGCGCAAGGCCGCGCCCGAGGATGTTCCCGGCGAAGAGGCCGAGGCTGCCGCAGCGGTGGCCGCACGGATCGAGGCCGACTACACGCCTGAGCGCCTGCGCGCGCTCATCGACAACGACGGCCGGGCCTGACCCCCGGACATGTGGGAGAGACTGATGGCGCTTTTCAACTTCCGCCGCGACGAGGCCCCTCGGGCTGTCCCCGTGAGCCTCGAGGCGTTCCTAGATGGTTACTCCATCGAGGTGATGCCGCGCACCGCCGAGAAGATCGCCGATTTCCGCGACCTGCTTCCGAAGAGCACGCGTGTCTACGTCGCGCACATCGACGGCACACCAATCGAGGACATGGTGGCGACGGCCGCGCGCATCGCCCGAGAAGGCTTCCCCGTGATGCCGCACTTCCCCGCCCGCATCATCGCCGACACCGCGATGCTGTCGGATTGGATCGCCCGATACCGTGGTGAAGCCGGGGTCGATCAGGCCTTGCTCCTCGCCGGAGGTGTCGCGCAGCCAAAAGGGGCGTTCCATTCCTCTATGCAACTGATGGAGACGGGCCTCTTCGGCGACTTCAAGCGCCTTCACGTCGCCGGCCACCCCGAGGGAAACCGCGACATCGACGCCGACGGTTCCGACCGCAACGTGATGGACGCGCTGCGCTGGAAGCAGAGGTTCAGCGAGACCACGGATGCCGAGATGGCGCTTGCGACCCAGTTCTGCTTCGAGGCCGCGCCGGTGATCGCATGGGCCGAGCGCCTGAAGGCGGAGGGTATCCGGCTGCCGATCCACATCGGTATCGCGGGGCCGGCAAAGCTCCAGACCCTCCTGAAGTTCGCCATCGCCTGCGGCGTCGGTCCCTCGCTTCGCGTCCTGCAGAAGCGCGCCAAGGACGTGACCAAGCTCGTGCTGCCTTTCGAGCCCACGGAAGTCGTCTCCGACCTCGCGCGCCACAAGGCCGCCAACCCGGATTTCCCCGTGGAGCGCGTCCACGTCTTCCCGCTCGGCGGGATCAAGACCGCCGCCGACTGGGCGATCGCCAACGGCGGACGCTCGGGCACGCCCGCCTCCCAACAGTAAGGACGACCCATGACCCGCACCGTCATCGAATCGAAGTCGAAAACCGTTGTCATCGGCTTCGACGAGCCGTTCTGCGTCATCGGCGAGCGGATCAATCCCACGGGGCGCAAGAAGCTCGCCGCGGAGCTGGAGTTGGGCGATTTCACGACGGTCGAGCGGGATGCGCTGGAACAGGTCGCCTGCGGGGCGATGGTGCTCGACGTGAACTCGGGCGCGGTGTTCTCGAACAAGATGGCGGAAGACCCGCGCTACGCCGACAACAACTTCGTAGAGCCGCCGCTGATGCGCGAGCTGGTGACGCGCATCCAGGCAATCGTCGACGTGCCTCTCTGCATCGACAGTTCGGTGCCAGGCGCGCTGCAGAATGGTCTGGAGGCAGCCGAGGGGCGGCCGCTGCTGAACTCCGTGACCGGCGAGGAGGAGCGGCTGGAACTCGTCCTTCCGCTCGTCAAGAAGTACAACGTCCCCGTGGTGGCGATCTCGAACGACGAGACCGGCATCTCCGAGGATCCTGACGTGCGCTTCGCGGTCGCCAGGAAGATCGTCGAGCGGGCGGCCGATTTCGGAATCCCTGCCCATGATATCGTCGTTGACCCGCTGGTGATGCCGGTCGGGGCCATGGGCTCGGCCGGACAGCAGGTCTTTGCCCTGGTCCGCCGCCTGCGGGACGAACTCGGCGTCAACACCACCTGCGGCGCCTCGAACATCTCTTTCGGCCTGCCCCACCGCCACGGGATCAATGCGGCCTTCCTGCCGATGGCAATCTGTGCGGGGATGACGAGCGCGATCATGAACCCGGTGCGCCAGCAGGAGATGGAAGCGATCCGCGCGGCGAACTTCCTGATGAACCACGACCCCAACGGCGGCGAGTGGATCCGCTTCTCGCGCATCGTTGACGCCGTGAACGAGGGCGCGACCTTCGCCGAGGCTTCGGCCAGCGCGATGGCGTCGGCCAACCGCAGCGACGGACGCCGACGGCGGCGCGGCTGACGTTCGGGCGGCGGATAATCTCCGCAACTTGAGCGAGTAGCAGCGTTTCGCCGCCGCTCGGTGGACAATATGGCAGGAACTTGCCCCTCCGCGGCCAGAGCATGGACAATGGCCGCATCCTCACCACAGTGCCGCCCAATCGCCGGGCCAATTCTATCCTAGGCTCGCCATTGGAGGCTTCCGCCGAAACGGTCGGATGCCGGCATGTCGTGAGAACCAGAAAGGGATGGCAGGGACATGAGCCTTACCGCCGCAGAGCAGTATTTCCTCGAGCTCCAGAATCGCGCGCGTCTAGATCCGCTTGCCGAAGCCGGCCGCTATGGGATCGACCTCAACCAGGGCTTGAGCGCGGGTACTCTCAACGGAACGGCCAAGCAGGTTCTCGCACCGAACGCCCTTCTGAACAACGCCGCTGCGGACCATTCGCAGTGGATGATCAACGTGGATGTCTTCAGCCACACCGGTTCGGGAGGTAGCGACCCCGGGGACAGGATGACGGCGGCGGGTTACGCCTTCACCGGAAGCTGGACCTGGGGCGAGAACATCGCCTGGGCCGGCACGACCGGCACGATGAACCTCAACACCGCAATCGAGACCCACCACGAAGGGCTGTTCAAGAGCGCGGGCCACCGGGTCAACACACTCAACACCAATTTCCGCGAACTCGGCGTGGGTCAGGTGGGGGGAGTGTTCACGTCCAACGGGACGAACTGGAACGCCTCGATGCTGACGTCCAAGTTCGCAAAGACCGGGACAAGCGTGTTCGTGACAGGAGTTGCCTACAACGACACCAACAGCGACCTGTTCTATTCGATAGGAGAGGGCCGGTCAGGCATCTCGTTCCAGATCCTGGGCGGAGCGTCTACGACCACCGCTGCGGCGGGCGGCTATGCCCTCTCGACCACGGCGAATGCGGCCTTGGCAGTGCGGATCAACAATGGTGGCGCCATTTCCGACGTCCAGGTGAATACCTCCGGCGGTAACGCCAAACTCGACCTGGTTGGCAATACGACAGTCTTTTCAAGCGCAAGCATCACCCTCGTCTCGGGTGCGGTGGTCGATGTCCGCCTCCTCGGTGTGGCAAACCTATCCGCGACCGGTTCGGCGGAAGCGAACCTGATGACCGGCAACAAGGGCAACAACGTTCTTCTTGGCGGCAGCGGGTCGGACACGCTTCGCGGGGAGGGTGGGGATGATGTTCTGGACGGGGGCGGTCACAACGATCTTCTTTTCGGGGGATCGGGGAACGACACGCTGGAAGGGGGCTGGGGACACGACTCGCTGTTCGGGGGCGCGGGCGACGACCGGCTGTTCGGCGGCATCGGCCAGGACATCCTCTACGGCAACGAGGGTGCGGACTACATGGACGGCGGCGAGGAGTCGGATCTCTACTATGTCGATGCGCTCGACACGCTGCACGACAGCGGCACGACGGGCTACGACGTGGCGCAGATCTTCGACGCTGCGGGCGTGGCGCTGAACATCGGCGGCTGGACCGGGATCGAGCGGGTCGCGGGCTTCACCGGCGCCGACCGGATCGACGCGACCGGCTCGTCCAGCCCCTGGGTTCTGCTGGGCGGCGATGGCGCCGATACGCTGATCGGCGGCGCGGGCGACGACACGCTCCTCGGCGGCGCGGGCGACGACGAGCTGCGCGGCGGGAGCGGCAACAACGTGATGCAGGGCGGCACCGGCAACGACACCTTCTGGGGCGGTGCGGGCGACGACATCTTCTACGTGGGCGAGGCCGGCGACGTGGTGGCCGACGGTGGTGGCGGCTTCGACCGGGTGGTGGTGAACACCGCCGCGGGCCTGTCGCTTTCGGTCGGCGGCTGGCTGTCGGTCGAGCGGTTCGTCGGCTGGACCGGGAACGACACGATCGACGCGACCGGGGCGACCTGGGACCTCGCGCTGCTGGGCGGCGACGGGGCCGACGTGCTGACCGGGGGCGCGGGCAACGATGCGGTCTACGGCGGCAACGGGGCCGACGTGCTGCGCGGCGGCGCGGGCGACGACGCGCTGATCGGCGGGGCGGGCGACGACCGGCTCGAGGGCGGCGCGGGGAACGACTTCCTGCTGGGTGGCGCGGGGGCGGACGTCTTCGTCTTCGCCGCCGGCTGGGGCGCCGACGCAGTCCGCGACTGGCAGGACGGGCAGGACCGCATCGACTTCGCCGGCCACGCCGGTGTCACCGGGCTGGGAGACCTCCTCGTCGTCCAGGACGGCGCCCACACGGTGATCTCGCTGGCCGCCGGCGGACCAGACAGCATCACACTCCTCGACATCCAGGCAACCCTCATCGCCGCAGACGACTTCGTCTTCGTCTGAGTGACGGTGTCAGGCGCCACTGGTGAGGCGCAATTAACCATTTCCCGGTACGAGCGGACTGGTCCCAGGACCAGCCCGTCTCCGCATCGCGAAGGGTACCGTGACCGCGTCTGTCTCGATCTCTCATGTCGCCACCCTTGGTCAGGGCGACGACATCCGGTTCGCGACGATCAGCGATCTCCACATTCAGTCCTGGGGGGGCGAGGTGCGGGTCCACGTCGCGGCGGCCGCTTACGGCACGCTGACGACCCTGCGCCTCGCGTCTGATGCAGCCGCCACGATCTCGGCGACCAGTGTGCTGCCTGCAACCGGCGTCTCCGAACTAGCCGCACCCTGGCGGCTTGCCACCGTCGATTTCGGCGGCACGACACGGCTCTTGGTCACAGGTCAGACAGGGAGCGCGATTGCGAGCTACGGCTACGACGCGCAGGGCCTTCCAACCGGTCAGGCCCTTCTCGCCGTGACCGGTCCAGGTCCGTCGGCGATGGTGGCCGCCGTGACCATGGAATCTGAAGCCTTCTTGTACGCGGCCTCACAGAGCGGGCCCGTTTCCGGATATCGCATCCTTGGCGGCACGCTGGAACCGCTCGGACCCGCCGCGACCCTGGCAATCTCTCCGCAGCAGGGCGTGTCGCTCCTTGCACCGCTCACGGTCGGTGCCGCGCGATACCTCGTTGCCGCATCTCCGGGTTCCGACAGCGTTGCGGCATATCGGGTCGATGCACTGGGCGCCCTTTCAATGACAGCATCCTCGGGCGCGTATCTCGGGCTCGGCATGTCGACGCCCACGGCGCTTGTCTCCGCGCAGGTGGCGGGGCGATCCTATGCAATCGTCGCTGCGGCGGGGAGTTCGTCGCTGACGGTTTTCGAGATGCGCCCGGATGGTCGGTTGTCGGCGACCGACCACGTCGTGGACACACTCGCCAGCCGCTTCGCCGGCGTCCTTGCGCTCGAGACGATAGCGATCGGCGACAGGGTCTTCGTGCTGGCCGGCGGCGCGGACCAAGGCATCTCCATTCTTCTCCTGCTACCGACCGGCCGGCTTCTGCCGCTCACCCACCTTGCAGACAACGGGGCCCTCTCGCTGGCAAACGTCTCCGCCCTTTCGGCGGTCGTCATCGACGGGATGGCGCACATCTTCGCCGCCGGTCCTGCCGAGACCGGGGTGACCCAACTCCGGCTGAACCTCGGCGCACTTGCCCCAATGATCATCGGTGGTGGCGGCGACGAGACGCTTTCGGGCGGGGCCGCCAACGACCTTATCTCCGGCGGCGCCGGGAACGATCGCCTCTTCGGTGGGGGCGGGGCGGACCTGCTGATCGACGGGCCAGGCAGCGACACGCTTACAGGCGGCAGCGGCGCAGACATCTTCGTCCTGGTTGCCGACGGCGATCCCGACCACATCACCGATTTCCGACCGGGAACCGACCGCCTCGATCTTACCGCGTGGGGCCCGATCTACGGCGTGGAAGACATCTCCGTACAGACGACCGCAACCGGGGCGACGCTGAGCCATGGCACAGAGGTCCTGCACATCGTCACAGCGCAGGCGGTCCCTCTTACTGCCCAGCAGATCAATGCAGCGTTGATCGGCGACGTGCACCATCTCGCCACCGGAGTTCTCGCCCGGACCACGATCATCATGGGAACCGAGGCTGCCGATACGCTGGCCGGTGGCGCGATGGGAGAGGAGATTGCCGGTCTCGGCGGAGCGGATTCGATCCTTGGCGGAGACGGGGACGACGTTCTTCTTGGCGGCAGCGGGTCGGACACGCTTCGCGGGGAGGGTGGGGATGATGTTCTGGACGGGGGCGGTCACAACGATCTTCTTTTCGGGGGATCGGGGAACGACACGCTGGAAGGGGGCTGGGGACACGACTCGCTGTTCGGGGGCGCGGGCGACGACCGGCTGTTCGGCGGCATCGGCCAGGACATCCTCTACGGCAACGAGGGTGCGGACTACATGGACGGCGGCGAGGAGTCGGATCTCTACTATGTCGATGCGCTCGACACGCTGCACGACAGCGGCACGACGGGCTACGACGTGGCGCAGATCTTCGACGCTGCGGGCGTGGCGCTGAACATCGGCGGCTGGACCGGGATCGAGCGGGTCGCGGGCTTCACCGGCGCCGACCGGATCGACGCGACCGGCTCGTCCAGCCCCTGGGTTCTGCTGGGCGGCGATGGCGCCGATACGCTGATCGGCGGCGCGGGCGACGACACGCTCCTCGGCGGCGCGGGCGACGACGAGCTGCGCGGCGGGAGCGGCAACAACGTGATGCAGGGCGGCACCGGCAACGACACCTTCTGGGGCGGTGCGGGCGACGACATCTTCTACGTGGGCGAGGCCGGCGACGTGGTGGCCGACGGTGGTGGCGGCTTCGACCGGGTGGTGGTGAACACCGCCGCGGGCCTGTCGCTTTCGGTCGGCGGCTGGCTGTCGGTCGAGCGGTTCGTCGGCTGGACCGGGAACGACACGATCGACGCGACCGGGGCGACCTGGGACCTCGCGCTGCTGGGCGGCGACGGGGCCGACGTGCTGACCGGGGGCGCGGGCAACGATGCGGTCTACGGCGGCAACGGGGCCGACGTGCTGCGCGGCGGCGCGGGCGACGACGCGCTGATCGGCGGGGCGGGCGACGACCGGCTCGAGGGCGGCGCGGGGAACGACTTCCTGCTGGGTGGCGCGGGGGCGGACGTCTTCGTCTTCGCCGCCGGCTGGGGCGCCGACGCAGTCCGCGACTGGCAGGACGGGCAGGACCGCATCGACTTCGCCGGCCACGCCGGTGTCACCGGGCTGGGAGACCTCCTCGTCGTCCAGGACGGCGCCCACACGGTGATCTCGCTGGCCGCCGGCGGACCAGACAGCATCACACTCCTCGACATCCAGGCAACCCTCATCGCCGCAGACGACTTCGTCTTCGTCTGAGTGACGGTGTCACAGCAGGCCAAGGAACCCCGCAGCCGCCGGACCCGCGCCCACGAGGCCGGCTTGCCTGTGCAGTCCGAGGCGCAAGAGCGCGCGGGCACGGGCGGGTCCGGGCCGGGGTGGAGCAGCGAGGTAACCCGACACGATCGCCTGCGCCTCCGGCGTGAGCAGCTCCCTGCAGGAGTAAAGCGCGCGGGCGTTGGCCTCGATCCACTGGCGCGCAATGCCTGTTCGCATCAGCCTTATCCGCTCGATCCGGGCGGCCACACCCCGGCGGGCACCAAGCCGGTTCGCGTCGTGCTGGCGGTAGAGAAGGACCGGTTCGGGGTCGAGGATCACCCGGCCGCCCGCCCCCGTGAGGAGGAGATAGATCCACCAGTCATGGAACGGAAGGGTTTCGGGAAGGCCTGCCCGGCGGACCAAGGCGAGGGCGGAGGGCGAAAGCACGAGCGTATGCCCGCCGGTCACGTTCTCGACCATTGCGTTGCCGAACGAGGGCCCGCGTCGCCAGTGCGGAGAGGGGCCGAGAGGCCGGAGATCGGGGTCCGCGTAGACGACCCGTGCGGCGTAGGCTGTGGGGATGCCGTCATCGTCGGGACCGAGATGAGCCAGCGCCCGGGCAAGCTTGGAAGGGAACCAGACGTCATCCTGGTCGGCAAGGGCGACGGGACCCGGGCCGGCCTCCGGTGACATCAGCAGCGACAGGAAGTTCGCCGCCGCGCCCCGGCATGGACCGTCGCGCACCGCCGCAAGCCGGTCCGGGTACTCTGAACCGAACCGCGACAGGATAGCCCGGGTGGCGTCGGTGGAGCCGTCGTCGGACACGACCAGACGCCAGTGGCGGTGCGTCTGTGCCTGGATCGAGTCGAGCTGCGCCTGGAGGTGGACCGCGCCATTCCGCGTGGCCATCAGGATTGTTACGTCGCGCGCCTCGCTCACTCTGCCGCGATCTTGATCACCGGTTCCATCCGCGAAAGCACCTCGGCGGGCAAGTGGCACTTTATCTGGTGACCGGGGCCAAGCGTGACCATGGGTGGCACTTCTCGGTCGCACAGACCGCCGGGGACTTCGGACTTCCATCGGCAGCGGGTCTGGAACGGACATCCGGGTGGCGGGTTCATTGCCGACGGGATCTCGCCGTCGAGCACGATCCGCTTCTTTTCGACCCGCGTGTCGGCAATAGGCACGGCCGAAAGCAGCGCCTCGGTATAGGGGTGATACGGTGGGGAGAACACCTGGTCGGTGGTCCCGATCTCGACCACATGGCCGAGATACATCACCATCACGCGGTCCGAGAGGTAGCGAACGATCGAAAGGTCGTGGCTGATGAACAGCAGCGTGGTCCTGTTCTTGCGCTGGATCTCCATCAACAGGTCCGTGACGGCCGCCTGCACCGAGACGTCAAGCGCAGAGACGGGTTCATCCGCCACGACGATCTTCGCGCCACCGGCAAAGGCCCGCGCGATGCCGACCCGTTGCTTCTGGCCGCCAGAAAGCTGGCGAGGCATCCGGTCGGCGAACTCCCGCGGCAGTTTGACAAGGTCCAGGAGTTCGAGCATCCGGTCCCGGCGCGCCTCGTCGGACGCGCCTTCCCCGAATATCTCCAGCGCGCGAATGATCTGCCGGCCAACGCTCATCGAGGGATTGAGCGTATCGAAAGGGTTCTGGAAAACCATCTGGACCGACGAGACAGTGTCGACCCCGCGCTTCTCGATCGGCGTATCCTGGATGTCCTGATTGTAGAGCAGGATCTTGCCATCCGTCGCGGTTTCCAGCCCCATCAGCACCTTCGCGAAGGTGGACTTGCCGCACCCTGACTCGCCCACGATCGCCAGCGTCTCGCCCTCACGGGCCTCGAAGCTGAGCGTTTCATTGGCCTTGACGACCTTCGTCCCGCCACCGCCGAACATCCCCTGGCTGACTTCATAGTATTTGCGCAGGTCCTCCATCCGCAGCACGACGTCGCCCACGGGCGTCTTCTCGACGGCCTTCGCGGCCTTGGCGGGCTGGGTCCAGTCAATCTCCGCGAACTTCAGGCAGCGCGTCGCGTGGCGTTCGTCGCCGGGCACCGGAAACATCGGCACATCGCGCGCATCGCACCGCGTGGGCTCGAAATAGTCGCAGCGCGGGCCGAAGTTGCAGCCTCTGGGGCGTTCGTGCGGCAGCGGAAAGTTGCCGGGAATCGCGACGAGGGGACGGGAGTTCTTGTCGGCGCCGGGCAGCGGGATCGAACGGAACAGCGCCTGGGTGTAGGGATGCTGCATCCGGTCGAAGACCTCCTTGATCGACCCGGTCTCGACCGCTTCGCCCGAGTACATCACGCAGAGCCGGTCACAGGTCTCAAGCACCAGCCCGAGGTTGTGCGAGATGAACAGCATCGAGGTTCCGTACTTCTCGCCAAGGTCCTTCACGAGGTCGACCACCGCGGCCTCGACCGTCACGTCGAGCGCGGTGGTCGGCTCGTCGAGGATGAGGAGCGCGGGCTTCGACATCAGCGCCATCGCGATCACGATCCGCTGCTGCTGGCCGCCGGAGAGTTGGTGTGGGTAGGCGCCGAGGATGCGCTCGGGGTCAGGCAGTCGCACATCTGCCACCACCTCCAGTGCCCGCTTTCGCGCCTCGTCCTCGGAGACGCCTTCATGGATCATCGGCACTTCCATCAGTTGCCGGCCGATCTTCATGGCCGGGTTCAGCGAGGCCATGGGCTCCTGGTAGATCATCGCGATCTCCTTGCCCCGGATGTGCCTGAGTTCCTCGTTGCTCAGCCGGGTGATGTCGCGGCCCTTGAACTTGATGCTGCCGCCGACGATCCGGCCGGTCTTGCCGAGATCGCGCATCACCGCGAGCGCTACGGTGGACTTGCCGCAACCGGACTCGCCCACAAGGCCCATCGCCTCGCCGGGCATCACCGTGCAGGAGAAGTCCATCACCGCGGGGATCTCGCGCAGCCGGGTGAAGAACGAGATCGACAGGTTCTCGATCTCTAGGATCGGGCCGTCATAGTCCTGCATGGCGTCAATCCTTCAGGCTTTCCTCGCGGAGCCCGTCCGCGAGAAGGTTGAGGCCGAGCACGAGGCTCATCAGAGCAAGCGCCGGTGCGAGGGCAGGGTGGGGGAAGACGGCGAGGAGACGGCGCCCCTCGTTGATCGTCGAGCCCCAGTCGGGGGACTCCGGCGATACGCCTAGTCCGAAGAAGCCCAGCGTGCCGAGAAGGATCGTGGTGTAGCCGATCCGCAGGCAGAAATCGACGATCAGCGGCCCCCGCGCGTTGGGCAGGATCTCCCACA